>JALWZB010000001.1 GCA_027002995.1 Desulfurococcales archaeon
TTACGCGGGCATTAGTTGGTCACATGTTAAGGTGTTGCGGGTGAGGTGGGAGCATGGTGCGCGTGGTGGTACTAGGTACTGGATACGTGGCTTCACACCTGGCCGTTGGGTTAGAGAGGATTAGGAAGGGCTTAGTGAAGCCCTACGGCGTGCCGCTGGCTAAGTATGACCTACCGTACAGGGTTGAGGACGTGCGTGTCGTAGCGACGTACGACATAGACGTAGCTAAGATAGGTAAGACACTCTACGACGTCGCCAAGGAGGTCTTTGGCGAGGAGTACCCCGTGCCCGAGGAGCTGAAGGGCATCGAGGTTAGGGAGGGCATAAAGCTAAACTCGGACAAAGGCCTCAACATCAAGGCTAGGGGCTTAGAGGAGGAGTTAGGGCTTAAGGAGGCTGTCGAGAAGCTTGCTGATGAGTGGGTTGAGCTAAGGCCTGACGTAGTGATAAACATCATATCGACTGAGGAGGCTAGAGCATTCAACGACGTTGAAGCGCTTAAGAAGGCTATTGAGGAAGGCGGTGAGGGTGTCTCCGCATCCCACGCATACGCGTACGCGGCGTACCTCTATACTAAGAAGGCTGGGAGGGGCGTGGCGTTCGTGAACGCCATCCCAACGCCAATAGCTAATGACCCTGCCGTCGTTAAGCTCTTCGAGGAGGTGAACTCCGTGGTGTTCGGCGATGACGGCGCCACTGGGGCGACGCCCCTCACCGCTGACCTACTGGAGCATCTCGCCGAAAGGAACAGGTTCGTTGAGTTCATAGTGCAGTTCAACATCGGCGGGAACACGGACTTCCTAGCGCTGACGGTGCCTGAGAGGAATAAGATGAAGGAGTTCACGAAGTCCTCCATAGTTAAGG
The DNA here is from genome assembly GCA_027002995.1 of Desulfurococcales archaeon. Taxonomy (GTDB): domain Archaea; phylum Thermoproteota; class Thermoprotei_A; order Sulfolobales; family NBVN01; genus WAOL01. The sequence continues at coordinate 865 of JALWZB010000001.1, forward strand.
ACATACTCGGCTACGACGCGCCACACTACATAAAGCCCACAGGGTACTTAGAGCCTCTAGGGGACAAGAAGTTCGTGGCGATGCACATAGAGTACCTGTCCTTCAACGGGTTCAGGGACTCCATATTCATCAACGCCAGAATAAACGACTCCCCAGCACTAGCCGGTATGCTGGTGGATCTAGCGAGGCTAGGTAAGATAGCGTTAGACAGAGGCGTTAAGGGAACCCTCTACGAGGTGAACGCGTTCTTCATGAAGAAGCCAGGGCCTGCTGACGCGAGAAACGTCTCGAAGATAGTGGCGTTTGCTGGGCTAATGAAGTGGCTGGGGTTGAGGCGTTAGGGTATTTTTTCCTGAGGAACCTTGAACACTCCTTAGCCTCACCCTACTTCTCTTGCTTAGGAAAACTCAGGATCGGCTCAAGTGCCTCCTCCCTGCGTTGCTGTGTACTGGCTTAGGAACTCCTCAGCCGTCTCCTTAATGTCCTTGAATGCCTTCAGGGGTATGGCAGATCCCTTAACCCTCCTCTCGTCCTTCGGTAGGCTGGCGTAAAGCAACGCCAGGAACTTCATGCCCGTGCTTATCCTTAGGAGGAGCCAGTCAGCCATCTGCCTTAATTCCTTGAGCCCAGCGTCCGTTAGTTCGTAGTACACTACCTGCCTTCCTCTGCACTTTTCCTTACCGACCTCCCTGAGTAGGCCTTCAGCCACTAGCTCCGATATTACCTTATAGATCGTGCCGACGGAGGGTCTCCACGCCCCGTCACTCAGCTGTGAGACCTCCCTTAGCACACCGTAGCCGTAGGTTCTCCCATGTATGAGGGCGTGAGCCAGTATTAGGAAGCGAAGTAGACTGCCTTGCTTGCCTCCCCCCTTAGTACTGGCCTTGGTGTTCATGATTAAAACACCTTCCTCCTTCGTTGTTCGCCTATTAATATATTCCGCTGAAATATATTTATATGTCACTCCCCGACATATTCCCACGGTCGGGCGAGGTTGGGGGACGACGGGCATCAAGCACTGAAGGAGTTCGGCGCCACTAGGGAGAGGATACTGAAAGCACCCGTCTATAAAACGCTGGCGTGGTTGGCGTGGCCCGTCATAGTGGTGAACCTAGTTAACCTCTCCTACAACCTAGTCGACGCTATATGGCTAGGGAGGTTAGGGAGAGAAGCCTTCAGCGCCCCAACCGTTTGTTGGCCCCCAATAATGCTTGTTTACTCCATAGCCTTAGGGTACGCCTCAGCAGGGCTAGCCCTGATCTCACAATACGCAGGGGCAGGGGACGTGGTGGGGGTTAGGAAGAGTGCTGGCCAGCTCTTCCTACTGGCAGTCATCTTCGGCTTAATCATAAGCGTTGTAGGGTTCATTTCCGCACCATACATACTGACAGCTATGGGTGTGCCCCCGGATGTATATCCCCTAGCCCTTAGCTACATGAGGGTAATATTTGCCGGTGTCCCCCTAACGATCCCCGCCTTCGGGTACAACGCCATAGCTAATTCGCTAGGCGATACGAAGACCCCTATGAAGCTCAACGTCGCGTCCTCAATACTGAACATTATCCTAGACCCAATACTCATCTTCGGCCTTCTAGGCATGCCCGCGCTGGGAGTCGTTGGGGCTGCCGTAGCCACCATATCCTCTAGGGCATTGACGTCCGTTGTGGGCGCATACTTAGTCTTCGTCAAGGGTGTTAAAGGGATAAGGGTCGAGCGCCACGACATGAGGTTAGAGGGGTGGTGGTTAAGGAAGATCTTCAGCATAGGGTCCCCACTAGCCCTGCAGCAGTCGGCTAACGCGTTAGGGTTCACGATAATGATGTCGATAGTCTCCAGGTTCGGCTCAACGGTCATAGCGGCATTCGGCGTCGCGCAGAGGATCATAAGCATCATGCAGGCATTCGCTGGAGGATTCTTCAGGGCAGCATCCATAATGATAGGTCAGACCATAGGTGCGGAGGCTTACGCAAGGGCTAAGGAAGTTGTTAAAAAGTCGTTAATACTGATTAGCGGGAGCTTCGCCATAGGCTCGACAGCCATAATAGCGTTCAGGGTGCCGCTAATACTTATCTTCGTGAATGACCCCAAAGTAATCCCGGTTGGGTCCAGGCTACTGGAGGTCTTCGCACCCTCCATACCGTTCTTCGGCATGTTCTTCCTATGCAGCGCCGTAGCTAACGGTTCTGGGCATACGAAGTTCTTCGCTGCTCTCTCAATATTCAGGTTGTGGGTGCTGAGGATAGGGCTCAGCGTAGCCCTAGCTTACTTCCTTGGCATGGGGACTGATGGCGTGTGGTACGCGATGACCACGAGCAACATAGCGGCGGGTGCCCTCGCGCTCGCATGGCTCTCCAGAGGCACGTGGTTGAGTAGGGTCATCGAGGTACCGCCGGAAAGGATAACCAACATAGGTTGAGAGGTAGTGACGCGGGCTTCATTAAAGCGTATTAAAGGCGATGCCGCCTTAAAACATGGTTTAAGCTCGGAGTTGGAGCACGATGCCTTGGTGGAGGAAGAAGAAAAAGAAGGATGAAAGGAGAAGGGATGAGGAAGAGGACAGGGAGGAAGAGGACTTCCTCACCACCCCCTATAGGCCTGACATGGTTGCTCCCTTCGGGCTCAGCTTCGAGATACTCATGCGTGAACTCAACAGGGCGTTAGAGCAGATGCTTAACGACGAGGAGTTCTGGAGTAGAGGAGGCAGAGTTTACGGCTTCTCCGTAACCATAGGCCCCGACGGCCGCCCCGTGATAAGGGAGTTCGGAAGCAAGCCTAAGCACACTATCAAGGAGTTAGAAGACTCTGAAGCCTCGGAGGTAACGCGTAACTACGACGTGATGGACCTGGGCGACCAAATAGAGGTGATTGCGGAGCTTAGGGACGCTGTGAGAGAAGGCGACGTTAAGGTGAGGGGTAGCGGCAATAAGGTCGTGATCGAGGCCGGGGGGAGGAAATCCGTGATCAAGCTCTCACACAGGGTGCGGTCAAATCCTGAGAAAGTAATCGTTAGGAATAACGTTGTTGACGCTCTATTCAAGAAGGAGTAGCCCATTAGCTGAGAAGCCTTCGAGCTTTCGACCGTGCTCAAGCGGCTCAGGGCTCGAGTCCTCAATCACCGTTCATGGACGGCGAACTCATCATGGCCTAAGACGTTTTCGATTTTGTCGTTAAAATGTCATTCAATTAATATGTTGCCTTTACGTTGCGTTAACCGGTAAGGGCGAGGTTAGGCAAGTATGCTGTATCTTCGGGAATCATTTTTATTTACTGGTCCCTAAGTAATTATCTATTAGAGGGGAATTACGTTAGACTGTATGGCAATAATTAGTGGTCTAAGATTTAACCGCCCGGCTAACCCTTTCCAGCTATTTGGGCGGTGATGGGCGACGGGCGACGTCGAAATATTCCTGACCGGTATTGAGGGGCTTGAGGAAGTGCTGGGTGAGGCGCTTAAGGCAGGAACAACCATGCTTATTGAAGGTGATCCCGGCGCCGGCAAAACTATCTTGGCAGCAACTATATGCTACGCTAACGCCATCAGGGAAAGGCCCTGCCTTTACGTGTCGCTTAGGGAGCGCTGGGAGGTTTTCAGGGAGGAGATGCTTAGGCTTGGTATGGACTTCGAAGAGCTGAACGCTCTGCACCTCTTTAGGTACGTTAGGTTGCCCGTGATTGTTAACACCTCGATGCTGAACACCGTAACTAAGGTGATCACGGATTACGTGGCGAAGATCAAGCCTAGGATCGTGGTGGTGGACGACATCAAGTTAATGACCAGCACGCATAGGTTCAACATGCATAAGGCCCGATCCATAATCCAGAACTTCCTCTACGACCTATCCTCAGTGATTAAGGGAGTTACTATCCTCGTGACTGGTCGGGGCATCGAGGACGAAGCCATAACTAAGGAGCTCGAGCACGCGGCGGACGTGATACTAGAGTTGCGTGTGAGTGTTGATGAGGGCGCGCTTAAGCGCTTAATCATGATTAAGAAGGTACGGGGCAACCGCACCCCCTCCTGGGGGTTGCCGTTCAGGATAGTGGACGGTCACGGCATCAAGGTGTTGGTGCCTGTGAACGTGGAAGAGGCTAGCCCGCCTTCCAGTGACGCAATATCCCTGCCCTGCAGGGCCTTAAGCGAGGCGGCTGGGAGCCTCTGTAGGGGATGCTTGATGCTGGTTTCGTACCCACCGGACGGCAGGTGGCATGAGTGTATCTACTTGCCCGTAGCGCTCATGATTGCCTTAGGGAGGCTTAAGGCAGCAGTAGTTAGCTTTAGGACTTCCTCAAGCGAAATAAGGCACGCAGCGACGCACGCGCTAAGGAGTGTCGGGCTCGATGAGCGCCTGGCTAATGAACTCGTGATTCATGCTGTAGGCATTAACCCGGCGCTCCTAGGGCTCGAGGATATCCTCGAGATTTGTGATGACGTGCTCCGCAACCACTACCCTGACGTCCTGGTTCTGCACGGCGCTGAGATGCTTGAATTCCTGTACGGGAAATCAGGGAGGCTTGCCTCGACACTATATAACCTGGTGATGCGGGCTAGGCTGAGGGGATCTAGCGTAATAATTCTTTACGGGAAAACCCACGGCAGTACCTACGAAGCGCTCTCAGCCCTCTCAAGCATAGTGCTTCGCTTAGAGTACGTGCGTGAGGAAAACACTGTAAAGCCACAGCTCTATGTTTGGGGCTCAGGGAACGTTGCCAGGATATTAAGTGCTGATGAGTTACGGCAGTGCGTGGATGAGGGAATGAGGTCTTTAAGCGCCATCAGGAGGTCTGCCTTAGTTATGCGAGAGCATCCTTAAGTGGGGGAAGGAGTGATGAGGGATCAACGTACGACACTATCGCGTTAACCACTACGTCAGCCTCATCCGAGGCTAAGTACTCCAGCGCCCTATCGCCGCATACGGCGTTTCCGGAACGCCACACACATAGGGCTACGAGCCCATGCTCCTTTGCTAGGGCAATCACCTTTATTCCATGATCCGTGGCTACCACTGAGAGCGGGTGGGGGCCAGCCATCGCGAGTAACTTATCAATAAGCTCCGTTAACCGCGCCTTCATCACCGTTGCTGTCCGTGACGCTTTCGTGAGGTTAGCTAGGACCACTGGGTTCACGAGGTAGTTGCTGAGTTTGTTGAACTCCTCCCCTAGCTTGCCTGGGCTTGGATGTGTGGCTACCTCCCCCACCATACGTCTGGGCGTGCGTAGGAGGGTCTCGTCCACCTTAACCTCGTCCCTCCTTAACTTCCTTACCTCAGCGAAGCACTCAACACAGATTGTTGCCTCAACAATCTCTAGGCACTTAACGCCCTCCACCCGCCACCCCTCACCCATGAGCTCGAAGACACACCTTACTGGGGTCCCGCTTATGAAGTCCACGTCGATGGCTACCTCGCCCTTGTCCGTCCGACCGACGACGGATATGTAGCCCGTGAAGCCCTGCAGCCCTAACTCGGTTAGAGTCACTGAGAGAGGCACCTTAACGAGCTTCCTAAAGGTGAAGTCCCTGTCCGCAGTACTCATTAGGGATGCCCATCAAGTGATACGTTGTGGTGAGTAATAAAGCCGTGAGGACCTTAAGTCAACGCTTCTCCCCGTAGGTCCTGAGGACGTCCTCCGCCGCACTCATTAACTTGTTAATGTACTCGAGCGTCCTCCTAACCCCTAAATCAGTTACCTTAACCACGGTTCTTGGCCTGTCCTCTAGGTACCTGAGTATCCTGACATATCCAGCCTCTCTGAGCTTCCTTAAGTGGCTGCCTAGGTTGCCTGGTGTGAGCTTGAGTGCCTCCTGAAGCTCCGTAAAGTAAGCCTCTCCACGTGGGATTAAGTACAGCATTATCCCTAACCTAACGGGGGAGGAGAATACCGGGTCCCGCATTACCCTCCGTAGCGCGTCATCACCCGCGCTCACGTTGCTAGCACCCTCGCAGGGAGTTCTTGGTTATGCCCACTACCCAAGCTACCGAGTCATTCTTCTCCCGGCAACTAGGCGGGTTGCGTCGATCATGTAGGCTAGGCCGGTTAAGTTGTAGATGACTATTATGGCGCTTGACGCGTACATCCACGCATTATCGAAGGAACCTGTGAGGGGCAGTAGAGCTATGGAGGCGCCTAAGGAAATACCGCATGCAAGCGGTTTCCGCTCACGCGTTAATGTAGCCATGATCGTGTTCCCTAGCGCCAGCGCTAAGAGTAGCCCGAACTGGGCTGAGTAATACCCCCCTATGATACCCACCTTACCGAGGTACCATCCAACAGTTACTCCTGTGAGGAATGATGCGATCCACACAAGGGATATGAAGAATACCCTCGCGCTTCCCTTAAGCCTTGATTTCTTCTCTCTCCCATGCTTACCGCGGAGTACCTCCTTGTACTTCGATATGGGTTTGCCGAAGATCTTCACGTTCAGTACTATTAACGATATCGTGGCTATCCCCCAGAACACACCTATGAGTATCTCGTTTAACGGAGGGGCTACCCTCGAGCAAATAAGGAGATCCAGCATTATATTCAGCCCGACGATAGTTCCAAAGCCTAAGTAAATCATAGCGGATGAAAGGGCATAGAGCCCTATGAGCCTGTCCCTCACGTCCTTCAACACGTTTACTAACTCCCTCAAGTCCTCGCCCACACATTACCACCATTAAGAACTTCAAGGGCAGAGTATTAAGTTAGGGCGCAACTCTGCGTTGCAGAGTGCCTTACCGTTCACCCGGATCGTGCCTTCATGTGTCGAATTATGGCGCTTTGTGTCTGGCACGGTCGGGTTCATTACGGCTTTCTTATCCCCTTTCTCCCCGCCTGCAGGAGCCGTGCTTCCCTCGGCGAAGAGCGGTTCATCATACAGTCCCCCTCACCCAACTCATCGAGTTCATCCCCACCCCCAGCATACCCCACAGAAACACCTATAACAACTACACGTGACATAAAAGACACAACCCGACACGGAAAGCCACAATCTAATGCTTCAGCCCTTAAATGAATGTTATGGGTGAAGACCTAGGTCGGGTGCTTGAGTTGGCTGAAGCCCTTACTAAGGAGGGTACTAGGGGAGCACTTCTTGGTGATGTGGGGCACTACCCGCAGTACTATGGTGACATTTCAAAGAACCTTGAGGAGATCCTAACTAAGTTGAGGGAGCTAGCTAAGGAAATAAGCTTCAGGGGGGTCGCGACCTACCTAGTCCACGCGTCCGGAGGGTTGAGGGTGGCGGATGCTGTTGGGGTTCTCTCCTGCGTTGAGGGACTATCACGTACCGTCGGCGTAGCTACCGGGATCGTTGAGGCGCTCCTCAAAGGCTCCCTGGAGAGGGAGGAGGCTGCGAGCATGCTGGAGGGCGTTAAGGAGGGTCTCCGCGCAGTGAGTTGTCCGGGGTCTGAGGCACCGCTACACCTTAAGACATACACCTTAGTTAGTGAGGCGTTAAAGTGCTTAAGTGAGTTGAGGGTGAGGGACGAATACGGTTCAATGCTTACCGCGGGCATGGCTGCCGCGCTAGCAGCTAAGATTGTTGAGGGTAATGAGGAGGTCAGGAACGCTATTACGTGAGGGCTTTAGGATTATTAGAACCCTTTAAGGCGAAAAACTTCCGTGCCACGTTTTCCCCACTTCCTAGCTTTCCTTCACTCACTTACCAGCTACCTTCAGATCCCTTAACAGTATGTGGGGTGCTGTTGCCGAGCCGTGCGTTTCTACCTTCCTACCTATTAGGTCTATGTTCCTCTTCATTAGCTCGTAGAAGTTCCCTGAGAGCACGACGCCCTTAACCGTTCCTTTGATTTCGCCTCCGCGTATTAGGTATGCGTGTGTCACGGTTGCGTTGAGGTTCCCGCTTACGGGGTTCGAGAGCCACTCACCTATGGTTGACTCGACGAGTAACCCATTCTTAACTTCCCTAACCATCTCATCTAGGCTTGCGTCCCCTGCCTTCAGCAATATGTGGTTCGGTCTCGGTGATGGGGTTGAGGAGTACTTACGCCACGCGTTACCTGTTGATCTCCTGCCCTCCTTCTTGGCGGTGTAGGAGTCATAGGCGTAGTCGAGGAGGATGCCTTCCTTTATCAGGGCTCTACTGACGGTTGGGTGTCCCTCGTCATCGAATTCCCTCCCGTCAGGTTTCGTGGGGTCGGCGCCGGCGTCAATGATCGTGACGTGCTTAGCCATAACCGCCTCACCCACCTTACCGGCGAGCGGTGACCTTCCCTGCTGCACGGACAGTGCTGAGAGTGCCGGCATCAGCATTATTGACAGTACTGACGTGGTCACGCGGGGCGCTAGGATCACGTCGTAAGTACCTGTTGGGATTGGCTTCGAATCGATGAATTCCGGTGCCTTAGCCCCGGCCTCCCTAGCCACGTCACTGAGCTTGAATTCCCTTAAGTTCCTTGCGAACGCATCACCTGAGAATGTCCCCTCCTTCCCGTCCTTCACGGCCTTAACGTAGATCCACCCACCGACTGAAGTCATGCGTTGCTTTACGGGACCTCCGTAACTGTTAATTAACTCGATGGTGAGTGATGACGCACTAACCAAGCACCTGACGGGTTTCGACGCTGGTGACCCCTCACTGACAGCTGTTATTGCATCCTTAACAACGCTCGCTAATTCCTCAGGACTAACCCCTGCTGTCTCACGATCCCACAGGTTGTTTAGGGGGGTTAACCCGACCTCGTCGTTGAACCCACGCCAGTCCGGGTCCTCGTTTGCTGCCCTCGCTATACTCACCGCTGCCTCAACAGCTTTCCTGATGCCCGCCTCACTCAGGTCCTGCGTCCCTACGACGGCTACGCGCTTACCCACAGCTACCCTAACACCTATCGCGTCTAGCTCCAGCACCTTCGGCTGAACGATCTTGTCCGTGGCCTTAATCATTACCTCCCTACTCCAAACCCTGTATACCTCGGCCTCCGTCGCCCCCAAGCCTTCGGCTAGCTTAAGGATTTTCCCCACGTCATGCAAGTACGTGTTCATCGCGTACCTCACCTCCCCCCGACCGTTACTTCCTTAATCCGGACGTGTGGGCCTCCGAAACCTACCTTCACGGTCTGTCCCTCCTTGCCACAGCCACCGAAGACCGTCGTTCTGATCTTAACGTCCTTACCCACGGCCTCAACGCCTTTGAGGGTCTCGAGAACCATCCCTGAGACCACAACACCCCTAACCATCTCGGCAAGCTCACCTTTCCTGATGATCCTGGAGGGCCCTACGGAGAATGTGAAGGTGCCTGCAGCAGTGTCGACTTGACCGCCTCCAGCCCCCCTACCGGTTAAGTATAGCCCGAACTCAATGTCCTCAATCATTTCCTCTAAACTCCAGTCGCCCCCAACCATGTAGAGGTTTGTTTGCCTCACTATGGGGGCTGAGGCGAAGTCCTGCGCCCTCCCATTACCCGTTACCGGCATCCCTAAAGCGTTCGCAGTAGCCCTACTTGTTAGGTAGGACTTCAGCAAGCCTCCCTCAACGACGACGGTCCTGCCCTTCCTACTGCCCTCATCGTCATACGGAATGAAGTACCCGCCATCAACTACGCCCTCATCAACTATCGTTACTTGCGGCGCGGCCACCTGCGTGCCTAGCTTGCCCGCCAGAACCGACGCGCCCGAGTAAACGAGGTCTCCCTCTAGGGCGTGACCGAATGCTTCGTGAAGTATTAGCCCTATTAGCCGGGGGTCGGCGATTACCCTGAACTTCCCTGCTGGAGGTGTTGAGGCGCTTACGGCTTCGGCTGCTGTCGCGCTTACTTCCCTGCTGAAGCTTACCCAGTCCCTTGACTTAATGTACTCCCAGCCAGCTACGGCTCCCTCTAAGTCATGCATCCTCTCCATGACCCCAGCCTCTAGGGCAACGCTGAGCTGCGTTAGTCCCGTCATCGTAGCCTTGACGGTCACGTCGGTACCGTCGCTCGTCACGACCCTCCTGAAGTCCTCGAAGGCACCTAAGTTCGTCACTGCGGACTTGATTTTAGGTACCTGAAGCGCCGCCTTATTCGCCTCGAGGACTAGCGTGACCTTCTCCTCCTCAGGCACCGTGAATGGGTCGACCTTAACGCTGGCTTCCACCCTATCCTTAAGGCTGGGTCTTTCAGCCGGCTTGACCTCCTCCTCAGACGCCCTAGCTGCTGAGAACGCATCCTCCACAGCCTTCAAGACAGCTTCCCTGCTTAACTTATTGGTTGCTGAGAACCCGTACCTGCCGGAGTAAAGCACCCTAACACCTATTCCGGCCCTTAACGTCCTCGAGAACTCCTTGAGGACCCCATTGTCTGCCCTAACTGATTCAGCAATTATCGCCTGGGCACGCACCTCAGCCAAGCTCGCACCCATCGACTCAGCGCGCTTGAGGGCTAAGCCTATCAACTCGTTGAGGGTATTCATTGCTTCAGGGTCTATTCCCGTCTAACACCACCTCCCATTGGTGAAGTACATTATGTCTCAAACCGACATATATGTGTGCCTCGGTTTTTAAGGGTGGTTTTACTTCAGGGGTGCCACACGATGTTACATATTTCAACACACTTAACAAGGTACACAAAGTATGCGGCACCACCTAAGAGAAGGAAAACAGAGTTAACGTGCCTGTCAGAGGAGTGGAAGAGCTTGAGGGAAAACCTACGCCTGACAAGCGGGTATAGGGGTGCGAAGGACCTGTACGTTAGGAGGTCACCTAGGATATGTGTCAGGACACCGACACAGACAGAGTAGAAACCCAGTTCGAAGCTAAGCCCCAGCACGCTCGTCACGATCCCCGCCGCGGACCCTGCTAGGAGCGCAAACAGCACGTTATGCGTGTACTTACGGTGAGGTAACTCTAACTTGAGGTCAATGTCAGGCAGTGTCGAGAGGATCGTCGAGAGTATTATGATAGCGTTAACTAACCATCCACTCAAGCCCAACGCCATAGCGGTTAAGGACGTCACTAGAAGGTTAAGGCCAGCATGCCCCTTTCCGTCCGTCCCTAACCACCCTAACCCCGCCTAAACTCCTCTGGCACGAAGCTTATCTTGCCTTCCAAGAACGCGTTGACCGCGTCCCTAACTAATCCACTCACGCCGGAAATTATGTCAAAGCCTAGAACAGCCAAGTACGCCCTGCTCTCACCACTTAATTCATTGCAGATAACCACGTTCGCCCCCAACCTCCTGGCTAGGGAAGGCACGTGATCCCCAGCCTTAACAAGCACAGACTGAACCTCCGTGACCTCACCGTCCCTGACCTTGACCACGGTTAAGTACTTCGCTCCCTCGAGGGTTGGAGCTATGCGTGAATCCAGACCCTCACCCGTCCCAGTAGGTAGTGCAATCACCCACAAAGCACATCACTCACTAGGATTAAGGTTAAACATAGGATATTAAACCGTGCTCTATGAACTGAAGAATAACATGTTTGAATGAGGAGTGAATAATTAGCGGGGAGGGCACGCACCCGTGAAAATGAGGGTGTGCATGCTCGGAGGGCTCGCCACGGGTGCGTGCCCCACGCTCTTTGGGCGGGCGGGTTCCCCGAGGGGCTTCAGTTAAAAACTCCCCCTCATCGTGAACAACTTAGTGCATTAGTTGGTGGATCTTCACCTCACACTTTGCACTTCAGTTGGTCTAGCTCATGCTCCACTAGTTTGATTAGGTTCTGCACCTTCTCTGCTAGTGGTTTAGCGACCTTATCCGGTAGTTTATTCAGGGTTTTCAGGATGTTGTGGAGTGCTACGTCAGTGCCCTTAAGTATCCTGGCGTATGCCTCACAGCTTAGTCTCCCTTTCTCGTACGCTGCTTTGGCTGTCTTCACCCTATTCTCGAGCGCCTTGATTAGCATCACTATGTTGCCTGGCACTATCGGTAGGTGTATGTGGCGTATTGGATGCTTCCTTAGCCATGCCCTCATGTTCTTGCCGGCGTGCTCCAGCATAATCTTGACATGCAGTAGTATTCCGTGCGCCCACCTAGCTCTCTTAAGTAGCTCCGTTATCGCTGGCTTCACGTTGGTCAGCGTGGTGTTCAGCACCGTTACGGCCGTGTTCACGTCACCTGCCTTCAGCGCAACTACTGCTTGCGCTGTTGATGCGTTAATTTCGGAGAGTACCTCCTTGCTTAACTCCAGTATCTTGGTTAGGTTACTCGTTACTGGTGATGAGTTCACGGGTACCTTAATGTTTGATGCCATCGCCTTTACCCTAGTTAGGAGGAAGTCGGCGTAGTTATGCAGCCTCGTTAGCGCGATCACCGCCTCATTTGTTTTGTTATCCCCTATCAGGGCTAATGTCCTGTTGATCCCTATCGCAAGCTTTACCGTTCCCATCACCACGTTCCTTAACGCCATATCGGCCGCCACAGCTATGTGCCATGCGTGTCCCGCATCACGTTTAAGCATCACATAGGCGACACCCAGCTCGTGCCTTGCCTTAACCACTAGGGCCATTGCCTGCTTAACGTTGGTTCCGTTAGCCAGTAACTCCTTAGCTTGGTTCAGGAGCTCTAGAGCCTTGCTTACCCTCTCCTGAATGGGCTCAGGTACGTTCCCTACCCTATCCTCTATCCACTTAATTACGTTCTCGAGCCTCTTGATCGCTGACTCAGTGGCGTTTACCTCGGCACTCACCCTCTTCGCTAGTATCTCCTCCTTAACCTCTGTTGGTAGGTGCCTGACCACGTACACGTACACCGGCAGTACTAGCCTGCCTGCCCTGATTGCTAACCACATGGCTTTCTTGGGTTCCTCCTGCGCTATTGATGAGGCGTTCGCTAGGAGTTCCCTCGCTACACTTAACTTCTTACTTAGGTTTTCAGGGATTGTTACGTTGTATTGGCTTGCCAGTGTTAGGGTCCTGTTTATGAGGCACTCAACCCTGTTTATGAGGGCTTCGACCGCCTTCACGCGCTTGGTTACGTTCCCGTTCTCCGGCCCCACGTTCGCGGGGGTTGCTGGTGGGGCCGCGGTCGTTACTGGCGCCAGCACCGCGAGCATTGAGGCAACGATCAGTACTATCAGTGATGCGGAAACCGCCTTCAAGGCTTTTTCGTTGATTCCTGCCACCCGACTTCACCTCCCGGGAATCACCTCGGCAACATCCCTATTTAGGTACGCGTGTGAACAGGGCGGAACACTCACGCGGGATTCCGTTTCACCTCGTTTCACCTCGGAGGCTCACGCACGGTAAAGCGTATTTTCTCCTGGCTATAGATTAGGGGCGGTGAGTGTTCACGTGTTAGTTACGCGCTATGATGTCGTCGAAAGGCTTGAAAGGGTTGAGGCGGACGCGTTGGCTGTCCTCGTGTTCAAGGGTGAGGACGTCAAGGAGGTTTTCGGGGGCCTTGACGCGGTGGTGGGTAACGCGTTGTCCTCCCTAGGTGAGCTGGGGTCCTTCACATTCGATGAAGGTAAGGTTGAGGTGATTTACGCGCCCTCTGCGCCGTTCAAGCGACTCATAGTTGTGGGTGGTGGTGAGGGTAAGGCAACCACGGAGACATTAAGGGTTTACGGTGGTGCGGCGGTCACGAAGGCTAGGGAGTTGGGGGTTAAGAGACTCGCTATTCACTTTAGGTGTCCGGACAGTGTCGGCACGCCGCACAAGTGCCTGGAGGCGGTTGCTGAGGGGGCATCCCTCGCTAACTACTCATGGAGCCGTAAGTCATCAAGCAGTGATGTTAAGCGCGTGGAGGAAGCGTTCCTCGTTGGTTCCGAACCCATTGACGGGTGGGAGGACGTGTTACGCGTGGTTGACGCGGTGGCGGACGCGTGCAGGCTTGGGAGGGACCTAGCTAACGCGCCAGCCTCAGAGATTAATCCAGCGACCTTCGTGGAGCGTGTGAGGGAGGAGTTTAAGGGACTCCCAGTTAAGATAGAGGTTCTCGAGGAGGACGAGTTAAGGAAGCTTGGGATGAACGGCATCCTAGCCGTCGGTAAGGGCTCTGAGGTTAGGCCAAGGCTCCTGATAATCGAATATAAGGGTGCTGGGGACGGGAGGCCCTGGTACGTCGTTGTGGGTAAGGGAGTGTGCTTCGATGCTGGCGGCCTCGACATCAAGCCAGCGTCCTCAATGCTTGAGATGAAGTACGATAAGTCCGGCGCCGCGTACGCGGTCGCGGTGGTTTACGGCGCCGCTAAGTTAGGGCTTAAGGTTAACTTAGCAGTGCTCGCACCCCTCGTGGAGAACTTACCGTCGGGGAAGTCGTACAAGCCTCTAGACGTGATTAAGATGTATAATGGGTTAACGGTGGAGGTAGCGAACACCGATGCTGAGGGAAGGTTAATCCTCGCGGACGCCCTAGCCTATGCGGCTGAGAAGTACAAGCCGGCAGCCATGGTTGACCTAGCGACGCTGACGGGAGGTGTTGTTGTGGCGCTAGGCAATCACGCCGCGGGACTATTCAGTAATGACGAGGGGCTTAAGGAGGAGCTCCTGCGGTTGAGCGAGGATACTGGTGAAAGGTTATGGCCCCTCCCACTATGGAGGGAGTACTACGAGGACCTAAAGTCCGACGTTGCTGACGTGAAGAACATCGGGTACCCTAGAGTGGCGAGCTCAATCATAGGGGCTGCCTTCCTAAGCAAGTTCGTCGGGGACGTTAAGTGGGCACACATAGATATAGCCGGCACCGCGTGGACGCAGCAGGAAGGTCCTAAGAAGCCATACTACCCGAAGGGCGCTACCGCGTACTGCGTTAGGTTACTGCTTAAGTTCCTTGCGGAGCGGGAGGAGTGATCCCCCTTAGGAGACCTACTTAACCGTTTTTCGTTACGCTTGTTTTGAAAGAAGGTCTCACTTTAAATAACTTCTTTATGTATATAGGGTAATTAGGTGGTGCGGAAGGTACCCGTGATGGAGGGTAGAGCTTCATTCCTAGCTAGGGCAGGGTTCGCCACCACTATCGCCGCATCGTCACTGATAGCTGCTGTCTTATTCATGAGAGGTAACATTGAGTGGGTATTCTTCACCTCCCTAGCAGTGGCTGCGGGCATTCAGATAGTCCTCTGCTCCGTCAGGCAGTTAAGGGAGCACGGCATCTTCAGAACCGCCGTGGATGTAGGTAGCCTTTCAGTGATTGCGGTAACCGCTGCCTGGCTCTGGGTTAGGGTTGGGAGTTCCCTGATGTTAGTTAACGCGGTCGCGGTCCTCGCCATAATAGTTATTTACCTCATCACGGTGCTCTCTGAGCGTGGTGAGGGCGAGACGTTGTTTGATGAGTAAACGTAAGTAGTGGGGTAGTTAGCTCCTGCGCGTCCTCAGCGTTGCTTTGAGCGTCCTTGATATGGGGTAATATTTTTAAGCATATATCGACCGACATATTAGGTCAGGAGCTCGGAGGGATCACGGGTTGAAGGCACTGCTTAAGTCAAGCTACACGCTGATAGTGGGTTCGCTTGCGTTCTTCGTAGCTGTCCTAGTGTTCTCCTCCCTCCTAACGTCCGTTGCGATGTTCCAGGGAATGACGCAGTCCATAGCAGCCACGGTTAAGTGGGAGGGAATGCTGGCGAGCGAGGTGAGGCACTCGAAGAACCCTGTAAGCATTAGCGTCGCGGTTGATGAGGTTAGGGAACTAGCTAAGCGCGTGGCTGAGGTGCATGAGAGGCTCATGAGTGACCCCCGGATTAACGAGTCCGTCACCTACTTCGCACTCACGTTCATGCCGCCAACCCAAGCAAGTAGCACTGCGACGAGCAAGTGCCCTGATCTCACCGACCTGATCACGTCCTTAGGGGTACTCGTTGTTTCGGGTATAAGGCTGAACGGTAGCTACGCTGTTTGGTACCCCGGCGTTGGTCAGGGGCATGCTGTGAGGGTGTACCTGAGTGGGTCCCCACAACTCGTTAACTGGACCCTCGCTAAGGAGGTCCTCGGCATCGCGCCGCGGCTCCCGCCGCCGGAGGCGTCTAAGGTGCTTAACGACATAGTTAGTAACCCGTCGATTCCAATAACCAGGCGCACGGGGCCCTTCTCCGTAGTGACGAACGTTATTGATCTAGGTCTCAACGCCATGGCGTACGTTGTGACTACCCCCGACCACGTGGGTACTGTGTTGAAGTTACTCAATGCCATCGGGAATGCGTCAAGCAGGTACTGCGGTGCGGCGCCCTCAGTTATGTTCTCCTACATGGTTGCGCTGGTTGACCTGAAGCCTAACGCGTACTTGAACCCCGCATCTATATCTGCTAGCATAACCACGGCTAGGGCGGTGATTAGGGATCTAAGCAGTAAGGCAGGCTTCAAGATTGCGTCGACGTACCCCATGGAGAGGAAGTTATCTGCCTTCACGGGCTTGGAAAGCTTCATGCGCATCGGGATAGTCTTCGGGTTAGTGCCGGTCGCCCTCATATTGATTGCCGCGATCCCCTCCGTGTCCGAGTCCGCCATACTGAGTGTTAGGAGGGTGATCGCGCTCGTGAGGCTTAGGGGTGCTTCGCCGGGCAGGCTTAAGCGCTGGATATGGGTTGCTACGATGGGTTCAGGCATCGTTGGCTTCCTCATAGCCTGCGGTGCCTCATGGCTCATTTCCGGGGTTGCGTACGGCAATTACTCACTAGCCCTGGACGTGCTGGCTGACCCGGTATTCCTGGCTGCATCCATAGTCCTCACAGCGATTACCTTATCGTACCTTGCGTGGAAGGCGGGTAAGGTGGCTGCCGCCTTACCGCCTAAGGAGTCCCTCAAGACCACCTTAACGCCTGAGGCGCTTCTAGAGCCCCTTAAGATGGGTAAGTTCGGGTGGTTCTGCCTAATCGTTGGCCTCTACTTCGTTGTCACGGGCTTCGCAGGGTTCTCGGCTCAGACCGCGTTAATGAATGCCTTTAAGTCGGGGCACGCCAGCCTAGGCGTGATCATAGGCTTAATAATTCTGACGACCGTGGAGACTATCCTTAAACCTTTCGCGCCAGTAATGCTTGCTTACGGCTTCGCCAAGCTAGTCACCGTGCATTACGACGCGGTCGTAGGTAAGGTGATGAGCGTCGCTACCGCTGGCGGGAAGTACGGGTTAGTTGCTAAGGGCTTAGCCATGGTGATGAGGAGGAGGGCCGCCGCAACGATGATGCTGGCGGTCTTCGCCCTAACCCTGATGACTCAAGCCCTCATACTTACCTCCGCCTCGCAGTCAGCCCTAAGCACGTCCGTAGCGGCGTCGATAGGGGCTGAGGTCATAGGCGTCAAACACATGTTCGGCGCGTCGCCAGACTCAGTCGTTAGCGCCCTAAAGAAAGCGCCTGGAGTTACTGAGGGCTGGTCAGCCGCCGCGCTCGGGTGGGATGGCGGGGTAAGCATCAGCAACAACACAGTGATTGAGATGGGGGTGATCATTGTTCCGGATCCCGAGAAGCTACTGCATAACACGTACTGGTATGGTGAGTGGGGTGTTGGGAAGCCCTTCGACAAGGCTCTCCTGAACTCCCTCAAGCCTGGTGAGGCCCTCTACGTGTCCCCGCAGCAGGCAGCGTTCATCCCGAGCATGCAGTCCTTGAGCGTTGGTAGCGTTGTGAACGTGTGCGTCGATGCTGAATGCAGGGTTATGATCAAGAATGTTAAGATAGTTAGTGTGGTTAGGGGGTTCCCAGGGAAGCCCTACCTGGCATTAAGTAGTGTGGGTAAGTCGGTCATAGTGCTCGGGCCTTGGGCTCTCAAGTCATTGAGTGAGGAAGCCAGAAAGGTAGCCGCTAAGGGCGAGCAACTCCTCTACCCGGACTTCAGGATAGTGGTCTTCACCATGGATCCCTCTAGGGCCTCGGCGCTCGCAGGTAAGGGCTACACGGTAGTTAAGTTAAGGGACGTCACGTCAAGCCCACAGTACAGGTTAACGGAACTGATATTCGGCGGATCCACATCATCACTGGCTGAGGCCTCAGTGATACTCGCGCTCTCCACCGTAGTTGCGGTGATGGTGGCGTGGACCGTTAGTAAGGAGGTAAGTAAGGTGTACGTGCTCCTCAGGTTAAGGGGCGTCAGCTCAGGAGGCCTAACTAAGGTCAACCTCCTCCAGTGGGGCGCGACGTCACTCATAGCCGCGCTAGTTGGGGTAGCTGCCGGAGGGGCGTTAGGGTTGGGGGCAGCCTCAACCATCATAGGGTCCGGGGCGCAGTCAATGGTAATGTCCCTGCTGATCGGAGGCATCGGTGTCGACCCGACGCTAGGCGTGGTTAAGCCAACGATACCTGCGTGGGGCGTGGTGCTGATGAGCGTAGTGACCCTAGTCCTCATGTTCGTCCCTGCCTTAGTCTCCATACGCGCGTACCGTGGCGTGCTTAGGGAGAGGTTTATTGAGGTGAGGTAAGGTGAGCGCCGTTAAGGTGGGCCCGCAACCCAGGTCAGGCGTTAAGGTTGAGGTGAGGAACCTAGTTAAGATATACAGGTATAAGGGAGGTGAAGTGCAGGCCCTTAAGGGCGTCACAGCAACTTTCCCACCAGGAGTGATGACGTGCGTAATGGGTCCGTCAGGCTCAGGCAAGACAACCCTCCTGAACCTCATCGGAGGCGTCGACATCCCAACAGGCGGTGAGGTACGTGTAGGTAATATCCACGTCCACATGCTCAGGGGCGAACACCTAGACAGGTTCAGGCTGGACAACATAGGGTTCGTGTTCCAAGCCCTCAACCTCATACCCTCACTCACGGCGCTAGAGAACGTAGTGCTCCCCATGACCATGGCCGGCGTTAAGAGGGGTGAGGCGAGGGCTAGGGCGCTGAAGCTCCTTAAGCTAGTGGGGCTTGAAGGGAAGGAGGGCAGGTACCCGGAGGAGTTGAGCGGCGGTGAGCAACAGAGGGTAGCGATAGCCGTGGCCCTAGCCAATAACCCACCGGTAATCCTCGCTGACGAGCCTACGGCCGAGCTTGACGCTGAGAACGCACGCGTAGTCACTAACCTTCTACTAAGGCTAGCTAAGGAGGAGGGAAAGACCGTGATACTCTCAACGCACGACCCCAGAGTAGCTGTCAAGGCGGACAGGATCCTCAGGCTGGAAGACGGGAAACTCATCGGCGAGTACCGCCCACTAGATCTCGAGTCGGTGGGAACCAAGGAAGGCACAACGCAGGTGGGCTTAGCGGAGATTGTGAAGATGAAGATCGCGACCATAGATAGGGAGATCGACGAACTAACAGCCTCGTTCAGGAGAGGTGAGATCAGCCTCGAGGAGTTCCACGCTAAGTTAACGAGGCTTAAGGCAGTTAGAGAGGCGCTAAGGGAGCTCCTGACCTCAATAGGCACCGAATAAAGTTTTTAACTGAGACCCCCTGAAGGAACGAGTGTTTTATTCACTAATAGGAGATAAAAGAGAACGATAGAAACGTCAATTTTATAACGTTAACACGTTAAAAATATCTTAAGGTGCTGAATAATGCAGACTAGGGCATCCTTCGGGTGGAAGCACGTAATAGCACTGCTAGCGATAGCGGCGGTAGCGTCCGTAGCCTTCGCCAGCATCTTCGTGTTCTACGGAGGTACTATCACGGCCTACTACCAAGCACCACCAGTTGTGTGGGCCAGCGGAACCAACACTAACGGAACCGACATAGGGGGCAAGACCATATCCGTGAACATCGCAGGTAACTCAACAACATTATCAGTAGCTGTACACCCTACATACGGCTACACGTACTACAAGGACATAGCCACGATTAAGAACAATGACGCTAGTAATGGCTACTACATAGCAATTAGGGTAACGAGCCCTGCCAATATAACGAGTATAGCAGGTGCCTCGGTAACGCTCATACTCAGTAACACGACTAGCACAGAGTTAATAGACCTCGGAACCACCGGCACGTCGTCATGGTACTACCTCCCAGCCGGATCCAGCGTTAGTGTTAGTATACAGTTTTACCTGCCGGGAGGCGTTAAGCTACCTAATGCTGTTGTTGCCGGGATACAGTTGATCTACAGTACATCCAACGCTGAAACGCCGCCGTCAACCGTATAAGGCTAGGGGAGGGTGAGCGCTATGCAGAAAAGAAAAAATCTAAGCTGTTTTTAAGTAACGCGTGGATTAAGTTAGCACTCATTGCATTAATGTTGTTTTCAATATTAGTGGTAGTTGTCAATGCAGGAGTATGCGTTATTTATGACTCTGGAATAATAGCTAAGCCTCAGGCGCCGCCACTAATACTGGTAAATCCCGGAACGCAGGGAGTCAACGTTACCCTAGGTGCGAACAATACCTGGGCAAACATTACTGTTAAGGCGACTACAGAATACCAAGAGATAACCAGGAATGGCGGGTTCGACACCTCCCCTAATGGCTGGCTTTACGGCTACACGGTATACTCTGGTAACGCGACGGTCGCGGCTACATGGAACCAGACCTACTACTTCGCCCCTGGGGCTTCGGGTGTGGTGTTGCTTTACATGAGGCTGTATAACCCATCGAACATTATCGGTTACGTGAATGGTTCGATATATCTCGTTCAGAACGTAACGATTCCTAACACACCTCTTAGCTCCGTAACTCTTAACATAACTTACTACTCTACTTACACTACTAGCTTCTCTACATTAAGTTCATACTACCTTTTCGCTGAGCTTCTATGCATGAACGGGACCATCGCATGGAGCGGTTTACAATCAATTACCACAGGATCATGGAATAACGCATCATTCACAATACCCACTACCAGCATCACACCGGGAGAAACCTATACTCTACTAGTAGGTGCCAGGGTAAGCGGGAGCACCCTAAATATACTCACAATCATAGGTAATCTCACCATCTACCAGTTATTTGATAGTGTGAGGCTCTACGTGGAGCCCCTCTATCCCTCCTTTTCTGGATCCGTACTAGACCTTAACGTTACTAATGGCAACTACAGTAGCTCATTGAAGGCCGCTAACTTAACGGTACTCGGGGGAACTAATGTTAATATATCCGTATTCCTTGCAAACCTCAGCGGGGGCGTCACTACCTCCATAGTGGCGTCGAGCGGCCTCTTGACAAGTAACGCAACCTCTGAAGTACAGCTCACCGTACCGCCTCTAGGTTACACCTCAGGTTACATCCACTTGTCCGCGTCAATATATCCCTCAAGCGTTGTTAACATGCCTTTGAAGATAAGGTATAGTGTTAGTGGCGTTACTGTAACTTACCAAGTAAACATAACGATAATTGACCCTCCAAATAAGGACATAGCAGTAAGCAGTACCCATAACATATCACATCAGTGCACCCATGTGCGTCTGGGTAGGGACAGATCAGTGAAGGGGTTCAAGCACTTAGATAAGTTGCTCCCGAGTATCCTAGAGAACTCAATACCGCTGCAGAGGTGGCGAGGCTGAGGCTGGCTAAGCGCTCAGCCATCCTAGGTGCCGTGCTTCTCCTACTGGTCATAGTCCTATTCTTAGGGCGTGTTGCTGGCTTCCCAGCGGCTGTAGTAATAGTTTCTGGGCGCTCTATGGAGCCTACCCTGCACGTTGGCGACATAGTCGTGGGTGTTAAGCTCCCCTACAATGTTAGTGACATAGTGATTTGGTGCGCTGGCCCCACGTACTGCGTAGTGCATAGGGTAGTTGAGATTAAGGACGGGGTCATCGTCACTAAGGGAGACAATAACCCTTCCCCGGACCCGCCAGTACCTAAGTCCCTGGTTAGGTATAAGGTAGTAGGCGTCATCCGCTGGTATGTTTGGTTGCCTGCCGTGTTACTTGCTCTCCTTGCCTACGCTTACGTGCATCGTGAGTACTTCCTTAAGCGCCAAGTTTCTCCGGGGGATGTGGCTTCCCTCATGGTCGTGTTCTTCGTCGTGTTTAATGCCGCGATAGCGCTTCTCGCTCCAACATATTACTCGCCTAGGGGCGGCGTCATGGAAACACCTGAAGTAACCCTTAAGGGCACGTCAGTGACTATGAATGGTAACGTGCTAATTAACCTGAACGTACGCAATACTAGGCTACTTAGCGTTGATTCGTGTGAAGCCCTAGTATACGGTGAGAAGAGAGAGTACGTGTGCGAGGCCATTGTGGTAAGTAACTCGCAAATACTTGTTAAGGGCATACCTAAGTCACTGCTAGAGCGGATGCTTGAGGAGAGGGTCGGGCCCCTCATAATTAAGGTTAAGGCTAAGATAGTTTTCGGTGTCTTGAACGGCATTTACTATGTTTACCCTACGTGGAGAAGACCTGAGGTCACTATTACTAACGGCTCAGTCATGATAATTAACCCTAACCCAGCCTCCCTAAGGGTTAACGTCACAACATACGCTGCCAACAGGCCTGGACCCGCTAACGTTAGTTTCAAGTCCTACGTGCTCGAGGCTGGAGGTAGTGTGAGGATAGACCTGAGTAAGTACAGGTACGCCTACATCCGGGTCGAGTACTTGTTCCAAGGCAAGCACGTAATTATTCAGAAGAGGGTGAGGCCTTGAGGGATAAGGAGGGCTTAAAGGGGCTTGGAGTTATTGTTGTTGGTGTTGCTGCTTACGGTGTCGTAGTGAATACTGCCTTACTCTTCGCAATGATGGCTCCGCTATACCTTCTTTCAGGGCCTGTGAGAGGGTCCTTAGGCATTGTTACGTACTCGATAGAGGCTTTTGGGAGAACCTACTACAGCCCCGCTTTAGATATGGCGTCCTTCCTCTCCATAATAGTGATTACTTCATCCACACTCAACGTTGCGGCAGGGCTTGCCGTGACTTACCTAACGCTGAAGCGGAAGGAGCCGCACATAATAGCTACTGAGGCCTTAATGGCTTCGTCACTAACGTTACTTATCTCCCTAGGTACGTTGAGTGGGATAAGACGTATTATTACCTATGAATTAGCTAGGTTAACGAGAAGCTATAGCTTCACCTCAACAGCTGGTGCCGTGCAGGTATATAGTGTCCATGCACACGCGCTTCCAGCCGCGACAATACTTCGGGGCGAAACCTACCTACTCCTCACGATTCCCTACACGCTTGCTACTGTGGTGAGCTACGCGCTAGTGCTCAGGAACGCCGGGAGGGCGGAAGTGCTGAAGAAGGAGAGTTTGAAGGAATAGTGTTTTCAAGTTATTCAAGATTGATCCTTAATTAAAAAGCGCAAGGTATCTACCTAGATACTTTATACTCTTATATTAGAAGTGCCTCCTGAATATCGGCACGTGTCCTCTGAAGATCCTGTATACCGCTAGCTTCGTCCAGTCCTCGACGAAGAACCATATGATGCAGAAGGCCCACACGAAGCCAGCCATCCATGCGGGTATTGGTGTCGCTATTCCGAATCCGTAGATCGCCACTATGGTTGCCGCGATCTTCGTTACGACCGCGGTTATGAATAACCACTTGCCGGGCGCTATGGACCAGAACGGGCCGCGGGTCCTCGTCACAAATATTGTTAAGTGCCCAGCCACAGCCAGCTTCAGGAAGATCAGTGTCTGGATCGCCGCTAGCTGCGTTGCTGGGTTCATTCCGAATATCTTGATAGCTATCCAGAGGAGCAGGAATGACTCAAGCACACCCACGAAGCCTAGGGCGGATGACACCGCTAGTATCCTCGGTATGTCCCACTTCTGTGGCTTCCTCCCTATCTTCACGTTGTCGTACGCGATGGTGAGTATCGGTAAGTCATTCAGTAACGCTAGCAGGATAATCAGTACTGGTGTTACTGGGTAGAAGTTGAACGCCAGTATTGATAGCGTGATGAAGAACAGCACCCTGAGGGTCTCCGTGATCCTGTACACGACGTAGCTGTACATCCTCCTGAAGATCTTCCTCGCCGTCACTATCGCGTCCTTAATCACCGAGATGCCCGGGGCGAGTAAAGCTATTGATGCAGCAGCCCTAGCGGCGTCGGTCGCACCAGCAACGGCTATGCCTACGTCAGCTTTCCTCAGCGCTGGCGCGTCGTTGACGCCGTCACCGGTCATCGCTACGCTGTGGCCGTGTTTCTGCAGGACATCCACGATCATGTACTTGTGCTCCGGGAAGACCTGCGCGAAACCATCGGCCTCCTCGATCATCTTCTCAGCTCTTGAGTGGGATACGCTCCTTAACTCGTTGTAAGTGTATATTCTCGTCCCGATGCCTAGCATCCTAGCGACTTCCCTAGCGATCGCGATGTGGTCGCCAGTTATCATCTTGACCCTTACACCCATCTCCTTGAGGAACTTGATAGTCTCGGCCGCGTCCTCCCTGGGCGGGTCGAAGAGCGGTATTAGCCCCACGTAAACCCACTTACCCTTCTCACCACCCACGGTCCTAGCGACGCCAATCATCCTGTAGCCGTGACGAGCATGCTCATCAACTATTTCCTTAACCTTCTTACTCAGCTTCTCGTCCGCACCGACTAGGCTGAGGATTACTTGCGGGGCTCCCTTAGCGGTGGTGAAGCGTTCCCCACCCGGCCCCTCAATTACTGCCTCAGTACGTTTCGTGACGGGGTCGAATGGCCTGAAGATTACCTGCTTGTATTGCTTGTACTTCTCTGTTAGTCCGTACTTCTCCAACGCGTTAAGCACTGCTAAGTCGATCGGGTCCTTATCCTCCTCCCTAGAGGCTAGGGCGGCGTAGAATATCACGTCAGCCTCGCTGAAGCCCTCACCTATCGGGACGGGTTTGCCCGTGGTTAGCTTGTTCTTTGTTAGGGTTCCTGTCTTGTCGGCGCACAGCACATCAACCCCGGCTAGCTCCTCAACCGCCACCAACTTAGTCACGATCGCCTGCCTCTTTGCTAACTCGTAAGCACCTATAGCCATCGTGATTGAGAGCACGGCCGGTAATGCTGCGGGTATCGCAGCGACAACAAGCACTAAGGAGAACCTAACTAACTCTAAGGGATCCATGCCGCGGTGCAACTCCACGATAACCATCGCGGCAACCAGGAAGATCGTTAGGATTATCAGGAAGTCGCCGATCTTAACTATTAGCTTCTGGTACTTGCTTACGCCCTTAGCAGCCTGCACCAGCCTCACAGTCTTGCCGAAGTACGTGTTGAGGCCCGTCGCTACGACCACTGCTGTCATCTCACCGCGCTTAACAAGGGAGCTGGCGTACGCCACATCACCAACCTTCTTCTCCACGGGTAAGGACTCGCCGGTCAGCGCTGACTCATCGACCATTAGGTACTCTCCTTCAATGAGCTTCACGTCGGCAGGGACTATGTCGCCTAACCTGAGCCTAATTATATCTCCCGGCACTAGCTCCCTCGCGGGTATGACTACCCACTTGCCGTCCCTCAGAACCCTAGCGGTTAGTGATAACCTCTTTTTGAGGTACTCGATGATGTTCTCCGCCTTATGCTCCTGCCAGAACCCCACGACGCCATTGATTATCAGTAGGGTCAGTATGATGTAGAAGTCTGCCCAGTGATGTATTATGGCGGAAAGTATGGCGGCTGCCTCAATCATCCATGGTATGGGGCCCCAGAAGTAGCTCAGGAACTTAATTACTGGGTGAACCTTCTTCTCAGGAATCTCATTAGGCCCAACAACACCTAACCTACGCCTAGCCTCCTCACTGCTTAAGCCTTTCTCCTTATCTACGTTTAACCTCCTCAGCACTTCCTCAACACTCAGCTTCTTCGCCTCATCAGCCTTGATCACTAGCCTCTCACCTTTCTCAGTCATCACACCCCACCCAAATTAACTATCACGACATCAATATAAAAAGGTTTAAACCTAGAGGATCTTGCTTAAATGTATTTCCGTTTATATAATATTACTTAAATCAAGCAGGAATGGGCGTATTCATCGACGTGCACTATGATGTCCTGTTCGCTATTAATATACAAATCGAAGTCACACAAATAAAAGTTGCCGTGCTAACCACGCATGGAGTGATTTACTTGGCGAAGCGATGCGACTGCGCTCCACTACTGCGTAGTTATGGCGTTGAGTTACTGTGGTTCGATAGTATGGGGGCGAAGAGCTCCTCCCTAGCAGTCAACACTTCCGAGGGCTTACTAGTGATAGATCCTGGGGCCGCCGCCATGCAGCCTAGCTACCCTCTCGACGACTCGAGGAAGATTGCCCTCAGGATGGAGGCCGTGAGGAGGATTGAGGAGTACGTTACTAGGGCGTCCGCAGTGATAATCACTCACTATCACTACGATCACCACTTACGCGTGGGCGACCCTCACCTACGATCATCCCCTAACCCGTATTCCGGCAAGCTCCTCATAATGAAGGATCCGAACACCTACATTAACGCGAGTCAGTGGGGGAGGGCTCGTGAGTTAATAAGGGATCTAGCCCTAATGAGTGGCGCTAAGTTCGAGGATCTGCTCATCGAACCTAAAACACGTGTATTTGACGACCCCGTACCACATCTTAAGGAGGCGCACGGCAGGGACTGGGGCACATACCTGGGAAGGAGGAGAGAGCTGTTAAGGAGGGGGAGGGCTTGGTTCTCTAAGCTCGCGGAGGGGCTTTGGGGGCATGAGTCCTGGGTGCGTGAGGCCGAGCTACCTGACGGGACGAGGCTTGTTTGGGGTGATGGTAAGTCGTTTAGATTCGGTGACGTTAATGTTAAGGTGTTCCCGCCCTGGTTCCATGGTATCGAGTACGACAGGACTGGGTGGGTTACGCCCGTCCTGATAGACATGCCTGAGGCCAGGGTAATGTATAGTAGCGACCTTATGGGCCCCGCAATAGAGGATTACGCGTCACGAATAATTGCCGAGAAGCCTGACATCCTAATACTTGATGGTCCGCCGACCTACCTATTCCCTTACATGCTGAATAGGATTAACCTCAGGAGGGCTGTGGAGAACGCTGCGAGGATAATTAGGGAGTGCTCACCCGAACTAGTGATTTACGACCACCACTTACTTCGGGAGCGCAGGTGGAGGAAACGAGTGCGGGAAGTCTTCGAGGCCGCAGCAGAGAAGGATGTCGAGTTATTGACTGCTGCAGAATGTTTAGGAAGTAGGCCCCTCATAGATACGCTCTAGTGTTTAATCCTTAAGGTACTTCACTATCTCTTGTCGAATCTCCTCAATACACTGGTTCATGGCCTCCTCATCCACTAACTTGGGAGGTCTGTCCTGGGGACTTATGAATACCTGTTGCTTTAGTTCGCCCGTATCCTTATCTCTCACGTACTCCAACCTAACAACTATGTCTGCTAGGTCGGCTTGGGCGGCGAAGGACTCCTCGCTCAGGGGTGATACTATTCTTATTACTAACAGGCCCTTACTCCTGGCGTAGAGGAGTTGGTTGTAAAGCATCCTTAGGTACGTTCTGTCGGTTGGGCTTGAAGGTATTAGTTCGGGTGCTAGGAACACTATCACGTCTGGCTTGTACCTGTCTATTAACTCCTTCTCGATATTCACTAACTCTCCTAAGCTGTAGGCCGTTGGGTTCATGGCTTCAATGAACTTCACGTGCTTCTCCACAACCTTAGGGTCGAGATCCATGCTCATTGCTAGGGACTTACCTACTTCCAGCACTTCCTCGGACGATATTCTGTATGAGACAACCCCTACCTTCAGCTTGTACTTAACTGCTAGCGCCAGTAGGGGTATGAGTACGTGGCCTAAGCTCCTCGCGTGTGGTGGTGTGGCGAGCATTATTGTCATGCCGGGATATATGGGACCTACGATCTCCTCAAGGAGTTTGCAGGGTATCCTATATTCCCTGTCCTTCTTTGGTGGTGGAACCTTATTCAGTACTGGCGGCATGAAGACCTTGATTCCCTTGCCCTCCATTATTGTGAAGGGTACCTCAGCTATGGTTAACCTCGCTCCCCTGAACTTCCTGAACTCCATTAACCTAACTAGGAGTGATTCCTTGACCTCGTGCCTCATTAGGATTACTGCGTCGGCAACGAACTCCACGTCAGTTATCGGTAATGCCTTCATCCCTAGCGGGAGCTCCTCAATCATTATGACTAGGCCGCGGATAAGTATTGAGAGGTCATAGAAGAAGTTCTGGAGCACTGACCTGCCTTTCCCGTACTCCCTCACAGCCCTTGAGATAGGGGTTGTGCTGTCAATTATCACTACCTTAGCGTTTAGCTTCATCGCGTTGTTAATTACGGTGTCGCCCAGAACGTCGATAACGTCCTCACCAGCTATGACGGGTACCCTAATGAACTTGAAGAGCCCTTCCTCCTTGAGTCTCTCGAAGTCCATGCCGAACTTACTCATCTGGTTCACGAACTTGTCGTAGCGCTCGTTGAAGGACACATACAAGCATGGCTTCCCCCTCAACGCGTTCGCGTAACATATGGTTGCGGCGAAGGTTGTCTTACCTGCGCCGGGGTGCCCAGCTATCAGGAGCGTCGTTCCCGGCTCTAAGGCTTCGGCGTAAGCTTCATCAAGTTCCGGGATGCCGAACACGTATCGCTCGCCCTTGTCCCTGCCCTGCTTACGCTCTAGGGTCAATTAATAATCACCTCTCAATTACATTACTCGCAGTTAAGGTTTAATTTGTTGCTACTATCTAGAGTAAGGCGTTGAAACACGAAATTTTTATTATGCCGTGTTAACCAGGTGGTGATGTGTGGTCAAGCGCATACTGGTAAGTAATGATGATTGTTACCTCAGCCCCGGCCTCTACTTACTGGCTGACGCGGTTGACTCGTTAGGGGATGTGCTCATATCCTCCACGGAGTTCCCGCGCTCTGCGACGGGGAGGGAAATAACGTTCAGCAGGCCCCTCAGGTACGTGGAGAAGCTGTACGGGGGCAGGACTGTCTACGTAACTGACGGGACCCCGATAGACGCGCTTCACTTGGCCGTGGAGGTGCTGGGCTTCAGTCCGGATGTGGTGCTCTCAGGCGTTAATGTCGGGGATAACCTCTCACTCCAACACATATTCTATAGTGGAACATTAGCGGTCGCGATAGAGGCTGCATTGATGGGTATACCCTCCATAGCGTTCTCAGCAGGCGTGGATAGCTTCAGGGGCTTCGAGAACCCCGTGTTGCGGGATGTGATCGTTAAGGTAGCGTCCCACCTGACGAAGAAGGTGTTAGATGAGGGCTTACCTGAGGGCGTTGACCTCCTCTCAGTTAACATACCGCCCCACCCGAACGGGTGTGTCGAGGTCACGAGAGCCGCGAGGATTAGGTGGAGGGCCGCGTACAGGCGCGGCATAGACCCGCGTGGCCGAACATACTACTGGCTCTACGGGTTGAGGAGCGGTGTTGAGGAGGGCACTGACGTGGCGGCTTATGAGAGGGGATGCATTACTGTCACGCCACTTAACATAGATCTGAACGTTAGTGAGGCGTTGCTGAGCCGCGTCAAGGAGTTCGTAGCTGACTTGAGGATCAAGCTGTGAGTGCCTTTTTTAATGAGGAATAGTTTTAAACAGTGAGCTGAGACCATCATTATAGGTTGAGTTAATGTGGAGTGTGGCGACGCGCTGAAGACCCTCTCGAAGGTTGTCTCGTACGTTCTCTCAGCGCCTGTGTACGCTACTGTGCTTGCGTGGTACATGTTGTGGGTTAGGTTTCGCTTTAACGTGCTGGAGTGGGTAGTAGCGTTCGTCTTTCTCGGTGTTGCCCCAATAGTTGCTGTGCTGGCTGGGGTCGCTAAGGGTAAGGTTGACGTGTTCGTTAGTAGGAGATCTGACAGGCCCGTCTACTTCGTTCCAGCCGTAGCGTCGCACGCGGTTGGCGGGTGGGTCTTCACGGTACTTGGGGACTGGTTACTCGCGGTGTTCGCCTTCGCTTACGCCGCCGTGACCGCATCCATACTGTTAGTGACCTTTGCGGAGAAGGTGAGCGTGCATGCTGCGGGGGTGGCGGGCCCAACCACATTCATGGTTCTTGCTTTCGGTGCGGCTTACTCCGTGCTTTACGTCCTCGTACCCACCGTCGGCTTTGCTAGGCTCTGCCTTAAGGCTCATACCACGAAGGAACTCATTCTAGGCACACTTATCGCGGTCATCGTTACGGTACTCACGTGGTTTGCCTTGATGGGTACCATTAAGTAACACATAATTTCCGAGCTCACCATAGGTTCATTGGGATGCATTAATTTGATTAAGGGGGCTGACAAGGACTTAATCCTAGTTATTGATCAGGGCACTACCGGGACTCATGCCGCATTAATTGATGATGAGGGCCGCATGGTTTCCTACGCCTACAGGAAGCACGAGCAGATAACCCCTCGACCCGGGTGGGTTGAGTATGACCCCACCGAGATCTGGTGGAATGTTAAGGCAGTGATAGCCAAGGTAATTAAGGCTTCCGGCGTAGACCCCGCGAGGATAGCCGCTATCGGCGTGGCTAACCAGCGTGAGACCGTTGTCGTGTGGGACCCCAGAAGCGGGAGACCACTATATAACGCCATAGCTTGGCGGTGTAGGAGGTCCACGAAGCTCGCGGAGAGGTTGAGGGAGGGTCACGCAGCGCTAATCAGGTCTAAGACAGGGTTAATACCTGACCCGTACTTCACTGGTACTAAGATATGGTGGTTGCTTGAGAATGTGGAAGGTCTCCGGGAGCGTGCTGCGAGGGGTGAGGCTTTCTTCGGAACCGTTGATTCTTGGATCGTCTGGAACTTAACGAGGGGAGGGAGGG
>JALWZB010000002.1 GCA_027002995.1 Desulfurococcales archaeon
CCGTAACTCCTCCCCGTCACTGGCCCAGATTAACGTCATCACGCAGTGGTCCCCAGAAGTTATTGCTAGGTAACGCACGTACTCTTTCTTCTTTAACTCCTCAACAAGCTGGAAGAGGTAGTCTGGCTCAACGTCCACGCCCGTGAGTGAGAGTGCTTTATAACCCAGCTTCTGCGGATCCACTACCGCGACATACCCTCTTATGATGCCGTTAGACTCAAGCTTCCTTATTCTCTTTATTACGGCTACGTCGCTTATCCCTAGCTCCCTAGCTATCTTAGAGTACTTTACTCTGCCATCCTTCATGAGCATATCGATTATCTTCCTATCCGCTTCATCCATTACTCTAACCTATATCTAATTACGGTTTGAGCCTTTAACAAGGTTTTCTTTCTAACCAGATAAATTAGTCAAAGAAACCTCCTTAAGAATTAGAACTAACCCTCCCCCACACCTTAACAATGTCGCTGTAGTGCAGACAAGTCATTGGGTTCATATCCTATCTTAAACCTTAAACTCAGCTATGTGCTTCACTAAGCCTGGATCCCTAATTTTCTGTATTAGCTTTGTGTCTGCTGTGTAGATGACCGTGTTCAGTAGTTTTGCTAGGGCAACATATGAGGCGTCATAGACTGTCACCCCCTTCCTCATCGCTATTTCCACGGCGAGCTCTGCCAGCCGCCCAGTAAGTTCGTAATACGTGAGTTGGAATTCGTCAAGCGTCTTGGCCACCTCCTTCAGCTCCTCCTCACCGAATCCCCCGGAGTACTTAAGTGCGTTAAGAACCTCGTAAGGGAGTAAGGTAGGGACCGCAATATCTAGAACCCCTTCAGCATACGCGTCCCTTAAGAGCCTAGCCTCCCTGCTGTGCTCCTCCTCAACAAACCACTTCACAATGACGGAGGCATCAGCCACTACCTTCCCTCTCTCCATTTCCTGATCTCCTCCACACTGCTCCAGCCCTCTATGCGGCGAGAGAGCTCCTCCGACTTAAGAACCGCCCTCTTTATCTTGGTTAGGTCCTTACCCCTAATCTTGGCTTCTTCCCTAACGACAACCTCGTGAATAGCCTGCCTCACCACCTCACTCCAGTTAATATGCTTGAGCCTATCCATCCTTTTCTTAAGCTCCTTATCGATCCTGAAACTCACGATGACACTCATGAAACCACCAACAATGTAATACTAACACGTAATATATGTATTACGAACGAGTGAAAGACTCAACAATCCCTGGGATTGTGGCAGGGAACCCCATCCACGTTAATCAGTGAATGAGACGTTGTTAACTAATATTTGTTTGAATTAGCTACATTTACGGAACTTCTCTTCCTAAATTAAGCTCTATTGCTAAACATTCTTGAAGGAATTTACGTTCTACAGTAAATAATTGCTTAATAGGGAAGGTCAACCTTAAGAGTTGCGAGGTGCAATCCATGCGCCAATGGAAGTAGGTTTAGGTGGATCTTCCCGAAACCTTGAGGTACTCCCTGAGTTCTGGTTCAATATAAAGCCATTCCTCCCGAAGCCGTTACCGCCAATGATTAAACCCGATGGAACCCCGGTCAAGCCTGAGGAGCTGGAGGTGCTATTTGCTAAGGAACTCGTTAGGCAGGAATTCAGCGACGCTACAACCATTAAGATACCAGAGGAGGTTAGGGAGGCGTACGTCGAGATCGGGAGGCCCACACCACTGATGCGGGCTAGGAGGCTTGAGAAGTACTTAGGGACGCCGGCTAGGATATACTTTAAGTATGAGGGCGTTACACCCACAGGCAGCCACAAGGTCAACACGGCCTTAGCGCAGGCGTACTACAACGCGATCGAAGGTACCAAGAGGATAGTGACGGAGACGGGTGCTGGGCAGTGGGGCTCTGCACTATCGCTTGCCGGGGCGTTCTTCGGCCTTAAGGTTAGGGTGTACATGGTTAGGGTGAGTTACGAGCAGAAGCCCTACAGGAGAACCCTAATGCAGGTATACGGCGCCGAAGTGGTGCCCTCCCCAAGTAACCTGACGGAATTCGGTAGGAAGCTCCTGAAGGAGGACCCGAACCACCCAGGGAGTTTGGGAATAGCGATAAGTGAAGCTATAGAGGACGTGGTTACTCATGAAGCCACGAAGTACTGCCTCGGGAGCGTGCTCAACCACGTCCTACTGCATCAAACCGTGATAGGGCTTGAGGCGAAGAAGCAGTTGGAGGCCATAGGTGAGTACCCTGACGTCGTGGTTGGGTGCGTCGGCGGCGGCTCCAACTATGCCGGGCTATCATACCCCTTCGTGGCGGACAGGCTACGAGGGAAGACCGAGACTAGGTTCGTGGCGGCGGAGCCTAAGGCGTGCCCCACCCTAACACGCGGCGTGTATGAGTACGACTTCGGTGACACGGCAGGGATGACGCCTCTCATTAAGATGTTTACGCTCGGCCACAAGTACTACGTCCCACCAATACACGCCGGCGGGTTAAGATACCATGGCGACGCCCCCACGCTCTCGCTACTCAAGGCTGAGGGGATAATTGAGGCAGTGGCCTACAGACAGACCGAGGTCTTCGAAGCCGGAACGCTCTTCGCTAAGCTAGAGGGGATCGTGCCAGCCCCTGAGAGCGCGCACGCCGTGAAGGCAGTGATTGACGAGGCGCTGAAGGCTAAGAAGGAGGGGGAGCCTAGGATCATACTCTTCAACCTCAGCGGTCATGGACTGCTAGACCTGGCGGGCTACGAGGAGTATCTAGCGGGTAAGCTACAGGACTACGAGCCAACCGAAATCAAGCCCCAGCTACCGAAACCCGGAACCT
>JALWZB010000003.1 GCA_027002995.1 Desulfurococcales archaeon
TTGACAGCAAGTCACTATCGCAACCGTATAGATTACCGTAAACATGCTTGCCAAACACCTTGTATCCTGGCTTGACGCCTACCTCGTATACTTGTCCTGCCTGCATCATTACCCCCAACCCCCCTTAAATAGGGGGGTACCCTATTTAAAAGTTTATCCCCCCACACCCTACCCCCTCATACGTTGATATAAGGATTATTTTAGAGTATGCGTGAGCCAAGGAATTTTTACTATAAGATATTGTTTAAGAAATCATTTTACCATATTCACGCTTTAGCTCAAGCTGAGTAAAGTAGGTATTAACATGAGGTTCTAAGAAGCGTTACTTATAATTAACTATGATGGCTAATATTGTACGAGGGATATTGCATGCCCATTCATTTAAAGGTAAATCAAGGTGACATAGCTGAAAGGGTTATAGTGGCGGGTGATCCTGCAAGAGTGGAGTACGTTAGTAAGAAATTCCTTGAGGAACCGCGCCTAGTTAACACGAACAGAGGTTTGATTGCATATACAGGAAAATACAAGGGAGTAAAGATCTCGATAGTAACACATGGCATGGGTGCCCCTTCAGCTCTGATAGTGTTTGAAGAACTCATACAGGTGGGGGCTAAGGCCGTAGTCAGGTTAGGATCCTGTGGGGCGATGGTGCCTGGGATGAAAATAGGTGACGTGGTCATACCTACGGGCGCCTCATACTATCCTGGAGGGGCGTATTACCAATACTATAAGGAGCAAATATGCGCACCTGCAGTACCGGACTTCAGCCTACTAAGAGCGTTAGTAGATACGGCGGAGGAAAAAGGCTTAACTTACAAATTGGGTCCGGTACTAAGTAGCGACGCATTCTACGCAGAGGACCCAGATTTCGCGAAGAAATGGGCTTCTCGGGGGGTTATTGCTGTAGAAATGGAGTGTGCAGGGATATTCTCGATAGGTCTTATGAGGGGAATTAAAACAGCATCACTGCTTCTGGTAAGCGATTCGTTAGTTGAGGACCTGGGTTTCGCCGATGCTAAGGTGCTGAATAAGTACGCGGACAAGGCAGCTGAGGTGGCACTAGACGCGTTGACGAGGGTGAAAGTCTGAGACTTTCAGGATATTACGGATTTTCCTAGGATATTACTTTCATTGATGTTAGGAATTCCATAAACCCTTCAGTAAAATTATATATTTGGATTAACTAGTTCTAAAGTCAGGAGATAGGTGAAAGTATGCCTGAAATCGATGAGCTAATTGAAAGTGAGATTAGGAGACCCACAGTATTCATTGACGAATCAGTACTGTACCCAGAGTACGTCCCTAAGAGACTGCCCCACAGAGAAAACCATGTAAGGAAAATAGCAGCGTTCTTCAAGGCTTTCTCTGACAGCCCAGGCAGAACTTCTGTCAGGGTCGTCCTCGTAGGCCCTGTAGGTACGGGTAAGACGGCAACTGCGATAGCCTTTGGCAGGGCATTTTCTAGAATGATGCAGAGGAGGGGTGTACTCCTAAGATATGTCCACGTGAATTGCTCTAAGTCGTCTAACCCCGCCTCTATTTTTAGGGACATAAAAAATCAACTTGGGCTACCACTACCTGACCGTGGATTATCAGCGCGTGAAATGGCCGTAGGATTACTTAAGATGCTTGAAAGAGAGAATATGTATGTGATAGTAACGCTCGACGAAATAGAGTATTTCATAAAGTCCTCGAGTCCTTCAGGAAGGTTCCTGCTACTGAGGTTCTACGATGTCTTCAAGGAGGATGTCAAGAGAATGAACTTCATTTACGTAACCAGGGGGTCTCCCACAGGCATACAGGCAGTGCTAGACAGTATAACGGGAAGTTACTTAATGGAGAACGTAATACCCTTCCAACCGTACACGGCAGCAGAATTAATGGATATACTAAACGACAGGGTCAAGGAAGCATTTTACGAGGGTGTGGTGGACGAGGAGGTCGTGGAGAGCATAGCCCGTCTAACAGGCTACGATACGGGCGGAGACGGTAATGCTAGGAAGGCTATAGCGATACTCCATGCGGCAGGCAAGTTAGCGGATAAGGAGTTAGCTGAGGGAAGGGCATCAAGGGTCACAGTGGATCACGTCAGGGCGGTCGTTGCGCAGGAATATCAGTCACTGATAGACGTACTAGACAAAATATATCACCTTGAACTACATGAGATACTTGTCCTTAAAGCGATAATACTAGCACTCCGTAGGACGGGTGAAAGTTTCATACCTATGGGGGAGATAGAGCGTACTTACCGTGAAATATGTGAGGAACTAGGCGAGGAGCCCCGAAAGCACACTAGAGTATATATGCTGGTGATGGATCTTAAAAGAAGAGGCATAATAATAACTAAGACAAGCATGAAGGGTAGAAGGGGTAGAAGTACCTATGTTGGGTTCGCTGCCGCACCTCTTGATAGACTGCTTGAGAAACTGAACAAGGTGATAGAGGAGAAGAGGCTGATGAGATAATGAGGGAAAGTAGGGTCAAGATAGAGGAGGTTCTTGCTAGTAAGGGACGCGTTAAGGTGCTCAAAGCCATAATAAACTCAGGTGAGATCAACTTAACTCAAATACTTCATGTAACTGGGCTGAATTACAGAACCGCGGTTCGCCACATAGACTTCCTAATTAAAGCAGGACTCATTGAGGAATTAAGAATAGGTAGAGCTAGGATATACAGGCCAAGATGGATTGACCCAAGAATAAGGCTACTAGAAGAACTACTGAGTGAGTTCTAAGAGCGTATCACTCCCGCTGTTATCGACAGAGTTTTTAGTTTGAAAGTGAGGCTTTCTAGTTTAAGATTCTTTTAAATGGTCTTCAACACTTCTAGTTCTAGTTCCAGTTCCGATAGTAAGGCTTCCTTATTTCTTGAAGAACGCATCGAGACCTTTTCCTTTAACTTCTTTTCGTTTCCTTCGTCTCCTGGGTTTCCTCTCAGCAACACCACCCTTAACCCCTCGCTGTTCCTCAGGTAACCTAGCTTCCTCCTTAACCTCTCTTGCGGGTTGGGAATGTTTCTTCAAGGCTTCTCTAGCTGTTTCTCTCCAAATCTCAGCAGCCATTTTCGATATTGTTGTAGCGTTCTGTGGGGAAAGGTACTTTATCATGTGCTCGTCTAGATTTAAACCAGCTGCGAGCCTTGCTGCGTACTCTGGGTTACGGTCAAATATTATCTTGATGTATGGCAGTACATCATTCTTCACCTTCCTTTTGGAAGCAAGTATGTGACGACCTATGACCTCAGCTATTCGCTCCCGCAACTGCCTCATTTCCTTAGTTCTCGACATAAGCAGAATCTTTTGTGGAAACTGATACTTAACCCACTTGTATCTAGCTTTCGGGTCATTAACTATGGACAGTGCAACTCCCGCGGTCATTAACTCTATAGCGTAAGGTAGTAGGTCCCATGATCCACTCCTTACTATCCGCCCGAAGAATACATCGGCGCGTGAAAGTTTCTCGTACGCTCTCCATAGGTCCTCCGGGTCAGTAATTTGAAGAGGTAAGTTCTCGTTAATCCACTGCATTAACTCATCGGGTGACAGATCCGTTTGTGATGCCGCTTGCCGCGCTTGCCAGGTGTACTTAGAGATGAATATCTTGCGTACAACCTCATAAGGAGCATAGACTCTATCGCGGTACCTGAGTACCGCCTTACATATCTTCAGTGTTACTTTACCGAATCCCTCAGCCACAGCCTCTAAGTCGTTTATTGCTGAGCGTAAGTCTCCCTCAGCTCTCTCGGCTATGAAGTTAATTGCGTCCTCATCACACTGTACTCTCTCGAGCTCGCATATCCTCCTTAGGACTTTCTTAACGTCAGTCTTAGTGAGTCTCCTGAAGTTCACCAGGAGGGACGCGTCCCTTATCGGCTTTAGTTTCTGTTCCCACGCGTTATTGGCGGTCATCACTACGGGATTCTTGGTTATTTTAATTAGATCAAGTATGGCCTGTATCGCGCCCTCATCAGCTAGCCTCGAGAGCCCATCCACCTCATCAAGCAGTATAAGCTTCCCTCGGCTAGTAAGTCCACGCTGTGTCGCTGCGACCTTAGCTATCCTCTCTATGTCGGTCGCCCTTCTGTAGTCGCTAGCATTCATCTCTATTAATTCGTAACCGAATTCATTAGCTAGTGCCTCCACGAGGGACGTTTTGCCACATCCTGGCGGCCCATTAAACAGGGCGGCTTTCTTTACTGGGTTGCCTGCAACCCAACTCTTTATCCACTTAAGCGCTACTGCTTTGGCTTCATTCTGATTTACGACGTCGTCAACGCGCTTCGGCCTGTACTTTATCACCCATGGAAGTCTGGGCATGATTGTGGCACCTTTTGTTGTTTGGGCATTACTTTTGCTTCCTCCTCAGACTTTTGCCTAACATAGCTATTCTCGCTAGTAACGTATTCAGCTGGATCTCGTCGTCAGCCCCTTCCACAATCCTAAACTGTATCTCCCCTATGTAGTCAGCAATGTCTATCCTCGCAGGTTCCGGTATGTCGAGTTCTGAGCTGAAGATTTCCCTGTGCATTTGCTTAACTATGTCGGTTCCTGAGAGGCCGTAAGTGGCCATAAGGTTCCTAAGCATATCCCTCGCCTTGAGGAAATTACCTTGGAGTGCCGTCCTAATCATTTCTCTAACTTCTCTTGGGTGAGCTAACCCCACGACCTTGTACACGTTAGCAACGGTTACTTCACCTAATGCAGCTGATGACTGGAGTATGTTTATGGATCTACGCATGTCACCCTCGGAGATCTCATAGATAGCTTCGAGGGCATTTTCATCGCACTTAACTTTCTCTTGATCACAAATCCACTTCAGCCTAGCTATCACATCCTCCTTCTTCAGAGGTACGAACCTAAATACTGCGCATCTCGATTGTATCGGCTCAATTATCTTGCTTGGGTAATTGGCTATTAGTATGAAGCGCGTTACCTCAACGTACATCTCCATGAGCCTTCGCAACGCTTGTTGCGCGTCAGCAGTCATGTTGTCTGCCTCATCCAATAGGACTATCTTGAACGGTATGTTTGCCGGCAACTTACTTCTAGCAAATTCCTTTACCTTCGTTCTGATTACGTCAATGCCTCTTTCGTCCGAAGCGTTTAACTCAAGCATATACATCCTGTAATCCTCACCGTACAAATCGTGAGCAAGAGCGTGAGCAGCTGTTGTCTTACCTGTTCCGGGCGGCCCAGCAAATAGTAGATGCGGCATATTCTTCTCCTTTACAAACAACTCCAGCCTACGTACTATCTCCTCTTGGTTAACTATTTCCTTAAGGCTTCTTGGCCTATACTTCTCAGCCCATAATAATTCCGCAAGAATCTTCCTAGACCCTGCTGTTGACAGGATTGACCACCTAAGAAATAGATTATGCTACGTGATTAAAAATAGATTCATCATCACATTGTCGTCCCTACCGCTTAGGCTCGGCTATCCTCTTAATGACGGTAGCTTGTGCAGTGTTTCCATCAATCCTAATTATCCTAATCCGGACCCTCTCGCCTGGAACAGCTTTCGGCACCACTATCCTAATGCCGCGATAGTGAACCACGCCACGACCTAATTCATCCATCTCATTAATCATTACGTTTACCTCGTCACCCACTTGCAGGGCTCTCTTCCTACTACCTCGTTCCTCCCTATGATATATGCTGAAGCGCTGAACATCTACGCTATAAGGGTTGGAGTAACGTCTATACCTAGTCATTCATTTACACCCGGCTACAGGGAGAGTCCTCAAGTTAGTCACGGCATTCCCTTACCTTTAGGGTTAAAAAGGTTGCTGTAAGTGTGCTTCAAACATCTTTTAGGGATTATGCGCTTAACCATTAAGAGTATTAAAGATGCGCATACTTAGGTTAAGGTAGGGGATGTGGTGATGGAGACCATAGTAGTTCATCTTACATTCGATAACGGCTCTGACGTGGAAATAAGCATGTATGATTCTAAGGGTAGATTAATGAAGAGGACACTTAGCCCCTCGAGATCATTTATAGATTTACGAAGTTACTGTGAGTCACTTTTAATTTCAAGATACGTTCACAGGCCGGGTGGCCTTATAGTAATTCAATGTGTGCAGGGTGCTGACGCTTGAGTAGCGTGGTCGACGTCCTGGAGGAAAAAACTCGTAGCAGAACGGGTAAGCATAAAAGGAGGGTTCTGTTCTATGTATTGAGAGGAAAGTGTGAGGAGCTCAAGTATGACGTGGTAAGGAAGGAGAAAGTGGAGGGTCTTTACGCGGTTGGAGATGCTTTTAGAGAAACGATTAGGATTCCGGAGGATGCCGTCGTAGTTATACTGGACGTTAGGTTAAATAATAGAGGGCACATAAAGGGAGAGGTTAAGGTGATTGACTCTAAGGGGGAGATCTTAGGGGAAGCCGTCTACAGGAAGTTGAAAGTGCGTTTCAAGTACTTAATTAGTGAAGAAGTGATAGATTTTGTTAGGTGTGTCTTCAGAAAATTAAGATTACCGGTGAAGAAGTATGCCATCGTCTCCAACAGACGAGCCTGAATTAATTAGGAGTAGAATGATCAAGGCCTTCAGTGAAGCCGGGTTCTTCATTTTCTCAAAGCATGAGCACCAGTTTGTCAGCAGGATATTAAGGCAGAGTAACCTTCATCACGTACTGAGAGTGAATGTCCTAGACCCTAAGAGGGGTTTGTTCATAGTGGAGATAGATCCTAGGACGTACGTGATGAAATGTCATGATAAATGCATAGTGATGGATGTCCTCGATCAGCAATGCTACATAGAGTGTAAGGAGAGTAGCAAGTTATCTATGCTTAAGGAAGTTATCCTCAGATTAAGTAAGGAAAACAGCAGTAACTCGATGACCCCACAGATTTAACGGGTGAGGGGGGATGGACTTCAAGCAGGTAATACTTGTCAGGACAGACATCAGGATGAGCCGGGGAAAGTTAGCTGCACAGGTAGCGCATGCGGCGGTCGCGGCAGCGTTCGAGGCTTACAAAGTGAGGCGGGAGTGGTTTGAGAGATGGTTTGAGGAAGGTCAGAAGAAAGTTGTCCTGAAGGGAAGATCAGAGGAGGATCTTCTTTTCTACTACAATAAGGCTAAAGGCATGGGTTTACCTGCAGTCATCATAAGAGATGCTGGGCATACTGAGCTCCCTCCAGGAACGCTAACGACCGTAGGTATAGGTCCAGCCCCATCTGAAATCGTGGATAAGGTGACAGGGAACCTGAAGCTTCTTTGACGGAGGGATGCACATTGCCCACATACGAAGTCAGCAGGAATGAATTGGATAAATTCATAGGTATGACAGTCTACGGAAGACCGGAGATCTACATAGATTCAGGGGCTACCTTCAAATTCACGCCAACCTCATTCAAGGTATTTGAGGTAGGAGATGACGGGTCTATAGCAACTCCACTAAGCGACACCGAAGGCGAGTATATATGCAAGCGTAGGGAATCCGTCAGGTACGTCCTATGTAAGGTGGGTGTCTCGACCAAGGATGCGGTTGACGCGCTCACACAGGCAACAGGCATGAAAGTGGGTTACGCTGGCCTGAAGGATGTTAACGCTTTCACGTGCCAGTACGTAACCGTTAAGTGCAGGCCAGGGCTTCGCTTGAAGAAGAAGTACATATTATTGGATGGTGCTGCCCGTTTTTACTTTAAGGATGTCAGGCAATTCATGATAAAACGCGGTGACTTAGAAGGTAATGTGTTCGAAGTCGTTATAGATAACATTAACCGTGTAGAGAAGGACACGCTACATAGGGCCTTGCAGGCAGCGTCAACAGTGCCTTTCCCGAACTTCTATGGGTACCAGAGGTTCGGGTCCCGGAGACCTGTATCCCATATTATTGGGCAAAAACTCCTTGAAGGGGACTATAGGGGAGCTGTTGATGCCTTATTGGCACCCACGGCAATAGATAACGAGTCGCGAAGGGTGCTGAGGGCAAGGAAAGCCTATGTAAGAGGGGACTTAAGGGAGTCCTACGCGCTGTTTCCAAGGTCCTTTCACTTAGAGCGTCGAGTATTGAGGGCGATTATGCGTGGCAAATCCTTCAGGGAGGCCATAATGGCGTTGAGTCCGTGGTACCTGAGGTTCTTCGTTGAAGCGTATCAAGCTTACCTATTTAACCTTGCGTTGAGTAAGGCGATAGCGTATTCGGACGGTCTAGATAATCTGGTATCTAAATGCGATGTGTTTCCCCTGCCTAAGCCTGGGTTAAGTAAGGATGAGTGCACGCGCTATGTCATATCAGTAATGAAGGAAGCTAACTTCAAAGCCCTAAGTGAATTCAGGAAATTCCTACGTAGCGGGGCAAGAGAAACATACTTTAACGTCCACAACCTGTCTTGGGAAGTAGTTAATGAGAGACTCTTAATGCGCTTCATGTTGCGTCCAGCAACCTACGCTAGTATAATGCTTCGTGAGTTCTTGAGGGACGGGCTGAAGCTAGTCTAGATTTAGATGCCTGTTCTAATTCTAACGTTCATACCCGTTATCTTAGAGAGTAGGTCCTCTAGCACGGCGGTGTTTGCCGGGAGGTATCTGCTGTCTGACCTAGGTATCCTCACGATGTGTTCGATGGTGCCATCAGGCAACCATAAGGTGTTCACGCCAATAACCCTGGCAGGGTACATGAGCTGCCGTGCTATCTCACGTAGGTCTCCGTGAGCCTTGTTGATGACCCTTACCCTAGTGTTTAGCCTCTCGCTTAACGCTCTCCCTAACCTTCCAAGGATTCTTGGGTGGATGTTAGAGTCGGTTGCCTCTATGATGAGTACTAACATGTTACGAGCCAGTATTGATTTAATGTACTTCGCATCCTTAAGGAACCGGAAATCAGGCCTCTCCTCTAAGTTCAGCAGCTCCCTCATAACATCTACTTCATACTTCTCTACCTCCCCACTCTCCACTAGGCGCTGACATCTGGGACACAGCACACCCGTCCGCACGCACACATGATCTAGCGGTATCTTCACTTCGTATCAACTCGCTACCTAACTTTGTTTTCACTAACCACACTTGGATCTAACCTTTAAACCTTTCGCGTCCTATACCTGCCTAGAAGGGGTAAGGTAAGGCTTTAAAGTCCCTTAACCAACGTAAGGGCAGGGTGAGGTGAAAGAATGCCCATAACGGACCCAGAGTTGCTCAAGATCGTTGAAGCGAGAGTGCTGAACAAGATGGTCTGCCGTAGGTGCGGAGCCCTGAACCCCATGGGGGCTAGAAAGTGCCGCAGATGCGGAAGTAAGGACCTAAGGCCTAAGAGAAAGAAGTTAGGCAGGTAATCCACATAAGTTCCTCCCCGTGTTTTATTTGCTAGCCTTCACATAGAGATTCCTGAATCCCTGAGCCTCTTGATTATCAATTTAGACTCGTACTCATCGAAAAGGGAGAGCCTCTGACGGAGTAACTCCTTACGTATCTTGAGCTTTCCATTCTTAATTAAGTCGGACAGATATCTGAGGTCCTCCAAGTCTTGGTCGCGGCCAGCCTTAGCCTTTAGGACCAGATAATCCTCAACACGTATCATCCTCACATCAACACCGGCTACAGATAACGTTTCAGCATCATCAAGTATCTCCTGAGGCACGTAGAAGTCGTAAATATTCTCATGCAACTCCACAGTTACTTCCTCCTCATCAATTGGGCACTTAAGCTGAGGACCACCCCACTCATTTTGACCGAGGAAACATCCGAGGGTCTCCGCAGCGTTAAGCACGACATCCTCATCAAAGGACGGCATTATACTCGTGGTGAATAAGTCCACATCATCTTCTAACTCATGAAACCCTAAACGCACCATGTACACAGTACTACCTATTACAACACCATCTACTCCATTCTCACGCAACTGCGCTATTGCCTTAGCCAAGGATTTCCTACTATATCCCATCGCTACTCACCTATACCTAACCCTACGTACCTACACTAGCAGGAATTAAACTTTATAGCCCAGTCAAACATGACTATCACGGGGCCGGGGTGGCCGAGTGGTCTAAGGCGGCGGGCTGCAGTGGTGCGCATAAGCCCGTAGTAACCCGCTCTCCCGCGGGTTCGAATCCCGCCCCCGGCTCCACACCCACATAATCGCATTCCCTCTCAGCCTTGTCCCATTCTGTTGATAAACTCTCGGGTTCATCGTTTTCTATCTTTGTTCCCTACCATATTATTAGGGCTATTAGTGTGGCCAGATAGAGGTTCTACATATCAGCGATAAAGAGGGCCGAGAGTATTAGTTCCCTAGGATGTAGAAACTCCTCCTTAGAGAGGGCATTTGTCTGGTTTCATTATGGTTTGCTCATGATTCTTTAATGTGTTCTCTCAAGTGTTAGGGAAGCATGTTATATGCAATTGTTTTAATAAAATTCAAATATTTGATTCATTAGGAGATACACCTGTGTGTGGGCGAATGCAATTTTCATGCTACTTGGTCTTGTTTTGTTTGTTAGGCAGTTTATTTTTACCTGTAACTCATGCAGGAAGTGCCTATGAAGTTCGCCAGGAAGGCAATGTAGAGATTATTATCTATCTCACTGCTGGTGCTGGCCCTTGGCTTAAGCATAATGTTGCAAGAATTCATAATCTTGTGGAGGAATTGGTTTCCAAGATTGTTAAGATCCTTGATATCAAGGGTGATGTAAGCATTAACATAACCATATACTCCATAGAGTATTTCAGGGAACCTGGGAAACGTCGTTACGTGCCTTACTTCCCTGAGATCACTGAGAACGGTGTGGCGGTTATTTACGTGCCTTACAAGCTGAGATATCATATCTTTGGCATGAATGTTACGGAAGATTATGAAAACCTTAATTACTTATTCCTCAGAATATCCGATGCGGTTAATGTGTACTTTATAAGGAACTATATTTCACCGAGTTTTAACGACGTAGCAGCTAATTTCAGGGAGGGTTTAAACCTTTACCTAACAATGAAAACATTACCAGTAGAGGCTATTGAGCTTGAGATGAGCGGTTATCCTAACGAACCCGTGCTTTATCTATTTGATCATAATGCTGACATACCGTTGAAGGAGGCCTTTAGTAGGTTAACTGCAGGGGGTTTAGCTTACCGTGCAGAGATTGAAAGCTTTGCTTACTGGTTAATAAATAATTACGGTCTAAGTAAGTACTTAAAGTTATATAAGCTAATGTGTCGGAGCCCAAGCATTAAATACTTTAAGGAGGTTTACGGTCTAGGTCTTGATAAGTTAGAGGAAGAGTGGCTTAATTACTTGAGAAGTAATTATAGGTACCCCAGTGATTATGAGCCATTCTATAAGTATTTAGCGTTGACAAACACGACAATAGTATATGATAGTAGCTACCCTCAATTAAGGGAAGCTGCACAACTAATTAAGAATGTAATGTTATTTAACTACGCCTATTTATACCCCCTTAATAATTCAATAGTTATCGAACCATCTGCTGAAGCGGGTGATTTAGCTAACTTATTGCTGAGGAGTAATGTTTTAGTTATCACTTTATCC
Source organism: Desulfurococcales archaeon (assembly GCA_027002995.1). Classification (GTDB taxonomy): domain Archaea; phylum Thermoproteota; class Thermoprotei_A; order Sulfolobales; family NBVN01; genus WAOL01. Next base: position 11,477 of record JALWZB010000003.1, read on the forward strand.
AACACCTCGTTGTTTAGGTCAGCAGTTAAATTAATGGAGGGAAACTACGTGGGTTATTGCAGCAATGGATTCAGGCTCCTAAACAAGTGCTACACAAATTCATCAGACATGCTAACACTGATAACGAACACGAATCAAGCAAAAGCACTAGGGATAATCACAGGAAACAACGCCACTACAATAATCAAATACATAAAGAAACACCCGATATTTACATTGGATGATTATGCCTCAGGCTACCTATACATAAATAACTCAGTATACATCATATACCCATTAACATTGCAGAAGATAAAAGCAGCAAGACCCAATCAAGTTCATTATCTAATGTATGTTGCCATAATTATCCTAACGTTATTAACTATCGCCCTCACATACCTCGTTATGAGGTGTAAGGTATGGAACCAGTAGTGCAGGCAGTAGATCTAACAAAATATCATCCTCTACTTCCTAAGAGGTTCGCGGATTTAAGAACATTAGTACTATATTAGACCTAATTCCAGAAAAGAGTTCTAGCTCCTGATAATGCGTCCTTCAGGTCTCTAGGGGGTGAGGTCTACCGCATCTTAGGTTCTAATGGATCTGGCAAACAACCCTGCGTAAAATAGCTTGAGGTCTTTTATATCCCATATCAGGTAAGCTAATGATATTAGGTTAATGATGGTGTGAAGGAGCATAAGAGAATGCCAGAGAAATTCTTGTACGGTCATTTGCCTAGGATATTTTTGAGGAGGATTGGGTGCGGTTTAGTGCCCCGCATCTTGGGAATCTTATCACCTCCTTGTTTTCGTTGTCTGGTTTTGGCGTTCCATAGTAGTTTAGGATTGCTTTTCCGCGTCTTTTTGGACTAGGTTTATACGTATATTTTTTCTATTTTCATTATTTTCTCGGTTTTATGCCCCCATGATTTTCATGAATATTCTTTCGGGTAGGCCTTCTTTTATCAGGAGTGTTGCTTGAGGTGTTGAGGGTGGAGTTTGACTCCGGCTCCAAAACATAAGTATTATGTGCTCTACAATAAGATTATAGGTTAGTGAAGTCATTTTTCTTCAGACTTCCTTAATTGTGAGTTGTCATTGTTTAGTGAGTATATGGTGTTCAGGTCTATGACGTAGTACTTTCCTTTAGTTTGGTCATATATTACATCGTTGCGGTGTTCGTTTGCAATGGTTATGAAGTCCTCTATGTTGTGGAGTGTTACTTCTGCCACGCCTGAGTTATCTACGGTTCCTTTGATTAGTTTGCCCTTAAGTCGCTCTTTCAGGAGCTCTTCAATGTTTTTCTTCTCCTCCTTTCCATGTTTTAGTAGTAGCCCTATGGAGATCGCTGTAGTTAATCCTAAGATTACGGAGAGTGGTAGTAATGTCGCTCTAGCTGATGAAGTGGGTACCGTGAGACCCATGATATTAACTGATGTTGGTGACTTCAGTGAAGTTGAGCTTTCCTCCACTTCCTTCAGGTTCTTGGTTATTACGTAGGTTCTTCCGTCATTAGTTATTTGGAGTGTTACGGTGGGGTTCATTCTTGAGCGTAGTGTCCTATTGGGTAGCAGAGTCTCGATTGATGTGTCCATAGTTATTGTGATATTATGCTTATCTCGTCGGACACCTATTTCCTTTTCAATTATTGCGATGTCTTTTAGCACTTTAGTGAAGTTTATACTTATACATGCAGTGAAACCGTTTGTTCGATTAATGCTTTCATGCTGTACCTTCTTCAGGTCTATAACCTTGTCCCAGCCCTCGCTCCTCAGTACTGCCCTAGGCGTTGCTTCGTATTTACTACTAAGTGCAGGGGGGCTTGATTTAATGTTGTACACGAAGCAAATGTTTAGTTCCTTTACTAACCTAGTGTAAAGTGGTTCGCCAGTATTCACATTGCTTCTGTTGCCGTAGAGTAGGGAGGGTTTAACTGAAGCATTGTATGAGACCTCAGCTATGTATTCCACCCTATAATTACTGACCGTATATACCCGGTATTCAGGTGTCCTATAAGCAATAACCAGGTTCACTAGCGTTAATGCAAGCAGTGCAAGTAATACGACCGAAAGTACCTGTACGTACTTAACCATATCCTTCTTTACCAAAGCTTCATGACCTCCAACTGTAATACAAGGGCGTATAGAAGCACTGTTAGTGATATAAGTAGTGCAGACATCGTCGGGAATCCACCCACGCTTTTCGTTAATAGTATCACTGGCAGACCCACCAAGGGCACTTTAAACATCATCTTACCCACAACATATTTCTGGGGTATTGGGTTGGGGTCTGCAACATTGTTAGCGTCTCCCTTGAAAACGTAGAACTTCGTTCCATTATCCTGCATTACGCCTATAACCCTGTGTATAACTAAGGATCTCTCACCAATGTAAACAGCAATTGTACCATTCTGGAGATCCTGGGTCGGTACAACTAACACCACGTCCCCCGCATTCAATGTTGGGGTCATACTGCCACTAGTAACTACAGTTAATCTCCCTCCAGAGACTAACAGGAATAATATCCCACCAGCTATAGCGATATTAAGAGTGGTCATTACTACGTAGAACATCCTTTTTAATGCTCTGGCGCGTTTACTCAGGATTGAAGCGTAGGCCTCTTTAAAACTTAAGTGTTTGCTCCGCATTATCCACAGTAGCGTCAACTGTAGTAGCGACATCAGCATGTATGCTAGGGGCCTAACGTGTCCTTGTTGAACTGGAAGTACGGGCATTACAAATATGTAAGCCTTGACTAGCGACATGTAAATTATTGGGAGGATAGCCCCACCGATGTAAGCTAGTGTTGTGAGAATGGCACTCTCCGCTAACAGCGGGAAGAACCTGTTAATGATAAAGGGTATAATGCCTCCGGCAGTTAACGGGAAGAGTGAGAGTAGCCTAGTTACAGGAATATAAGCTAAAGCCATAATGATAGTAATTAAAGTGATTAGGAATGTCCGGGCCTTAGGACTACGTAGTTTATCAACGCGGAATGTGAGGGTCGTGCGCAGACTTTCAAGGGCGAAAATCATTGGGAGGGTTCTTAAGATATTGATCACGATATTCATAGCACTCACTGAAAGCAGATTTAATCCGAACCCTAGGTTCAGACCTACGATCACATCCGTGGCGAAACGCAATGATAATAATGATAGAAGAATCACAAGGAACTTGCTCTTAATAATACTTCTAACTATAACTACTTGTGACATTAGTAGTGTGGCCGCCAGTAACCAAATGATTGCTGGTACAACGTACGCTGACATCCCTCTTAACTCCGTGGAAGATATGGAGTAAGCAAGCACAGTCATTAACATGCCTACAGCAAGTAGTGTACTTCTCTTTTCCTTACTGTTACTTAGTCTGTGCACAGTGCTTCAGTACCCCTCATTACAGATTTGTTATCTAAGTATATAAGTTCAAAATATATACATGAATTTTAAAGGAAAAATCGATTCAGTTCAGCTTACAGAGCCTACATATACTGTGACAGATGTATTATTCGCTACCTGTATCATATTGGTGATGTTGTGGAGGACATCGCGCTGTCATACTCGTTCCACTGAATGGCGTACATTGTTATTGATATTGTAAGATTAGCGTTCTCTGGTGCGTCCTGCAGCACCACTATCTCGAGGCTAATGTCTGCATAATCACCTGGGTGTAACTGCTTCCCGAAGTTGTCACCCCACCATATTAATACGTCAGGCTTACCATCACCCGTAAGGTCTAACCGCATACCAGTGCTGCTGGTGATCTCGTACGTGGTTCTTCCGTGTATAACTACTTTCCATATCTTCAGTGGTATTGTTCCATCGTTTTCCACCGCAAACGCCACGTGGGTATAATACCATGGGTACCCGTTGTGTATCGTTATGTTTAGGGTATCTAGGTCACTGTCACCGTCAGTATCGTAGAAGTGTGCTGATGTACAACCAACGTCTTTCGCGTCGTCTATTCTCTCAGCACCTACGGATCCGTTTGTTAGGTACGTGGCGTTCCAGTCTAAGCTTCCAGTGCCGCATTCGTCCTTTACTATCTCGGAGCCTGGCTTGAATCTCCAGTGCAGTTCGCCGGTATTCACGCTTACGTTGATCTTTAGGGTTTCGGACCACATAGCTAAAGCTCCTGTTATTATGGCTACTATCAGTAGCGTGTAGGCTACGGGTTTTAGTATGTATGCATTACTCATTCTTTACACCTACATGCATTATTGAATAGTTTTTCATTCAAAATGTTTTTCATTTTTAGTTACACCTAGTTATCCATTAGGTGTTTTAGTCTCCTGATACCTCGTTCCACTGGGCGAAGACCAGAGTCACTTCGAAGGAGTAGTTCTGGTTCTCTGCCGCGCCCTGCAGTACATCTATTGTCAACGTATATGTAGCGTTCTCGTTAGGATGTATCTGCGTGTCTGAGGGCTTGTCTAGGCTCACTGATAAGGCTCTTGATGGGTAACTACCTATGCTACTACTGTATAGCTTTACAGGGATTGACCCTATGTTATCAACTACTAGCGTTATTACTGCGTGGTAACCTGGGTATGCATTTGTTATCGTGACGTTTAGCTTAATTACATCGCCTTCTTCATCCTCCTTCTCTGCTTGCACGTAACACCTAGCTACATCCTTACCCTCATCATTATTGAAGGTTGAGTTCGGGATCTGAGGGTCGGCACCATTATCATTACAACTCCAACTACTCCACTTAACGTCTACCTCGCCAGTGTTCACGTTCACATTCACTTTCAGGGTCTCGGACCACATCGCAGCTACCGCACCTATTGAGGCAATAAGTAGTGCGAGTGACGCGAGACTGAAGATTTGCGTTCTGTTCATGGCTTTTACCTGCAAGTATCCTTAAGTGTATATATGTATAAAATGTTGTGCAGATATAATTTAGAACAAAAATATAGAGATAACATACAGACCTAAACTACGGATCTCTATTCCTCAACTGCAATGAAAAATTAAGGTAAGACTTAATATCCTGCCTTATTTTAAAGGGTAATGGGGCCCGTCGTCTAGCCCGGTTAGGACGCCGCCCTCACACGGCGGAGGTCCGGGGTTCGAGTCCCCGCGGGCCCACCAAAAAGATTTATAGATTAATTTCCCAAAGTAGTCCACTCCTTGAGTTAAGTTTGAGTCCCAAGGATTATGCCTCTTGACTCAAGTTACTAGGATGGAAGGTTCCAGATTCTTGCGTTATGTCAATTGGAAGAGCGTTGCTGTGCAATCAATGGGTTAAGATACAGAATACTATTATGTCTAATGCTACATCTGAGGAAACTTACAAGTTCTGTTCTATTCTACCCTCATTTAGGGAAACAAGGTTAACCTTAAATCCTGTGATTTAATGCTGTTATTCGGAGCCGGGTCGTCTAGCGGCCAAGGATGCGGGGCTTTGGACCCGGCTGCTTGGGAAGAGCCCCCGTGACCGGGGTTCGAATCCCCGCCCGGCTACCACCTCACACGGTTCATGCGTGTTTAACTACCAGATTTAACTACCAGAAGGGATATCTTGTGATAGTTAAGTCCTTGTTTTTGAGGACTTCCGTCCATGATGGTATTGTGTTTAGAGTATGTTATTCGAAAAACCTTATTGCTCGGACTAGAGTATCTTCCAAGAGTTCCCATTCCTCTTTGCCAAGTATCACTACGCTTGGAACCTTGCTCTTTATCTGTATTTGTGCTACTAGATTTGACAGTTGAGGTCGTATCCTTGATGGCACTATCATTACGGCTGGTAAGCCTACGTCCTTAGAAACAGCTATTACTGAACCTAAGGAGAGGACAGCGTCTGTTAAGTTAACGTTGCTGCATAGAACGCTAACGTATACTTCTCGAATACCGCCTGTTTTTGAGGGAATCTCTATAACTAGGTTTAGCATGTGGCGTGCGCCACTCTTTCCATGGCGTATCACCCCTTCTCTTACCCTTACTTTCTCCTTAAACTTCAGCGTGTTCCTTACCGAGGATTCTAGCTGGAAGGCTTCGGTGCAACCGCCTCCTTCTAACATGGTGAATGCTCTATCTATGTAACTCAGGAATAGTTTTCCTTTAATGGTAACTTGAAATTGTTCCCTTCCGTCACGTCTAACCGTCGTTACTAGGTTAGCATCTATGAGCTTCTTTAGGAATTTCTCGAGACTTCGTGAGTTTAAGTTTACGTTATACAGTATGTGGGTCTTTAGCGCGAATCCTTGCTCGTTAATGAATTTAAGCATACTTATCATGATGTCGGTGCCGTTTCTGCGCGTGTTTGTGCTCCAGTTCCTTCTGTAGATTGAAACCACGGCGATATGCCCCTGTCAATATCCTCCTATACTAGAGGGTGTATAATTCTTATGTATTAATTTTACAGTAGAACAGTAATAAAAAAGAACAATTCAGTCTATTTCTTTCGAGCTTTTGGCTTAGGTTTTATTCCTATGTAACTCTTCAGCGCGTCCCAGTTCAGTGCTATATGTATCACGGAAATGCCGAAGGCTCCGAAGCCAATGTAAGTGTGTACGTCAGGTATTACAGTTGGCACGTATATTCCTACTTTAGCGAGTAGCGACCCCATTAGCAGTAATGTTCCTGTAATTCCAGTAACCACCCATAGAGCAAATAATAAAAGGGAAACTATCCTCCTGAGAACGATAATCCGCATCCTAACCTTCACCTCTAACGCACGTGGTATTATTAAATTCAATTTTAGTTGCCTTCCAAGCACCCTCCTCGTAGACAGCCTCAACCACAACCTTGGTCGTGGGTGGAAGCTGAGAGAGTTCCGTGAGAACATCGCGCCACTTTAATTCCTTCCCATTACAGACCCAAGAACCCCGTACTTCAATAGATGCCCCGTTAATCTGTAGACTCTTGCTCTCTAAGTTGACGTTAGGGGTACCCTCAAAGACATTATACGCAGATGTTGTTGACTCCGTAAGTGATGTTGACTGCTCTAGTGTTACTGAAGATACGTTCTCAACAACATAGTATTTCACTGTAACTCTTTCCTCCGTCCCGTAGGGACACCCTGATCCATAATTATACACTACTGTTACGGTGCCATTACCCTGTATTCTGATGTAGAAGTACTTAACGGCAGTATATGGATCCACGAGCTCGGTCTTAGACTCATTAACAATTTCAGCATTTGAAGGCATACCTACGCTTATCTTCCAGTTGCTATAGGGGCAAGGTTGCGCGTGCTTGAACTTAACAGTGATGTTGACTCTAACTACAATGCCTGCTTTGGAGGAGAATATCTTTGATGGACAGACTATTAGGGTATCGGCACCCTCGTGTGACTCGCTGCATCCAGTAAACCGTACTTCACCGCCACCGGCAATGAACGTTGTTGTACTGGGTTGTGTGTATTGCCCCGGTGTACTGATTACATAGTTCTCTAGGACATTCGTAATTACTGGAAGCAATACTATGACTACGCATAACACAGTCGCTATCGCTATCCTAGCCCTCATCATGCTGACCCGGGTCTTAATGGGAGAACAGAACCTTAAAAGGTTGTATAATGAATTGTGCTAAAAGCTTATAAGTTAGTTTAAAACGCGGGAGCCACCCTCTAGGTCATGGATGTGTACTTGTCTTAAGAATCCATAAGGATATAGCTATGAATGCTACTGATGGGAGAAATTCCTTAACGCCCGGTAGGTATACAGCACTCCCTAAACCGAGGTCTGCGCGAGTGAAGCCATCATCAGAACCACTGACCACGAGTAGAACTCGCTTATTCTGAATAACCTTAGACTCTAAATTCTCAGCTTTAGGGAAACCCTCTGGAACCAAGAGCAACACCTCATCGGGTTTCAGTAAACCTATAACATCCTGGAGGGTCGGGAATACTAGGAAGCTCTTTTTCAGCTTGTATGCGTACCTCATGACCTCCGGAACACCTGTTTGTGCGGCCATGCCGGTTACTCTTGATGCGGCAAGGACCTTCGCATCACCTAGGCTGAACACTACTTTTGCTACATCTACGAGTCTCTGTGGCGATGCTACGTTATGGATACAGACTACTACATTGTCAAGCATTCCCTCCCACCAATAAATTGAGTATGTATGAGGCTATAGCTTTAGCCATGGTTGGCGGTACAGCCTCTCCGACCTGGTTGTACTGTTCATCCCTGCCTCCAAGGAATACATGGTCGTCGGGGAACCCCATGAGTCGTGCCTGCTCACGCACTGTCAGAAGCCTGTCCTCGAACGGGTGTATGAACCTCGAACATCCAAGCACCGTTGGGGCCACCTTGTGTGGATGTAGCCGGATTAAATTAGGTAAGCGACGACCGCCAGCGCCCTCGTAGAGTATCACCGAGCGTCCCCATTGTAACCTAGTTACGCGCTTGAGCTTTCTCTTACTGAGTCTGGGAGGTTTTTCATGATTAGGTATTACAGGATCCTCAGAGGGTTCCGGTAAGTCCCCTATAGCATCCCAAACGCTTATTCTACGACGTAATTTCTTAGGCCTTAAAGGTATGTTAGATGCAAACAACCTAACCCTGTGTGAAGGGGTCCCGTAGTCCTCGGCTCGCAGGACGTTGAAGACAACGTTAAAACCTGCCCTTCTGAACTCCTCCTTTAACGCTACCTTAAGGTCACCTTCAAGGAGGGCTGGGACGTTTTCCATTACAAATACCTTTGGTTGAAGACATTCGATAATACGTATGAATTCCAGGACTAGCTGCCCCACAGGGTCCTTGTACAACCTATCTAGAGGCTCTTTCTTCCTGGCCGGGTTAGCACCAGTGAATGGTTCGCACGGGGGCGAGCCTATTACTATCATAGGTCTCTTGTTGTTCAGCAAGTATAATAAATCGTCACAAGATAGGGAACGTACATCCTCTACGAGAACCACAGCGTTACTGAAGTTGCCCGCAAATGTTCTGGCGGCAGCCCTATTGTTATCTATCGCCAGAACCGTGGTGAGACCAGCATCCTCAAAGCCGCGAGAGAACCCGCCTCCCCCGCAGAATAGGTCAACTACTGAGTAGCCGTTCCTCATACGATATTTCCTCTTCAAGTTCCCTTATGATTTCACGCAGTCTCTCCTTAAAGTACTCGTTATCCTCAGCCACTAGGTCGCTCCCACAACGCGGGCACTTAAAGTCGGTCTCTATGGCCTCATCGAAGGTCAGCCTAACCCCGTCAACGGGGCATGTGAAGAATGTGTTGCTTTCCTCGTATCTCAGCCGTTCTTTGAGCTTGTTCAGTACTTCCTTTTTGCGCTGAAGTAGCACCTGATTAATTCTAGTGGTGTCTATTTTCCAGAAGTATATGTAACGGCTATCCTCAGGATTCCTGGTCTTGCGGTAGGCTACTAGCCCAAGGTTATGGAGTTCGTAGAGTGCTCGCCTTACATCCTGCTCATTCAACTTTGTCTTCTCGATGATCTCAGTGTCGAGCATCTCATCCCCACTACTCATTAAGGCTTTGAATACTTTCTTACCAGCTTCTCCAACGTAGTTCTCAATGAACCTTAGTAGGTCATTGATGTTCTTGTCCTCCCCTTTTCCCGCCACACGTAGTCACCTTCTTACCTTTGGGTGATGGCTCGATACATATCTTTGCATCAGAAAAAATAAAGTGTAGTTCGCGACCCTCAAACAGCCTGTCAAGGAATATTGCTAGCGCGGCTATCTCAGAGTGTGGCTGATTGCCTATAGCAACATTAAAGTCGGCAACCTCGTAAAAGAATCTCGGTACCTTCGACGCTCCCACAATTACCAAGATGTCGCGAGGATCTCTTCTGATATTATTGATAACGTCATCTATGTGGAGGCCGTACATCGTTAAATGCACAATAATACCTCCTTTATCCTTCCATTCCCGCACGTACTTCACCGAGTTAACACCTGAGATCACGTAGAAGTCTCGCCGTCCCCACCTCTCGCAGACATCCTTGATCTTCGAGACTATTTTCTCGTCTATGACGTCCCCTATGATCATTCCGTCAGCTCCGAATGCCCTAGCGACCAAACCAACATGTGTTGTGACGCGTTTGTCTCTTTCGGGCCGGTGCCCTATCCTGAGGACGTATATTCTCCGGTTCCTCGCTTCGACACTCATTGCGGCTTACCCTTCTGCAGGAACCTCCGAGGTTGTGGACGACGTATGGTTCCTACCTAAGTTCGGAAGTTGCAGGTATTCATAAACGACCTTAAGCAAGGTGTTGATGCCGTATCCCTTCAAAGCCGAGATCGGCGTGATGCGCCATGCCCAATAGTAATGCTTTGAGAGTAGGGCACCTACATCCCTAACGAGCATGTCAACATTATCGACTGTGTCGATCTTGTTTAGTGCTACGATTAGTGGCTTACCTACGTACCCTATGCGCCTCAGTGTATCAAGTGATGAGAGGAGTTTCCTGCGTAGGAGAGAGGGATTCTCGGAGGAGTCCAGAACTAGTATGGTGAGATCCGAGAGTGCTATCTCCTCCAGCGTAGCGTAGAAAGCCTCTATTACCTCGTGAGGGACGTCGCGTATGAAACCTACTGTGTCAACAAATATGACACGTTTGCCATTTAGCGAAGTGGCCTTCGATTTAGGGGTGAGGGTAGTAAACATTTCGGGCCCTACAGGCTTGCGTTCAGACGTGATTCTGTTGAATAGGGTGGTCTTACCGGCATTAGCATACCCTGCTATAGCAACCTGCTGCATGCCTTTTCGGATTCTCTGCGACCTAGCTAAAGACCTACGTGCTCTTAACTCCTCTAATTCCTGCTTTATTCTACTGAGCCTTCTCCTCATGTGTGTGTAGTAAGCGTCAACAGCGTACCTTCCAGGACCCATGAAGCCAGGTAGCTCCCCCATTTTAGCCCTTCTAATCCATTCCTTTATGAGAGGCAGTTTGTGTAATATGTCAGCCATCTCTATCTGTAGCTTAGCTTCCTTAGATCCTGCATGTGCTGCGAAAATCTCCAGTATAAGACCTACCTTATCCTTGACATTAACTCTCAGGTTTCTCATTAGATTCACTACTTGACGTGGCTTCAAAACATCGTAAACATAGAGGGTATCAACCTTACATTCTAAGGATTCAAGTTCCCGCTTAAGTTGCTCTAACTTACCCTTCCTTATGTAGGACTTGTTGTCAACTCTGTAGTTCTTCTTAAGACTTACTACCTTAACAATATCCACGTTATCCAAGCACCTTATGAGCGCTAATGCCTCCTCAAGATCGTCCTCGTGTGATATTAGCACTGCTTTTCTATGGAGCCAGCTCATTACTCCTTGCTTCCCCTCCTTCTTATAGAAACTATGTCCCCTAATGTAAGCTCCTTCGAGGGACTACTTAACCCACCTAGAGGTTCGATGAAATCGCTGTCAACTATAGGCTCCAGTAACTTAATGCCTAGCACCTTTTCTAGCCTCATGGCTAGCTCTATGGTGGGCGTTAACCTACCCGACTCTATTCTCTTTATAACGTTCTCACTCTCCCTTACAGCTTCAGCAAGGGTTCTCTGCGTCCAGCCCAGTCGTTCCCTAGCCTCCCTCACCCGCCTAGCGTAGTCTTCCACAACTTCATAGTTTTCAAGCCTCAGACCTCCTCTTCTTGCGTGCTTTCTTACAGCCGTATGAGGTCTTAAGGTGTTTATTCTCTTAGTAGTTACACTCCTAACTTCCTCCTTCACAGCCCGCTTAGCTACCCTTGAGTAGCACTGAGGACATAAGACTAAGCGGGCACCCTCAATGTACACTACCTTAGAATCCTTTCTTCTTATGGGGCGACCACACATTTCGCAGTGGATCACATCAGGCCTCGGGCTCAATGATACCAGCCTTCCTAGGATTATGCTGGCCTCTAGGCTAATATAGCTTAGTTATTCGGCACTGAGGAAATGCTTCGTAGCATAGGGGCTCTTAGTATTTTAGGTTTTCTAGCAACTACTTAATAGTGGTGGGCGGTTTGTCGGACGTTGACTTTAGTGTGCGTAGACGCGGTGTAACAGACTACGTCAAGTACCTTGAAATGCGTGTACAGGAACTTGAGGCTGAGGTAAATTACTTACGTAGCGAGCTCGGCTACTATAAGCGCGAAATAGAGAAGCTAATGTCAACACCGCTCATCGAGGGCACACTCCTTGAATTGCTGCCTGACGGTAGGGCCATAGTAAAGAGCACAACAGGTCCCCACTTAATTGTTAGTGTTTCAGGAGAGGTAGATAAGACACAACTAAGGCCCGGGGTGAAAGTAGCGCTAAACCAACGAGGCTCAACGATTGTTGAGATACTGCCGAGTAGGGAAGATCCTTATGTTAGGGGAATGGAAGTCATAGAAAGACCCTCGGTACGGTACTCCGACATCGGCGGACTCAAGGAGCAGATACAAGAGATACGTGAGGTTGTGGAGCTTCCTCTGAAGCACCCAGAACTTTTCCGTGAGCTGGGTATTGAGCCACCTAAGGGTATCTTGCTCTATGGACCTCCAGGTTGCGGTAAGACCCTTCTGGCCAAGGCAGTCGCTGGTGAAACCAACGCCACCTTCATAAGCTTAGTAGCATCGGAACTTGCGCAGAAATTCGTTGGTGAAGGTGCACGGATAGTTAGGGAGCTTTTCGCGTTTGCCAGACGTAAGGCGCCAGCCATAGTGCTGATTGATGAAATAGATGCTATAGCATCTAAAAGGATGGACATGGGTACTAGTGGTGAAAGGGAAATACATAGAACGTTAACTCAGTTGCTAGCCGAGCTAGATGGTTTTGACCCCCTAGATAACGTTAAGGTAATAGCAACCACTAACAGGCTAGACATACTGGATCCTGCCCTGTTAAGGCCTGGAAGGTTTGATAGGGTCATAGAGATACCGTTGCCAGATCTGAAGGGTCGTTGGGAGATCTTCAAAATACACACTCGTAAAATGAGAATGAGTAAGGACGTTGACCTAGAAGAGCTTGCCAGACTCACGGAGGGGGCCACGGGTGCTGACATAAAGGCCATATGCACCGAGGCAGGTTACTCAGCACTCAGGAATAACAGAAGACAAGTAACGCAGGAGGACTTCATATACGCCATAAAGAAAGTGTTGCACGGTAGGTACCGCCCCTACGGCTCACAAGAAGGATTTAAGTCCCGCCAGAGGGATACGCAAGCGGTGGTTTAGGGATCTTGCATAAAGTTAGGAAAGCGAAGCCCTTGGAGTTAAGGCGCCTGAGAGCAGTACTAGAGTATCAGCTTGGTGTCAGCGGTATTGGCGAGAAAGTATTTCCTGAGGGGGTACTTCTGAAGATCTCGAGAAATACAGGCAGGATTAGAGAAATCTTAGCACCTACTGGGGAAATTATCGCCACGGTCCTAGCCTCAACGTACACATTCAACCTGAGATTACCGGCAGCTAAGGTAATTCACGAAACCATATCCCCGCCTAAGTTAAGGGTAGTCATAGCTAATGAAATAGCAAAGGATCTAGTAGCGTACGGCAACTCTGTGTTCGCAAAGCACGTCCTGTACGTTGATGAGGACTTAAGGGCAGGTTCAGAGGCACTTGTGGTAGACGAAAACGATAACCTACTCTGCGTTGGTAGGTTAATTCTTTCTCCTGACGAGATAATACACTTTATAACCGGACCAGCTGTAAAGCTTAGGGAGTGTGTGAAGTAATGTCGAAAGTCAGGATATACATCTACGATGAATACAATAATATATTCGAGAATAAGAGACCATGGACCCTGATAACAGGGTTCCCGGGGTTCGGATACGTCGGAACCATAGCTACGAGGTACCTAGTATCCAAGTTAAAGGCAGTGAAAGTTGGGGACGTGGTCACGAAGTACATGCCCGACTTCACAGCAATAGAGGAGTATGGCATTATGACGCCATACGAGATATTCATATGTCCTGATAAGAACCTCATGATACTCGTCAATAACACTTTGCCTCAGCCTCCAGAGAGGGTCATATACGCCATAAAATTCGCTGAGTGGTTCCTTAGCGTAGGTGGTAAAAAAGCAATACTTGCTGGCGGGCTTAACTCAAAGTTCCGGGAAGGGGAGGAGGAATTCAGGTGGATATGTATAAATAACTGCGGATGGAGCTTTAGCGAACCACAGATGGAGAAGGGGCTCTACATAGTGGGTCCACTTGCCACGTTCTTTACAATATTTAACTTCATGAAGATACCAACACTCTTAATATTTCCATATACAGAGCCAAGTAAGTATGATCCGGGAGCTGCGGCGGTGTTCGTGAGAAAAGTTAGTGAATTACTGAACCTAGACATCGATATTGAGGACTTGTTGCAGTACTCGAAGCTGGTGGCTGAGGCAGAGGCGGCGTTGGAGGAAGCCATAAAGTCGTCGAGGAAGGAGGAGAAAGGCCCGAAGCCATACATGTGAGTTTCATTAAAATTCTCTAATCTAGTTTAATGCATTGAATATAGTTGCTCACTTCGCAAAACTCAAGAACTTCCCTACATGTATCGGTGTCCTCGATTTCTGAAGTATATACGAACTTAACATGCGCTTGGGTATCCTGCGCTATCTTGAGTATTCTCCGTATTGTGTTGCACATCATATCAATTATGCTTGGTTCTGGGTGTAAGGGTGCTTCGAATTGCGAGTATGGATAGGTTTCATCGATATCGTAGGGTACGATGTCGAAGAAGGGAACGTAGAAAAGTATGGCATGCTCCTCTGTAACTTCGGCATCCTTTAATATCTTTTTGAAGTGTTCGGCATCATGGAAGGGTTTTACAAGGGTGCTGGCCGGAACCAGTACTATATTGCGTATGGTTCCGCTCTTTATTTCCTTTAGTATTCTCTCAATAACTCTTTTCCTGTGTCTTAGGAGTTCCGGCCTAAAGTATGATGTTCTATTGTACAGGAATAGTCCCCTGGACTTCCCCCTTATCACGGGATCTAGTCTTTCAATCCAGTCAACATATTTAATCACGTGATTCAGGGCTTCCCTGACATAAGGATGGGTGCGTGCTCTTTCCTCTATTAGCTCCCATAATCTACCTTCCCTTATGGCTTCCTTTATCCTACGTATCTCTCTGGCTATGACATAGAGGTTATGAGTAGCGATTAGCTTAATGCGTTCTTCACGGGACATCTCGAGGATTTCCTTGGGCTCGTACTTACTACATACCGGGCACTCGCAGGGCAGGTAATCTAACTCCTTTATCCTATAAGTTCCGTGCTCTGTTATGTACCGACCGTCACGGGCGTATAATATGTAGGATGCGGAATCGAAACTATCTATACCTAGCGCCACCATGAGCGGCATTATTATTGGGTGTCCTCCACCAAAAAGGTGCACGGGTTTGTCGTGGGGTAGGTATTTCTTAGCAGTAGCTACCATGTCGACTATTTTCCAGAACTCATACTTTTCTAAGACCGTGACAGGGGACCCGATGGCGTACATTCCGTATTCATTCATGGATGAAGCAACTGCTGCGGATCTCGCAACTAAATCTACGTAAACTCCTCCCTGTATTGGTAGTACCCATAGCGTTTTGCTTTGCTCTATTATGTCTGCCACAGCTTTAGCCCTTCGAAGCGTTTCCTCCACACTCGCTAGTGCTTCCTCGTAAGTGGAATCGTCTCTCGTAGGGATATCGGCTATGACTGCTATATCGGAACCTATCCTATCTTGAAACTCGACTATTTTGATGGGGTCTATTCTAATCCTCTCCCTACCGTACATCAACAATTGGTAAGCGCCTGAATCAGTCATTATAACGCCATCATAACCCACTACCTTATGAACACCCATTTTAACAGCTTCATCGCCGAGGCGCTGCATTATTATAAAGGCATTAGTGATTATCTGGTTGAACCCTATCTCACGGATCTTCTCTACGGTAACGGATTCTTTAGTCCTGAAGGGATTCACGACGGGAAAGAATGCTGGTGTTTCGATAGTCCCACTCTTTGTGCGTAACTTCCCTATGCGCCCGGCTAAGTCCTTATCCTTTATCTCGAAGCTCACCTTACATCCCAAGGTCTCCGTGGTATTTCGCTAATAACATTGAGCTTAACGCAAGAACAAGCCTTGAAGGGAAAAATAATAGCGTCTTTATTGTTTTCGCTTCTTTTCCTCCATGTACTCTTCCCATACGCTGTAGATCTTACTGGCTAGGCCTCCTGAACCCTCTACACCATTAACGCTTACTTTGTACCTGTCATAGATCATGACTGTTCCTGCCTCTTTAAGTACTCTCACGGTTCCGGGGGGAAGATTCAATTTAGTCTGTATTATATGTGCGAATTCCTCCGGATCGAAGAGGGGTCTTTCGGCTGAGATTATTTCGGATATCCTATTGCCGTTTATGAAGACCTTATAATACTTCTTACCGTCACTGCACCTCGCGTCCTGGAGAACTAGATGCAGTGTTAGTCTATCACCAGCGTCAATCCCTACGAGTTTTCCCTCGTAAATTGTTCCATCGACAAGTTTGACTGTCACAATGTTTCCAACAATACCTGCAAGTTCCGATATCAGATTCCTTATGGCGGTCTGAACGCTCATGACCTATACCTAGTGGTGTAGATTACTTTTTCCGAATTTAAGCTTATTTTAAATCTTATATCCGTGCGTGACACGTAGTCTTCCTTAGCTTCCTAAAGTCCTAATCTTAAGGTATACCTTATCCATGATTGAGAAAGCGTTGCATAGGTCCTCATTTTTGGATTCTATAATTAGTAGGAAGCCCCAGAGGGAAACCAGTAGTTTGTGAATCATCTTTGGCTGTGGTTCCTTAAGCAATTGCTTTTTCTTGCTCATTATGTAGCCCCATATTACCAAGTCTTTTCCTTCTTGGTACTGTGGTTTTTCGCGGCTTAGGGTCAGTTCTACGGTTTCACCTTCCTTGAAAGTCATGAGGTCTTTCACTAGATCCATGTTTGCCTTAACGTCTCCACAGTCAATAGTTATTATGAAGACTTTTGGTATCTTTGACCGCTCTATCTTACTTATTTTTCCCTGAAGCACGATTTTACCGTCGCTTATCTCCATAATCAGGCACCTACTTACCTAGATGTATTTCACTTTTTAAGCTAAGCTCTAGTATGGGGGAGGTCAATGCGTGATAGTGACATTCTATGCTATGCTGTAAAGTCTAAGACCTCGGAGGAGGTCATAGTAGACTTCATGCCCATCATCAGGGGTTTCTTATCGGCGTGCCCGGAGGGCGAGGTCGAAACAAGGTCTGTGTTTTCTACCTACGGGGAGAGTGTCTACGTTATCTTTAGAGTGGGTGCCAGCAATCCTGAAAAGTGCGGAGGGGTTGCTGAGGCATTGCTAAGTGCTTTACTTCCTGAAACGCTAACGTATGAGCGGGTAAGATGCGAGAAGTTATTCCCTTTCCCCGGAGATCTCTACGCTCGTACCTCGCAGTTCTTCGAGGAAGAAATCGTATTATATTAAGTAAGCTGAGGGTGACAACGCTCGCAGGAAACGGCGGCGACATCCGTATAGGGGTAACCATTAATAGACCGCAGCGAGAGGTACGCCTACGTCATGCTGATTTCCTAAGGCACTGCATAATCGTTGGAACAACAGGCTCTGGAAAGTCAACCACAGCGGGTATTATCGCCAGCCAATTATCAAAATTCGGAATTGTGATAATCCTTGACTGGTATGGGGAGTTCCCGCAAATATTTGATAGAATTAATCATAAGTACATACACTACAGGGCGTCGGAACGTAACAAAATACCTGTTCCGTCAAGAATTGAATCAATAATCAATATATTAGAGGAAGTACTGGATCTTACCTCACCGCAATCATACATTCTCAGAAAAGTCCTTAGGGAGGGACTAACAAGTTTCAAGGAGGTTCTCCGCGCCGTTGATGAATTCGAAGTAACTGCTAGATGGATGGTTGAGTCAAAGTACGCCCTGCTTCGAAGACTAGATGCACTTTTCTCCGATCAGTACATAAACTACTTAGGTTCAGCCGATGAGTGCGGTCTAGTGAGCGTGCTTAAGAGGAGTGGCAGAAAGCCAATGGTTGTCGACTTGAGCGTTTTTGAGGAATATGGGGTCAGAAAATTCATGGCGCTCCTGGTTCTCAGGTTATTAGAGGAGTTCAAGAGCCGGCACCTAATTAGGGACAAGGTTTTCGTGATCGTGGATGAGTCACATAACATCTTAACCAGCAGTAAATCATTACTGGAAAGGATGATGGCTGAAGTGCGGAAGCTCAATATGGGTATAACATTGATTACGCAGTCACCGGCTCTTCTGAGCTATAGGATAATATCGAACTCTAATATCAAGATAATCCATGCGCTAAAATCACGAGATGATGTGGACGTAATAGCCCGGTCTGTGGGAAGTGGCGTTGCTGTTGATAAAGTACTGCCACGGCTGGGGGTTGGTGAGGTTGTTGTTGATGCACCCTCACTAGTAAGCCCCGTGCTTGTTAAGGTTAGCTATACTTAGCAATGAACTCGAGAACTTCTGTTGATATGTGGTGCTCTAACCAATCAATGTTTGCGACACATGGGGCAACGCCTTTGATGATATTTATTACTTTCCTAGTCGCTTCGATTGCTGTAAGGCCAGTCACGTTCACCTCGCATACTTTCTTAGGGCCGTAGGATGTGATGGCGTTATTAGTGCACGATCCCATTAATTCGGCTGCCACGTTCTCGGCTATTTTCCTGGGTGTCCACCATCTCCTCTCCTTCAGCAATCTTCGAAGAAGTTCTTCAGGATGGATCCGAAGAACTATTACTATGGCTACATGGCGACTTGGTACCAGTTCTCCATAATGGCTGTCAATGACTACAGGTGTCTTCGAGTTTGATATGATGTTATCCAGCAGGCTTACTAATAGTTCTTCACGTATAACGTAGGTGTCCCTGGATCCGTCGTAGCTTTCAAGAAGGCAGGAGACGGCAGAAAGCGTTGATAAATTCACATACTGCGCGCCTAATATTGTGCTCAGTAATAGTGCGGTACTAGTCTTACCTGAACCAGGTACTCCTGAGATAACTATAGCTTTCTTGTCCTGCAGGGTGTGAATCATTGGCGTCCCCGCCGTTAAGTAATATAAATTACCTAAGGTTATTACTCTGGTGTGTTCCTGAAATCAGGAAAGAATCATTCTCCTTAAGCAGTGCGGCGCCATGAATCATTTAAAATAAAACCAATTGTTATTGGGAGTTAAAACGTCAGTTTAGTCTTTCTTCTTCTCTTCCTCTTTCTTTTCTTCCTTTGCCTTTGATGCGGCTATTATATCGTCTATCCTCAGAATTAGTGTTGCAGCCTCCGTTCCGGCCTTAAGTGCGTTGACCTTAACGGCTAGTGGCTCTATTACTCCTAGCTTCTCCATGTCCTCTATCTTACCCGTGAATACGTTGACGCCATACTTGATGCCGTCCTCCTTGCTATGAGCCTGCCTTAAGTCTGAGATTATGTCTATGGGGTCAAGACCCGCGTTCTCTACTAGCGCTGATATCACACCTTCTAGTGCCTTAGCGAATGCCTGGACAGCTAGTTGCTCCTTACCGCTTACGTGGGTTGAGAACTCGCGTATGTGCTT
>JALWZB010000004.1 GCA_027002995.1 Desulfurococcales archaeon
GGTCTTCAGCACACCTGGTAGTCTCCTTATCTTAGTTATTACTTTGTCTAATTTCTTTATTGATGGCGCCTCTATCACAGCAACTATGTCGAACTCGCCGAACACTAGGTCGGTGTATACCTTGACATCATCGTCAATTTCCCTGATCCTCTTCGCTACTTCATGATCGGACCCTATTTCCACGACCATCAGCACGTATGCTTTGATGCCTTTCTCTTCCTCGCTCAAGGGTAGGAACACCTCGGTATTAGTGTGTCCAGTGATATTTAAATTTATTTTTCGACCACCAAGTAACTACTAATTAATGATTATGGAGACTGCATTAACGTTTGAATAATAATTTTAGGGTTCGCGTTAAATCCTAACGTTTTTTCCTAGGATCGATGAGAGCCGCTTCTTTAGTTCCGAAGCCCACGCACTAACCTTTATTGATGATGGGTCAGGTATTGAGTCGGGGTCGAGTGGCCTTAAGTCGAGGACGGGGGTTCCGTTGAAGAGGTCGAGGCCTCTTACCTTAAGGAGTCTTCCGTCACGTCCTAGGAATTCAACGATATCTATAGCTATCGGGTTAGGGCGGTCAGGAGAGTCTGTGGCGAAAACCCCAACTAGAGGTAATTCCTTTAGCGGAACGCCGAAGCGGGCAAGCAACCTTGGCTTGACCCTAAGCACTTTCCTATGCCACGGCACCGCCCTATGAAGCCATGCAATAATTATTAAGTGGGAGAAACCATCTATCCCGTCCAGCCCCGGCTCATATTCCGGTAGTATTTCTATTACTCCCTCGACGCCTCCACTTATCCATGCGTTTCGAACTTCATCGTCACTAACGTTAATGCGTACGTACCCTATGGGTTCTATCTCTATCGGGATTTCCCAATCACGTTTCAGCGTAACCACCCTGGGATGAGTTACTGAGTCCATTCATTAATGCTTTCCGCATATGCCCCTAACTACAGTAAATGAAAACAGTACCATTGATTCAGAAATCTTGATTTCCCCAGCAGGCATAGTTTGCTGGGTGCCCAGTACGTACGGAGGACACGCTAAGGTAGTGTTTTTGTTTAAGCCACATAGGGTCGCGCGTGAAGTGCTGATTAACGCTGGATTCACTGTTAAGTACTACCGCGGTAGGGACGCCTTAATTGATAGGGGGTGGGTGGCGAGCGAGCTTAAGGATGCGGACGTTGTCGTCGTCACACCGTACCAAGCGGTTGATGAATCACTGCTTAGGGCAGCCCCTAAGTTAAAGCTACTCATGATTCACGGATCCGGGTATGACCGTCTCGACTTTGAGGCTTTAAGTAAGCGTTGTGTGTGCGTGGCTAACGCACCCGATTACGTTGCGGACGCGGTTGCTGAGCACGCGCTGGCGCTAACCCTCGCAGCCCTCAGGAACGTAGTTGCGGGGGACAAGTACGTCAGGTCTGGTGAGTGGCGTGAGGGTGCGGCCCCCCGTAAGTTTTTAGGTCTTCAGCTCGCGGGAAGAAAGGTCGGGATAGTAGGGCTTGGTAGGGTAGGCGCTAAGGCAGCAGCCCTGTTCAAGGCTGTGGGTGCTTCAGTAACGTACTGGAGTCGAAGGAGGAAGGTTGAGGTTGAGCACGCCTTAGGAATAAGGTTCGAGGGTCTAGAGGAGCTCCTCTCAACCAGTGACGTGGTCGTGATTTCCGTCGCGCTAACGCCTGAGACGAGGGGCCTTATCGGGCGTAGGGAGCTGGGCCTCATGAAGGAGGGGGCTCTGCTAGTTAACGTTGCTAGGGGTGAGGTCATAGATATGGATGCGTTAATTGAAGCCCTTCAGGAAGGGCGGATTAAGGCGGCGCTAGACGTGTTCCCTGAGGAACCCCTCCCGAAGGACCACCCGTTAACGAAGATAAGTAACGTGATATTCACGCCTCACGTAGCTGGCTATACCTTAGAGTCCGTCATATATACTGGGAGGTACGTTGCTGAAGCCATAATAGGGTACTTCATTGAGAGACGGGTGCCTCCAACCGCCCTAAACGCTGAGAGATGTGTTGAGTGCTTGAAGAAGCATTACAGTGAACGATAACGCGTTACTCCTTCAAGCTCAAGTGAAGAAGTATAAGGCTAGCGCTACAACAAATAGTGCGACCCACTCCCCCGGCGCCCCCCTAAGTATTTTGAAGCCGTCGAGCGGCGGTATTGGGAGGAGGTTGAAGAACGCTATCCACGCGTTAACGCTCCCCACAGCTAAGGCGTAGTAGTGCCACGGGAAAGGTAGTGCGGTTGACACTATTAGGGTTACGAGGGCTACGGCTATATTTGCTAGGGGGCCGGCCTCAGCAACGCGTATCTCTGCCTTGGGGTTGCTGATAGGGTACAACGCCATTATGTAGACAGCTCCTGGGGCCGCGAACACGAACGTCCTTCCAAGAAACTTAGTTGAGAAGAGAGCTAACGCCAAGGCCAACGCCAAGCCAGCGTACCACGCCCTATACTTAGCGTAGAGCCCATACCTCCTAGCTACCTGCCTATGCGAGAGTTCATGAGCTACGAATGCTGTCGCGACCGCGACACCCGCAACGGCTAGGCCTATTAAGCTCCCTACAAGGATTGAGGCTGCTCCGAACGCTATGGTTAGGACAGCCCACGAGATTATTAAGTCAATAACTTCCCGTAGGTCTACCCTCCTTCTCTTGGGCGGCTGAACCACTACCCATCCGTACCCGTATCCCCCACTCCCGTAGTATCCCAACGCCGTGTACACCTGGTTAAACTGGGTTGAAGGGTTAAAAGTTAGGCGCTACGTAC
>JALWZB010000005.1 GCA_027002995.1 Desulfurococcales archaeon
CTCAGCAACCTTAACATACTCCTCGGCCCTTTCCCTAGGATCAAAATCACGTAGAACTAAGTCAAGAACATACTCCTCAAGCCTAAGTCCCGCCTTTTCAGCTTCCTTCTTCAGCTTATCCACAACGCTTTTAGGGAGCACCACAGCGACGTCGGATGCTGTAACCAAGTAAGTTCCCCGTAATGACAGGTATTATTTAACCTAATAGCATTACCTTTAGCATCACCTTGATACCGTCACCTTAGGTTTTAAATTTCGAGAAAATGTTTAGTGGCTGATTCCCCCATCACCTTACTTAAATTCCGCGCTTACCTAATCGTGGTGGTGTGCTTAGTGTGGATAGGGAGTTACTGAGGACGCATTCACTGCTTGTCCTGCTGTATGTGCCTGCCTTGGTGGCTTTAGGTATCTACGTGTACTTGCTTGAGAGCCCCGTAGCTGCTTACGTGATGAGTGTTGTTGTTGCGTACGTCGTTGTTCAGTACTTGATTGGTGGGAGGAGGCATGTGTTCGTGAGTTTTGTATCCACTTACCTTCTTGCTAGCGTTGTTAGTGACGTTACGTTACTCGGGGTTAGGTCCGCGCCCATGATGCCTGCATGGGTGCTGTACACCGTGCTGGCCTTCATAGCGGGTTTAGCGTGGTCCATAAGTGCTGGCGTGGCTACTAGGACGTTGGGTCTCAGGTTCGTTAGGGCTAAGTGGTTGCTTAGGGTTGCCTGCGTCACAGCGTTAGTGTTTAGTGCCTTCCTGACATGTTTCGGTAACACCTCACTCGACGGGGTTAGTGTTGGAGCCCGCATTAATATTAGGGGTACCCATAGGGTGTTTGGGGGATTGTGCTGGGCTTAAGCCTTAACTAAGGGTTAAGCGTTAATGTGTGTGGCGTGCACGGAGGGGAGTCCTTCATGAGTGGGGAGGAATTAGAGACCATTATTTGGATAGTGACGGGTAAGTGTAACTTGGCGTGTAAGCATTGCTACGCAACACCGTATAGGGGTGAGGACGAATTACCTACGAACACTGTGGTAGCGGTTCTTCGGGAGGCTGCGGACGCAGGTGTTGGGCACGTTCACTTCACTGGTGGTGAGCCTCTTCTCAGGAAGGACATGCTCGTGATTCTTAGGGAGGCCGCGGATCTTGGGCTGGAGGCAAGCATCTTCACTAACGCAACCCTACTTAATGAGGGGGTTGCTAGGGAGTTGAGTGCTTTGGGGGTTAAGGTGTTCACGAGCCTTGATGGTCCGTCGAAGGACATTCACGAGTTGACCCGTGGTAAGGGTTCCTGGGACGCGTTAATGCGTGGGGTTAAGGTGTTAAGGGAGGCCGGCGTCCCCTTCCACGTTAACGTGTCGGTGTCCGAGCTTGACTGGAGGTACGTTGGTGAGGCTATCGAGAAAGCGATAGAGTTGGGGGCTGAGTCGGTGTCCATAATCCCTGCGATGCCTGCGGGGACGGCGTTGAGGATACACTCCTACGTCAGTAGCAGGCACTACGTTGCTGCGTTGAGGGCTGTTGAGAGGGTTGAGGAGGAGCTTGGCGTGGTTGTTGATGTGTGGTGCACGCCCTTCCTAAGGGTGGTTAGTAAGTCGCCGTGGCTCAGGACAGCGAACTGCAGGGACTGGGGAGTTATGGACGTCACGCCCTCCGGTAGGGTAGTGCTTTGCGACGTGATGAACGTGACGGCCGCGCACGTCGTTGAGGACGGTGTTAGGGGTGCGTGGGCGAAGTTAATGAGTCACCCAGTGATTAAGTCCGTGTCGAGACCCCCCAGCGTGGAGCCCTGCGCCTCATGCCCCATCGCCAGTGAGTGTAGGGGCGGGTGCTTCGCCCGATCACACATACTCAGAAGGAACCCGCACTCCCCCGATCCGCTCTGCCCTAGGAGCGCTGAGTGAGTCGCACTTAAGCGCTTTACTTGCTGTTTCGGGGGACGCTTCAGCTTTTAGGCGTTGCGTTAAGAGTGATCATTATTATCCTTGTAAGGAATGACTCCTTATGGTAGAGGGTTCTTGAGTCCGTGGCTCAGTAGGTTCTTCGGTAGACGCGGGTTAGGTGACTTAGCTAGCGAGTTGGAGAGTGCCGTAAGGCATGCTAGGCTGTCCGCTATGAAGTTACGTGTGGCGGAGAACGTGCTTAGGGAGTCGCGCAAGGGCGCCGTAGATAGGCTACTCATTCAGACTGCGTTAACGGGCTTCCCCCTCTCAAGTGACTCGATGGCGAACATGTACGTTAAGTCGGCAATCGACTCGGCTAGGAAGGCGTTAAGGAAGGTTAAGTTCGTTAGGGACGTGCTGGAGAGGGACTACCCGCACGTGTACGTGGGTGTTTTGAGGGGCTTCATAGAGCCAGTAATAACGACGCTGGAGAGCGTGGCGCTACTCGATAAGATCGGCGCTAGCGAGTTAAGCGTTAAGGCCGAGGAGATGGAGGGTGCGGCGTCAATGCTTTCTGAGGCTACTGAGTTACTGAGGAGTACGGCGAAGCTTCACGGTGAGTGAAAGATAACGAATCGTTAAGCCGGGGAAAACTGCGTAGTTACCTGTGCTTAAGGCCCCTATATCACCAGGTACGCCTTCTTCAGTCTCTCGTCCTTAAGTAGGGACCTCGCCTCACCCTCAAGCACTATCCTGCCTGTCTCCATGACGTATGCTCTGTCGGCTGTCTCTAAGGAGTTCTTGACGTGCTGCTCAACTATTAATATCGTCACGCC
>JALWZB010000006.1 GCA_027002995.1 Desulfurococcales archaeon
CCCTACGCACGGTCACGAAGCCCGACGTGATTAAGTAGTCCCCCCTACCCAGCAACTTCCTAGGTAAACCCTCAGCACCCCAGTACAGCCTACACTCACTTAAGTCGAAGAGCGCGGGGGAGAACTCCTTAAGGAGCGCCTCAAGCACGTTAACACCGCGGAACCCGCAACCACGCAGCCCCTCCCTAATCACGGGGATTGAGGCGAACCTAAGCAACCACGCTAGGGTGACGTAGCGTGAGACGCCGGGGAGGAGGCTCAGCACGGACTCACTAACCCTGGCTAGGGCAGCCCTAATCCCACCCGCGTTGAGGTCGCGGAGGGACCTACTCAACGTGACTAGCGCCTCAGCCCTACCCTCAACACCCTCTAAGCACCTCAAGCCACTTAAGAGGTCCTCAACACGCTTCGTGAATTCCCCGCAAACCCACTCACCAACCCCTCCACGCCTAACCACCAACGCGTCCCCAACACCCCCGACGTCGTCAATGCCTGAGGCCCTCACACCTAGGAAGACCCTCGCAAACCACCCCGCACCCCCTACTGAGGGCCTGGCGGCGGACTCCTCAACAACGCGCCGTAGGTCATCAGGCAGCTCACTGACCCTGACGTCACCCCCACCGAATAACGTGGTAGCGGCGGAGAACGAACGGCACGCGGCACGTAAGTTACTGCAGAGTCTCCTGAGGCTCCCGAGGAATTCCTCCTTAGACCCGGCCTTAAGAACCCCCTCAACCAGGCTGCAGAGTCCTCCACCCTCAGCCGAAGGCAAACCCCAGCACCACGTAATACATTGTGGTTTAAAGGAATTAAGGCCCCACCCAAAATATTAAACGTTAATGCCGACGTAAACACTAGTCAGAAGGTGCTGCTGGATTGACTGAACTCACGTACCAGAAGGACAGCTACTTGCGCGAGGTCAACGCCGTGGTGACGCGTGTTGAGGGCGCAAGCGTATTCCTTAACCGCACAATATTCCACCCTAGGGCGGGAGGGCTGGACCACGACATCGGTAGGCTCGTGAGGCACTCGGGGGAGGAGGTTGAGGTCGTCGCGGTCTACATAGATAGGGCTACCGGCGACGTAGCCCACGAAGTCAGCCCAGCGGAGCACGGGCTTGAGGTGGGTGAGGTTGTTAGGTGCGTGCTGAACTGGGGCCGCAGGTACAAGCTAATGAGGCTCCACACGGCCTCCCACATACTCGCAGCCATAATGTGGAGGGACCACAACGCACTAGTAACGGGCGGGCACATAACCCCGGAGAAAGCGTACGACGACTACAGCCTCGAGACAATGGATAAGTCGATATTCGAGGAAGCAGTCGACAAAGCCAACGAAGTCATCAAGAAGGCATTGCCCGTCAAGGTGTACTGGCTCCCGAGGGAGGAAGCACTCAAAATACCAGGCATAGTCAAGCTAGCCGGGAGGACCCCGCCCCCAGACGTGAAGGAGTTAAGGATAGTTGAGATACCCGGCATAGACGTGCAGGCAGACGGCGGCCCACACGTCAAGAACACCTCAGAAATAGGCGAGATAAAACTCCTCAAAGTAGCAAACAAAGGAAGGCAAAGAAAGAGAGTATACTTCACCGTAACACCGTAAGGGATAAGTCCTTACGGGCGAGGACCGCCTGATAAGGGAGTTGAAGGCGCCTTACGGGAGGGGAGGCTAAGTTTAGAACTTCACTTAAGAAATTGTTAATTCATTGGTTACTAGCATAAAAACTGTTCAAATGTCTAGTCCCCTCAAAATCTTAGATCCTGGAGCGAAGTACCGTCATGGAGGAGAGAGGAAGGTGGCGACTAAGACGCAGCGCTCTCAATAATCTTGGGGGTTACTGAGCGTGCAGGGATGTTAAGCTAAGTAAATGGTGTGCCCCGCAACATGGTTACGTAGTAGGTTGTTCAAAGCGGGGAGAACTACTTTATCGAAAGCTGCTCCATTGAGCTCACTATCTTCATTAGCGTGTCCGCGTCTCGGAAGCTTATTAAGTACTCAAGCCCGCCCATCCTAACTATGGCTAGAGGCAGGGTTTTCTGGGATACGCATGTTGGGCAGTAGGCGTTCCTGAGTAGGACCCCTATTAACTCTCCGTCAGGGCCGTGTATCGGCGTGGCTCCCTCTCCGAGGTACTGCCTCAACGGTGCTGGGGAGGGCTTCGTTATCTCCACCACTAGGTTATCCTCCCTAGCCCTGTAGTCCCTTACGTCACCTTCGCTGTAAACGATGATTAGCGGGAACCCTAATCCGTGGTCAGTGTCCCTACCCCATATGGCGGTCAGGGAGTAGCCCCTCGGCAACCAGGAAGGGAGGTAAATGGTTAGGCCTTCAGACCTAATGAAACCCACGAACTCATTATAGGATACTATCCTCCCACCAGTAGCGCTGAAAGGCGGTACCCCCTTAACGGAGCTCCCTCCATGATAGCCCCCACCACTCAACAAGGAATTGACGGTACCTGCGGCTAAGGCGATGACGAGCACGAACAACATACCAAGTACCGCGCCTCTCCTCATTATTCGTTACCCCTGCCCAACTCCGCAACACTAAATTCTCCGTGTACGAAACTGGGTTGCACACTATTAAATCCTCATACCATGCTCCCGCAACCCCACGTCCTTAATAACGTAGATAACGCTAGTATGTCATACTGCCCTTATCTTGGAGAGGACGTAATTGGCGCACAGCATCCTCCAGTCATTTACCGGGCTAGTACGATAGATGTAAGTGTTAGGGTTGCTAGTGCTGGGGAACTTTAGAAAGGCCACTTGATCTGATTTTAAATCTTCACCCCGACACTCAAGCTAGTCATCTCGCCTTCCAAAGAGTTCATGCCTAAGGATGGGAATCGCTCTATCCCTATCCCAGAATTGCTTAATGGCCGGGTTGCTGGGGGGATTTAAGTTTTTCTTACCTAAGATTTTGAACGTAAGGTTATATGAACTTAATTTAGTCTCACTATATAGAGTGCTTGGTGTCACTAATGGCTCGCCGCGTCCGCAGGCTGGCGGTGGTCTTCCTAGTGCTTGCCGCGTTAATAGGTACGTCCACAGCATTACTGAGTAACCTAATAGTCAGCTACTCTACCGATGGACTCCCGGGTGAGGGGGTTACGGTGAAGTACGTTTCAGTTAACCCAGCGGTGCCGTCATTCATTGTTAGGTTGCCTGAGCCGAGAATACATGTTACTGACCTAGCGGGGAAGAGGATCGCTGGAATCATTGTTAACGTGTTCGCAGGGATGCCGAGGGCTAGGGTTAAGTACTTAGGTAGGGTAGCGGGTAGAGGCGACTCCGCCGCACTAACCCCTACCGTGCTGGGGAGACTCAGGGCTAGCGTCGTGCCTGAATGGCGCTCAGCGCTCGGAAGCACTCAAGGGTTTAAGGCGGCATTGCTAACCTTCATAGACGTGCTAGTCCCCGCTGGACGTAATACGTTCGAGGTATACTCCTTCGTCAAGACCGTACCGGTAAACCTAGGCCTGATCAGCGCCGGCTACAGGATAGCGTCGATTGACGTGACCGTGAATACCGCGGCGGTGAAGCCCACGGAAGTGCTGAACGTGAGTAGGGTTAAGGCCACGTCAACGGCACCCGTAAGTCGCCAGGGCTTAAGCGCTGAGGGACCTAGTGACTGCATTTCACTTTGCGCCGACCTCGCATGCTCCTGCTTCTGCACCGAATGGAGACTCGAGAAAACATACGCTCACATCGAAAATAAACTAATACCGATAGTCGCCGTGAAGATATCCCGAGGATACTACACCACACCCCAAACAGTCTTCGAGGTCTTCGAGTTATTCTCATTTAAGGATACTGAGGTGAGCTGGTTCAAACTATACGCGGCCGCCAAGATCACAGGGAATCCGCACATGGAGCTCATGGATTGGGAATCATACACGAAGTTCAACTTCCTCTATCAAAAAGCATTCTATAACTCCCGCTGGACAGGCCAGAAACCCTCATTCAGGGACGACGCGATAGTAGCGATAGGCTTCGCAGGGTCAGCCACACTAGGTGAATTCAGGAAGTATGAGGCAACATGCGAGTGCAGCTTCTGCAGTGAAAACGACTATCACCCCACAGACACGACCGCCAACATAACGTTCATCGACATATCAGCTAAGTACACGGGGAGCACATGGGAGGCAACAAGCTACGGTTACATCATCGACGATGTACTGGGTGACGGCAATGGTTTTGAGAGGTTCTGGAACCTAATGACATCCCACTCAGAGATAGCTGACAGCAAAAGCGGTACTGGTGAGGTAGAGTATTTCTTCCAAGAGAACACAGACAATAAGGTCAATATGGGCGTTGATGTTGTGGATCTCCTATCGTTCTTCGTGGGAGAGAGCACTAGCAAGCTAGCAAAATACTTCCCCGTAAATGCGGGGATTGGGTGGGGTATTGGCGAAAAAACCACTAACACCATAGACATATACGTCAATAATTACTACGAGTACAGCAATTACTACATGTTCCTAACGAACTATGAGTGTAAGGACAAGGTATTCATAGGTAATGACGAAGTGCAGCTGAAGTTTATGTACTTTAACATAGACATATACCCACCATCCGGGGTTTAGGGACGGGGATCCGAACCAACACGTTGCTTAAGGCCTTAAACAATTTTTCCCTACTTAAACCAGCGCCACCTTCCCCTGCCGTGCCTGTGTCTGTGCTTCATCCCCAGTCCTAGGCCTAGGCCGCGCCCTGCACCGAACCCGCGGCCGAGGCCGTAGCCCGCGCCATACCCCCACCTAGGTGGTGGGGCGTAGGGGACACCTGTTGCGGGGCTTGGCGAGGCGGGCCTTACTGTCCCGGGAATTGCTGCTTGGGTGCGCGGTGTGAAGTTCGGGCATGCTGGCCCGTCTGGCGGGACGGTGACTCCGTAGAGGAGGCACTTCCCGTCCTTGAAGTTTGTGCAGTCCCTATGCTTCGGCTGGCTCACGACCATTCTCGATCACCGGTACTTATGTGCTATAGCTCAAAAAAGCCTTACTGAGGGTCCGCCCTCGTAAACATAATTAGGTGCTCACTCGACTTGAGGGTGGTAGTGCCTTAATGCGGGAACCAGGCGTTAAGGGAGTTAATGCCCGTAGAGTCATCGAGCTTAGGTGGGACCCGACACTGAGTGAGTGGGTGATGATCTCGAACATTAGGGAGTCGCGTCCCTGGCGCCCCACCAGCGAGTCTGCCTGCCCCTTCTGCCCGGGGTCGCCTGAGGTTGGGGAGCGTTCTGAGGCTCCCTTCCTTCTTGAGAATAGGTTCCCTATGCTCGTCCCTGACCCGCCGAGACTCGATGGGGTTGGTGAGTACCCGTTGGTTAAGGCGCCGGGACGTGGGGAGTGCTACGTCATCGTTGAGAGCCTTGAGCATGACCTACCCGACCTAAGCTTCGTCGGCGTTGACGGCGTGGCTAAGGTCATTGAGGAGGTGGCTAACCTGACCCGTAGGGCTATGGGTGAGGGGTACGCCTACGTCCTGTGGTTCAGGAACCGTGGTGAGGAGGTCGGGGTTTCCTTAACGCACCCTCACAGCCAGGTCTACGTCACGCCCTTCACGCCCTCGAAGGTTTTGAGGGAGCTTACCTCGGCGTGGAGGTACTTCAGGTTGCGTGGGGAGTGCCTGTTCTGTAAGGTGCTTAAGGAGGAGTTAAGGAGCGGTGAGAGGGTAGTGCTTGAGGGCGGTGGATTCGCTGCTTTCGTGCCCTTCTACGCCCACTGGCCCTTCGAGGTCCACATCTACCCCGAGAGGCACGTCCAGCTACTGACGCAGTTAAGTAGGGAGGAGGTTAGGGGGTTGGCTGAGGCCCTCGTGAAGGTACTTAAGGCCCTAGACAAGGTCTTCGATAAGCCAATGCCGTACGTCCTCGCAACCCACCAAGCCCCGCTCAGGGGTGAGTACCCCCACTACCACCTCCACATAGAGATCTACGGCATGCTTAGGGCGTCAGGTAAGCTCAAGTACGCGGCGGGGATGGAGCAGGGCGGCGGGAACTTCACCTACGACTCAACACCGGAGGACGCCGCCGAGAGGTTACGTCAGGCCCTAAGGAGGGTTGAGGAGCATGGGTAGTGGGGAGGAGCTACTCAGTAGCTTCAGGGAGCTCTACGGGCGGTCCCCGAAAGTGATCGCTTCCGCCCCAGGCAGGTTAGACTTACTTAACACCCACCAAGACTATAAGGGCTTACCCGTCGTCGGGGTCGCCATCAACTTAAGGTGCTACGTAGCCGTCGGCGAGGCCGGTCAAGCCCCGCGCTCAGCCGTAGCTTCCCTAAACCTGAGGGGCGAGGGTCGGGGATGGCGGGACGAGTTCGACGCCGCGAACCCGTCACTCAAGGGTGGTGGGTGGTTCGGCGACTACGTGCGGGCGGCGGTGAGGGCCCTACTTAACGCCGGGTACAGCGTCCCCCAATTCAACGCCTTAATACTTAGTGAGGTCCCCATCGCCTCAGGACTCTCAAGCAGTGCCGCCCTCCTGGTCTCGCTCATCAAGGCATTAACAACCCTAGTCGGGACTGACTTAAGCCCTGGGGAGGTGGCGGGGCTTGCCTACGTCGCCGAGCACGACGTCCTGGGGGTGCCGTGCGGCAGGCTAGACCAGTACACATCGGCGTACGGGGGCGTGGTACTCGTTAGGACTAAGCCACCCTACGGCGCGGAGCACCTACCCTTCAACGAAGGCGTTTACGTAGCCTCCGTAACCCCCGTCAAGCACTCCACAGCCTCAATACACCCGGTGAGGCAGGCGGAGATCGAGGAAGGGCTTAAGGCACTCCTCAAGCAACCCCTCCCCGAGGGCCTAAGGCGTAAGTTAGGGCTCAAGTACTGGGAACCCGACTGGGCATCACTAAGCGAGGAGGAGCTAGCACCGTACCTAAGCAAGATCCCCGAAACACCCAGGAAGAGAATCCTCTACACCCTAAGAGCCCACGCATCAACAACCCTAGTACTGAAGGCAATGAAGGGCGAGGGAGTGGGGCTCGAGGAAGCCCTCAAAACCTTCGGCGAACACGCGCTAAGACACGCCGTTAAAGCAACGGGGATCGCCGATGACCTGAGGAACGCTCCCAACAAATTACCACCCATCACCGCAGTAGCGGCGGCAATGAACCACCAACACACCCTACTAAGGGACCTATACGAAGTAAGCACACCCGAAATCGAAGCAGTAATCAACGCATCCCTCAAAGCAGGTGCTGCGGGAAGCAAACTAAGCGGCGCAGGACTCGGCGGCGCAACAACCTCCCTAACAATCAACGAGGAAACAGCAAACAAAGTAATCAAAGCATGCACGGAACTAGGTAAGAACATCTGCATAAAATCAATAAAACTAAAAACCGACAACGGAGCCAAAACCCACCTAACAAAGAAATAAAGCCCAACCAAAACCAGGGCACGACCTCCGGAGCCAGAGGTCCCGGGCTCAAGCCCCCGGCGGGCCCACCACTTAAACACCTCACTATATTTACCTTTCCTTGCTGGGGACCGCCCCAAATCATGAGGAGGAATGGGACAGCCAGCCTGTATACTGGGTGAGTGGCAGGCTAGGGAGGTTTTACAGCATCTCTATAGGTGGTCAAGAGTGTTAGGAAGCTAGCCCAGGTACTTGGTGTTGGTGAAAAGTACTCTGCATAAATGTATCAGGTATGAGCAAACAGAAACCTACAGTTATAAAATTCATAGATTATGTCCAGAAAATATCCGCTCGTATCAGGTAGAATTATGCTTAGGGTTGGTTCAAAGACCATGAGGGACGTCTATACGAGTGGATGCCGAGGTGGGATGATATCGAAAACTTACATGTAAAGGCTAAGATAGTAAAGAAGATCAATACTAAGACCAAACCTAATATACTTTAATGAAAAGAAACAGGAAGTAGCTTCAGATCTAGCTGGCTTCCCAAAATTCTTCGCCAGAATAGGTATCGAGAAATACTTCGGCATGCATGAAAACAAGGAAAGAAGTAATTAGAAAAGTACTCGTAGATACGGAAAATTTGGAGGATTTCCAAGAATAAGGTAGAACGACTATTAGAAATTCATAATCCAGAATTTCCTAAAATCTGGAAACAGGATTCTAATGCTCCCACGGTCATGGAAAATATATTAAATGAAATACTGAACGAGACAGGGGTTAAAAGTGGAATATCTTAGATATAAATAGTTGACTACGAGTACTGGATTGCCAGATCCTGTCACAATATTAGTCTTATAATCCATATGCCCAGGCCATGTTCGTGCTGGGTATTATGATTATTATCGTTGCTTATATATACAATAAAAAACAAAGAACAGATAAGCCCTTCACTACGGTAGGCCTAGGTATAGAGCAAGGCATAGCTAAAGGCCTTAGAGGAGAATTATACCGGAGAGCATGAGTTGGGTTTATCACGACATATCGAATAACTTTTAAAATTTTCTAAAATTTTCCCTTCTAAGGCTAGCGATACTAAGAGGTTGTGACTCAAAACCTTTCCACCCTATAATCTTCCTTCCATAACCCTTCCCCCGATGGTCTTATTCAGCTCTTTCAGTACACACGCATAAGTGATAACCTTCCATTCACTGTGGCTATTTAGTGACTCAATAGAGCCTTATCTAGTTCGCCTATGGTGGCCTTAACGGTCTATAGCTACAGAAGAAGTTATATGATAACCCTTGTATGGTTGTATATGGTTAGTAGCTCATAGTTTAACTATGGAGTCATAGTATTGTTTGTATTGATTAGTTCATAATAATTATGTTTTCCTAAATTCAGACTCTTGCACTTAGACATAGTTAGTTATAAACTAGTGATGTAAGTGCTAGGCTAGTCATAGACCTCTATGTATTCATGCTCCATGACTACAAGTAGCCCAGGCTTAGGCTCTAGCTGGTTGACTATAGAGGCTATTTTCTCGGCTAGCCTTTGTATCTCGTTCTTAGGGGGTTGATAGGAAATGTAGATTACTCCGTGCCTTATCAGAGATAAGAGACTTGGTACTGTAAAGTCGGCGTCTCTTGTCAGTATTGTTCTCTCAAGCTTGTTTGCTAAGCTGATTAGTTCCCTATCACTAATACCTTC
>JALWZB010000007.1 GCA_027002995.1 Desulfurococcales archaeon
GCAGTAGGGCTTCACTGGTTAGGTCTCCGAAGGGGGCGTCCTCCTCAACCCACTCGAGTATCTTGCTGGCTAGGGTGTGTGGATCCATGCCGCACACCTCACTTAATGATCTCTAAGCTACGCTCGATTACCTCCCTAGCCCTCCTAGCGACTTCAGGATCCACCCTGACCCTGTGCTTCATCAGCTTAAGCGACCTGAGCACGTCCATCAAAGTTATTTTCTTCATGTCCACGCACACAGCAAGCGGGTTGGCTGGGATTATTTCCTTCGCCCTCGACGGGTAGAGCTTCCTAGCCCTATACGTTAGGCCTTCCTCCGTCGCCAGTATGACCTTGCCGTTAATCCCCTTGATCTTCTCAAGCATTTGGCTCGTACTCCCGATAGCGTGGGCGATAGCCCTAACCTTCCTCGGGGTTTCGGGATGCGCTATCAGCTTCGCTCCCGGGTTCTCCGCCAAGGCCTTGGCCACGTAGTACTCGTTAAGGAGGTACTCGTGAACCGGGCAGTGACCGTGGGGAGGCAGCGGAAGCACGTGCTTACCAGTCACCGTGGATACGTGGTCAGCTAAGTTCCTATCAGGCCCGAAGACCACGACCTCCTCCCCCAGCCTGGATATCAGCTTAGCGGCGGACGCGCTAGTGACTACGTAATCGGCCTCCACCTTCGCCCGGGTTAGGGAATTAACGTAGAGAACTATGGGCGTGTTGGGGATCTCGCTCCTAACCTCCCTAACGCGTTGCGGGCTCAAGTAATTAGCTAGGGGGCAACCAGCGCATGGGTTAGGGTGGAGCACCACCTTATCAGGGTTCAGCACCGCCGCCATCTCAGCCATGAATGAAACACCCGCAAACACTATCACGTCGGCCCCACTCTCCACCGCCTTCCTAGCGAGCCCTAAGCTATCGCCGACGAAGTCAGCTATATCCTGAACCTCAGGCAACTGATAATTATGCGCAAGTATAACGGCCCTCAACCTACGCTTAAGGGCCTCCACCTCACTCACAAGCCCCTCAACGCCACGCACGGCCACCACCAATATAGGTCTAGCAAATCACGGATAAAGGGGAAGCGAAGCAGGCAAAAAAGACACACCAAGTGCTGAGTCGAGGCAAAAACAGCCTAAACATAGCCAACCAAACTTAACCGCCACAAAGGAATATCTAGCAATAATCAAGCACAAATCAAAATAACGTGATATAATGTTAGTGATTAATAGAATCAAAAATAAAGGATATTGAAAGTAATAACAAACATTATTCATACGTTACTCATTAACGCGTGGGGCAGGCCAGATAGCCATGGTATTGTAGTAGAGGCCACGTAACCTGACGCAGGTGAATCCAAGGACTTTCAATAAGAAAAATGACTGCAAAGAGGCGGGGCGGGGATGAAGGTAATCGCTTATGACGATTACTGGGAAGCTAAACCCGCTTACCGTCAATGATCTTAGAGGAATGAAGTCATTACTTACACGCTGACCTCCTAGGCTTTTGTGTCAATAATAACTGCCTTCTTGATTCTTGATTATCATCATTGATCATCTTTTATCAATTTACCTCCTAGCATGCCTAACCTAAAAACGCCCGTCCCCAGACACTGCGTCAAGTATTGTAGGCTATCTCCTCAGAACGTAACGAAGTTTGAGTAGGAAACGCCTTACTGATTTGAGGGACGTCTTGTGGAGGTAGTAATTTGAATTTCCGTTGAGACCCTACAGGGTGATGGGGGCCTGCCCTTGGGTTCTATCGCCACCCATGAGTACAGTGGGAGGAGTCCCTCGACAGGTACGAAAGCACACCATAGTTCCAGCATAGAGTGAAGTGATATGAGAAAAACGATTTATGTCGCCGTAACTTAATATCGTTGAAAATGAGTATTACATGCTTTCCTTTCTTTGTTACTTATACGCTACCTCGCCGAGCTCCACCTGATCCAGACCCTTGACTTGCTCCTCCTCGCTAGTTCTTAAGCGTGTGAACCTCTCTATTACCCACAGTATGGCGTACGTTACTACGAAGGAGTAGATCGCTGCGAAGCTTCCTGCTACGAACTGCTTCCCGAAGAATGCTGGGTTGCCGTAGAGGAGGCCGTTGCTGCCGAGCACTGCTGAGGTGCCGAATATGCCTAGTAGGAGTATGCCTGTGTAGCCTCCGATGCCGTGCACTCCCCACACGTCTAGGGCGTCGTCCCACCTTTTTCTGGCCCTATACTGTACTGCGGCGTAGCACGCTAGGGCCGCGACTATACCGATAATCATTGCTGCTTGAGGCGTTACGTAGCCTGCGGTTGGGGTGACGGTGGCTAGCCCGGCTATCGCTCCTGTGCAGAACCCCACGGTGCTTATCTTGCCTCCCCTCAGCACGTCGAGGATCACCCAAGTCACGGCAGCGAAGGCTGCGGCTATCTGCGTGTTCGTGAAGGCTACCGCGGCGTCGCCGCCAGCCCTTAAAGCGCTTCCGGCGTTGAAGCCGAACCACCCGAACCACAGTAGTGCCGTGCCTAGGGCGACAAACATTACGTTGTGGGGTTCGTCCTTAACCTTCCTCGCACCTAAGTAGAACACCGTCGCTAATGCTGAGAACCCTGCGGTGGCGTGTACCACTATACCTCCGGCGAAGTCCTCCACACCCCACTTCTGCAGGAACCCGCCACCCCATAGCCAGTGGGCTACGGGGAAGTACACTAGGAATGACCAGAGGGTTAGGAACGCTATGTACGCCTTGAACTTCATCTTGTTGGCGAACGCGCCAGTGATTAGTGCAGGCGTGATTATGGCGAACATTAGCTGGAACATTACGAAGGCGTAGAGCGGTCCCTGGAACGCTCCCATGATCGTGCGTTCGTTGATGTGCATTAGGAAGAAGTACTTAGGCCCACCGATTACGCCTGCTACGTCGGGGCCGAAGGCCAGGGAGAATCCGAAAAGCACCCACAGGATCGTTACCCATCCCAGCGAGAAGAGGGACTGCATCAGTATGGTTAACGCGTTCTTCTTACCTACTAGGCCGCCGTAGAAGAACCCTAGTCCGGGAGTCATTATCATTACTAGCGCGGCTGATATGAGGACGAAGGCCGTGTTACCTGTATTCACGGGGTCGGGTGTCAGTCAAGATCACCTAAGCGGTTTATAAACAGTTTCATATAAAGCAATAATTCACATTAAGCAGTTCTGAAATAATGGAGGCGCCCTTCCAGAATATTTTTCTGGCATCGCACCTGTGGGTGACGTTAATGACACATGACGCTGGCTTAACACATTGATCATTATTTGAGTGCTCACATACAGTAAAATCATTTTATTTACTTCTATTCAATAAATTTTCCGGTTCCATAAATATAATTGTATTATTGTAATAGCTTCTGTTCATTTGAATATATTGTTTATATTATGTACGTGACTTCACTCCCTCGTATTCGGGAGTACCGATATTGATGCGTCACCGCCTATGATCTTAGTGTTGATTACTAGGGTCCTCGCACCCTCGCCGGCGCCGGTGAGTGATTCGTCGATCTCGATCCCTACGTCTCCTCCGGTTACCTTGATGTTGCCCCTAACTACCTTAGTGTTTTTGGGTACTCGTAGCGTGATGCGGGTGTCGCCGCCTAGTACGGTGATGTTTACTGAGGCGTTCTGTCCCACCTCCTTAACCAGTATGTTGGCTAGGACGTCGCCTCCCTTAACTGAGGTGTTTAGGTTGCTTAGCTTCTCCATTACTGCGTCCAGGTTGACGTCGCCGCCCAGTACAGATATGCTTACGTTTGGCGGTAGTTTGAAGTCTTGGGTGGTGAGGTCACCGCCCTTCACGAGTATTTCGAGTGTGTTGACTTCGGGTAGGCTTACCTCGCCGTCCATTTCCTTGACCTTGACCCTCGCTTCATTCCCTGAAGCCTTTATCGTTGCGTCGTTTTCGCGGCGTGCCTTGCCTCGAACCCTTATGCTACTGTTGGTTGTCCCCGTTAGGGTAATGTCCGAGCCTATGACGTCTATCCTGACTTTAGGGGCTGGAGGGGCGCTCTTATCTATCCATACCCTATCCCTGCTTAGCACCTTCCTAAAGATGTCAGTGGGCGTTATGTCCTTAACCGCTTCCGAGACCGTCTTGACTACCTCACTAATGACTGAGCCGATCACTGAGAGCGCGTCCTCCCTGCTCACTCCTTCACTAGCGATTACTGCCTGCGGCTTGGGCTTACTGACCTCCTTAGTTGCTGGCTTCCTGCTCCTGATCTCCTCGAGAACTTCCTCGGCCCTGTCCCTCAGGGACTCTAGCTCGAGTTCTCTTAACACCTTGTACGCCTTCCATCCTAGGTCGGTTAACTCGTAGTAGCCCCTCTCGTTCCTCCTCACTAGGGGACCTAACTTCTTCATGTGGAACGCCATCACGCTTGAATCCTCGAGCTCGGCGTCCTCCATTAGCTCGGTGAAGCTCCTCTCACCTTTCTCCGCTAGTGACCTTATGATCGCCCTCCTAACCTTATGGGCTAGTGCCTGGAATATCTCACCGTTCCTGGGTGCCTCGGTTTCTTTCCTTTCTTCATTCCCTTCATTGCTCATCGAGCACCACCGTCATTATTCCTGCCTTCGTTATTGATAAGCGGTTGAGTTGATTATCATCAACTAATGATCAGTCCCCATGGGTTGAGGGGAGTTAACTAAGGGTTGTTGATTATTCTCAACTAATAGACTAAAAAGGAGCTTGAGAGCCACCATCCTTGAGGGAGCCGTAATGCGTGGGAACGCGATCGAGGCAGAGGAGCTCGGGAAGCGCTACCCAAACGGGGTGTGGGGCGCCCGGAACGTGAACCTAACGGCTAGGTATGGTGAGGTGACCGTGCTCCTAGGCCCTAACGGTGCAGGGAAAACCACGACGGTCGGGATGCTCACCACCCTACTAAAACCAAGTAAGGGCTCTGCGCGCGTCGCAGGATACGACGTCGTGAGGGATTACGCTGAGGTCAGGAAACGCATCGCCCTATGCCCCCAGGACATCAGCATAGACGCTAACTGGACTCCCCTGGAGGCGGTTACCGGCTACCTCATGCTTAGGGGGTTCAGTAAGGGAGATGCTGTTGAGGAGGCTAAGTACTGGTTAGAGGTGCTTGACTTATGGAGCGTTAGGAACAGGGTGGCTAGGGCGCTTAGCGGTGGTCAGAGAAAGCGTGTGGCGGTCGCGATGGTCTTAGCGAGTAACGCGTCAGTACTGTTCCTCGATGAACCCACCACAGGCCTAGATGTTGAGGGGAAGTATAAGGTGTGGCGAGCACTAAGGGACTTCGTTAGGGAAGGTAAGTGCGTTGTCATGACGACTCACGACATGCGTGAAGCTCAACTCATTGCTGACCGGGTCGTTATGATCCATAAGGGAGTTACTGCAGCGTCAGGCACTCCAGAGGAGTTGATGCGGGTCGTCCCGTACAGGTTTAAGGTCATCGTTAAGGGATCCGCGGACGGGTTGAACGCTAGTAAGGTTGTGAGGCTCGGGGACAGGGTCGTGGCGTACGCCAGGAGCCGTGAGGAGGCACTCAACATAGCTAGCTCCGTGACCGCTAGTAGCGTGGCGATAGATGAGGTTGACCTGGAGGACGCGTACCTAGAGGTAATTGGTGGTGAGGGAGGTAGGTGAGCATGGTGCGTGAAGGGCTTAGAAGGATTTGGGGGATGACTTACTTAGCGAGCAGGTGGATCATCAGGCAACCCTTATGGTTGATTCAGGGCTTCGCCATAACGATCGGGTTCTTTGTCCTGCTCTACGCGTGGGGAGGTAGGGCAGGCGTGAATAACTTCGTGATCGGTGCCGTGGTCGCGGGGATGTGGGGCGTCGGCATTAACTTGGTCGGGCAGGACATCGGGTGGTACAGGTTAATGAAGCTCTACGACATGTTCGTAGCTACCGAGTTAACGCCCACACACTTCATCCTAGGCGTGTTCCTCTCCTCCATGGTCTTCGAGGCCACGACCCTAGCTGCGTACCTACCGATAGCCCTAGCCTTCGGCGCGGTGAGGCAGCTAATTACGGCGTTAGCGGTGGGGCTCGTTGAGCTAACGTTAGCAACCTTCCTAGGGTTGGTCGTAGCTATGCGTGTCTCCGCCGCAACCAACGTGTCATCCGTAACCAACACGCTATCAAGCATGCTACAGGTACTCCCACCAGTCTACTACCCAGCCTACCTACTGCCCGGCGCAGTCAAGTATGCGGTGATGGCCGTGCCCACGGCCGCTGCGGCCGAGCTGGCGAGGCAGTTAAGCGGTCTCGGCGCCTCAGTACCAATGATAGTGCCCCTAGCCTCACTATGCACATGGGTGATCGGTGCCTTCCTAGCAGCAAATAAGGTAGTCAGGTGGGGCATGGCATGAAGCGATACGCTAGAGCCCATAGCTCTTCCCTCCTCTGTCCTAATTGCCCGTGGCGGGACCCTGCATTCAGAACGCGAGCAAAACAGCAACGATTTTATTCAGTAAACTAATCATATCCAATACCGCAGCACACTGTCCATGCCTAGCACTACCTTTCTCTATCTAAGACCTTCGTGAGCGTGGAGGTTACGGCTGAAGCGATGAGGAGGGTTATTGCGACGACTAATGAGATGATCAGTGGGCGTAGGGGTTCCGACTCTCGCTGAAGTAGTCCGAGCTTAGTTAAGGCTATGACTGCAACTACGGATAAGGTAAGTGCCACCGCCACAACAATGATTAAGCCCTTAACCCTCCAACCTAACTTGCGGGCCATCCCGTAGCCTAGTTACCTGAGAAACAAAAATAACGTTAAGATGAAGCAGTAGACACCGTTTCCCGTCCTAGGTCGTTGTGGGTTCCGCTGGGACGGGTTGTGCCTCAGCCCCCAAAGTGTTAGGGCTTTACCGTGCTTCACACGTGGTTGGAGTGATGAGAAGCGCAACAAAGACATCCCCAGCCATGAATCCTTAGCAGAGTGCAGTAGGGCTTCACTACGTTGATTTCGAGGAAGGGGTTGAGCTAGCCCATGTAGTGCAGAACGAACGTGGTTATGCCTGCTCCTCATGTGATCACTAAATACTTTCTCTAAATTAACCACAATTAATCCATTTAATTTCTTCGTGATGTTATTTAGCGAAGTGCTTATAAGGGATTCCTTAGGGAAGTTTACGTAAGGTGAGAAAATGCGCCAATCAGAGGGCGGGGAGGGCGACTCCTCCTCATCGACCTCGAGGGAGTGGTTACCCCTCAAGAATACCTTCTGGAGGTAGCTAAGCGTTCAGGCCTCTACGCTAGGATCAAGGAGGAATTTCTCCACGGGATCAACGGCTTCAAACCATGGCACGAATCCATACGCAGGAGGGTAGCCCTCCTTAGGGGTGTTAAGGAGGAAGTGTTCTGGGAGACCGCGAAGCAACTACGCGTACGGCCAGGCGCAGTGAAGCTAACGAAGCTACTTAAGGCAAGGGGATGGCACGTATTCATAGTCACAGGAGGCTTCACCATACTCGAACACGCCATCAAAGCAGCAGGCGTCACGTGCGATGGCTTCATCGCACATGAATTAATCTTCAAGGATGGTGTGCTGGATGGGTGCACCCTAACCTATAAAGACAAGGGGGAAGTAGCTAGGAAACTCAAGGAAACCCTAAACCCCAAAGTGACGGTCGCGATAGGTGACGGATACAACGACATACCCATGCTAAGGGAAGCTGACCTAGCCCTAGGTTTTAGGCCGAAGGAGATAGTTAGGCATTACGTGGATGCGGAGGTAAGAACCTTCAAACAGATATGGAGGATACTTCACCTACTAAGCTAGTTTTTGACCCACGTACCTACCTCAGGCAACACCCCGCGATTCCCAGCAGTTGTCGCTCCATGTATGGGAGGGTCAGAATATATTATCCTTTTAGTAATGATTATTGTAGGGATCATCATTGTTAGGATTATTTGTTGATCGAGACGATGCTCTAGAGGTACTTAAGAGGGAACTAAGTGAGGCAGGGTTTCGTGCCGTAATTATTTACGGAAGGCGGAGGATAGGTAAGACCTGGTTAGCTACCGCGCTGCTGAGGCATGTTAAGGGTCATTACCTCTTCGTCCCGGAGGGTGATGAGGGTGTCCTACTACGTTGGGTCACGTCTAAGCTTAAGGAGGTCTGCGGCGAGGTTAGCACGGATTCTTGGGAGGGGATCGTTAAGGGGATAGTTAACTGCGCTAATAGGTTAGGGGGTATGGTGCTGGTGATTGATGAGTTTCAGAGGCTTGGTAAGTCCTTCGCCTCCCACCTGCAGGCCCTCGTGGATACCTACCCTGACGCCCCACTCAAGCTCGTCCTGCTTGGGAGCGCCGTCTCCGTTATTGAGCGGCTCGCAGGTCCTCTGGGGCCCCTCTACGGCAGGTGCGTCACGATCAAGTTAGGCGGGTTCGGCTTCCTGGAGTCCTACGTGTACTTGAGGGGGAGAATCGGCGCGTCTGAGCATGAGGCATTCCGCCTCTATGCCCTCTTCGGCGGGACACCATATAACCTCGCCCTCGTTGAGAGCACCGACCACGTATCGGAGGCTCTGAAACACATACACAGCAGGTACGGGCGCCTCTACGAGGAACCACTACACCTGTTAGCGTCTGAGACTAGGGAGTTAGGTGTCTACGCATCAATACTAGCCGCGATAGCGTCGGGCAGGAACTCCTTCAGCAAACTGGCCCAAGTGGTCAGGAGGACGAGCCTAATCAAGTACTTAGAGGTGCTTAGGGGCTTGGGCCTCGTTAAGCGGGTTGTCCCGGCCGGGGAAAACCCCTTGAGAACTAAGAAAGCGAAGTACCTCATAGCCGACCCGTTCTGGGACTACTGGTTCAAGGCAATATACCCCAAGAGAGACGAGGCGGAAGTAACAGGGCAGGTGCGGATAGATAACGAACTACTGAGGAACCACCTAGCACAATGGTTCGAGGAAGTAGTTAGGGAGCTCCTCTCAAAGACCCTGAAAACCCCTGTTAAGCCATGGTGGAGCAAGGAAGCAGAGATCGACGCCGTCGCAGTAACGGAGGAGGGTGCTATGGTATATGAGGTGAAGTACGCTAAAGTAGATGAGATATCGGCGGAGC
>JALWZB010000008.1 GCA_027002995.1 Desulfurococcales archaeon
GGCCTACACCAACGACAAGCACTTCCTACACCCAACCATGAAGGCCTTAATACCCAAGATAGAGAACCCCGTAGGGGAGTGGATCACGGCGTAACCCCACCACTCACCCCAAGTACGTGCTGTTCAGCCCCTCCCTCAACGCTACCTCATACAGCCACTTATCCCCCGTCAGGAATTGCGAGGCACTCACGTGCTTAGCCGACGCGACCTGCGTTGCGTAGGTCTCGTGGATGTGGTGCCTCTCCATTAGCTTCCACCCCAGCCTAACCATCCTCTCAGCTTCATCACCAACCCTGCCTTGTCCTCCTAACCCTAGCCCCTAACATACTTCTTCACAATAGCGCTACTACCTAGATACGTTACCCGCCCTCTCATCCCTCATAACCCTCACTAACTCGCTCACGAGGCCGCCCCTCGGCTCCGCGGGCTTGAAGTCCGCCTCATAAGACTCAGAACCAGTCAAGCTCAGCAATTCATCATCTAGTAAATCCTCAACCATCTCATCCCTCATCAAGTCCTCAAGCAACTCACTAACCTTAATCCCTCTCCTTAACGCGTACCTCCTAAACCTCTCCCACACATCCCTATCAACGTAAATACTCACCTTCACTCTAACCACCACATACACCCCTAGCATAGACCGTACCGCAATCAGTAATGAACCTAAGCATCCAAACAACGAGGGTGCCTCCACAGGCTCTAGTTTACGTCGCCGCCTATTCCTATGGGGGTTAGGGGCTTAACGTAGGTCGTGGAGGTTGCGTGCCTCCCTTAAGGAACCGTAATAGCTACATGTCTTGGATGCAACTGTCCGCTTGGATGAAGTCCTCGACCGCCGGGTTTATCTCGGGGGATGGGTTGGGGCGGAGTTCATCCATTCTCATAAATACCATTAGGGTAATCTTGACCTAGCATTCCTGAGTTTCTTACCTTGATGCTCGATCCGTACCCTCGGTATACGCTGGTAGCGCATCGGCTATGCCTGGGAGGGCGTGCGTTGATTGTTGCTCCCCTGCCCTGCTCGCTCAATTCTTACGGTGACTTCCCCGTATCCTGCGGATCTGTTTCCGCCTATGTTGGTTTTCTCTGCTAGCTTGAGGAGGTATGTGATGAGTTTCCTTGCTTTGGGGGTCGCGTCGT
Source organism: Desulfurococcales archaeon (assembly GCA_027002995.1). Lineage (GTDB taxonomy): Archaea > Thermoproteota > Thermoprotei_A > Sulfolobales > NBVN01 > WAOL01. The sequence goes on from JALWZB010000008.1 coordinate 1,141, forward strand.
CTTTTGGCCTTATCTTTACCCACCCTATGAAGCCTGTTGGTGCGGTGTTGCCGCTCCTTGTCCTGGGTGTTTTGATGTCTATGCCTGACACGTACGCGTTGCTGGCTAGGTCCTCGGGTTTCGGGTAGTCCTCACGCGTTACGTGCCTGGCTGTTGCGATTAGGTTGCCCAGGAGGGCCGTTAGTTCTGGGTAGAGGATCTTGTAGCGTGCGTCGCCCCTCAGGGGGTTGAGGTACGTGGGTGTGTGGAAGTAGATGTCGGTCCCGACCCAGTCCTCGGACGCCTCACTCAGCAGCCTAGCCACGTCTATGACCTCTATCCTCAGCGACGATACCTTCAGCCTGCACGGCCCGACCGTGACTTCAGCCCCCATGAGTGAGGGTATGATCATGACCGCGTCCTTAGCGACGCCCTCATCAAGGATCGTTACGGAGAACCAGCCCGTGGCGCCGGGCTCGACGAGTGCCTTGAACCCTAACCTAGCCCCTAACCCTGACTTAATCGGCGGCGGGCCCCCGCCCTCAACCCTAACCCACTTAACGCCTGAGGTGAGCCTGAGGGCCTTGAGGGACATCACCGACCTCCTCCCCCTAACCCCTCCCTCAACGCCTGAGTGCAGGGTGTTGGCCAGCCCCTCATCAACGCTCCTTAAGGCGTTGAGGAACCCTCCCCTGGTCTCGTGCCCGGGGAACCAGGGTAGGGTGCAGCCCTCGAGCGCGGTGACGTCGAAGTTGAACGTTGTTAGAGTGCTTCTCCTTAACCCCAAGTAAGGCACCCCCGAATAACTTACGTGGGCTTACTGAAGTACGCTTCGCTGAAGACCTTAACGGCCCTCAGGAACCTTGAGGTTGAGGGCCCCCTAACCTCCTCAGCCGCTAGGTAATCAGCGGTGACTAACGCAGCAACGCCCAGCAGGTAGAGGACCCTCCTCCCCCTCCTGCCTGCCGACCTCCTGAGTAGGTCGTTATACGTCTCCCGCACCGTGGTTATGAGGCCCGCCAAGTCCTTCCTGGAGTAATCAAGCACCTTACCCACGATGGTCTCCAGGTTCCTGCTGTACGCGTTCCTCACCGCTTCATCAGGTATTAGCTTACCTAATTCCTCAAGACCCTCAATGATTTCGTCCCTCTCCGGCGGCCTGAGCTTAGTGGGGGACTCCCTCCCCCTACCGATAACGTCCATGGCGTGGTGGTGGAGGAGGACCGCGTAGAAGGTGATGTCGAGTAGGTTAGCCAGCGGCGATTCCCAGGCGGTTTCGGAGGCCCTTAGCCGCTGGATGAAGTATGCTGACACCCACTCATGCCCGGTGAAGGTGAGGTACTTACACCCACCCTCAGTGACGCGCTCGCTCCGCTGGTAGAACGCCTTACCGACGTCGTGTAGCGCGCCAGCAATGATTAATGCGTTGACGAAGTCCTCCTCATTAACCCTCCCCTTCAGGGAGGCGTACCTGCTCAGCGGTGATGCCTTGACCCGCGTTAAGTGCTTAACCACCCTCGCGGAGTGGTCCGTGAGTAGCTCAG
>JALWZB010000009.1:0-925 GCA_027002995.1 Desulfurococcales archaeon
GGTTAGGAACATAGGTCGCGTAGACGTACCCACACTCTACGAATTCCAGAAGAGGCTAGCCAAGATAACCAAGTCATGCAGGAGAATGAGGGCAACATCGCCGGCAGGGATGGACGTGACCTTCGAGAACGACCCGTCACGCCCCGTCCTAACAGAGGGTGAGGTAAGCGGGCCAGGCGAGTACATGCTCTTCGGTCAAGTCGACTGGGCTCCCATAGAGGACAGCATAAACGGTGTCATAGTGTTCGACGGGTCAGTGTGGCCACCCGCGGAACTCGGCCTCCTAAGAGAGCCGATAAAGCTACACGTGAAGGAAGGCAAGGTAGTTAAGGTGGAGGGAGGCACCGAAGCAAGGATCTTCGAAGCATGGCTCAAGTCATTCAACGACGAGAGAATGCTTAGGGTCGCCCACCTCTCCTACGGGTGCAACCCAGGCGCTAAACTAACAGGAAATATCCTCGAGGACGAGAGGGTATGGGGCGCCATCGAGTGGGGCCTCGGAGCTCAATCATCAACGTTCCAGGGCTCGCTCGGCCCAGCACCCTCACACACGGACGGGATATGCCTTAACCCAACACTAGAGTGCCTCGATGACGGAACTAAGATAATAGAGGACGGTGAGTACGTGCACCCAGAACTCAGGGACCTCGCCCAGAAACTGAGGGTCAAGTAGGAGTAATTCAACGCTCAAAACACGGAGAACTAAGGTTTTATCCTCGCAACCAATACCCCTCGAGGCGGTTCTATGAGCGAAATTAACACCACAGTTAAGCGGGAAGGGTGCAACGTGCTCATAATCACGACTATCAACGCAGGGGACAAGGTCCGGGAAGGTATGAGCGAGTTACTGGACGCATGCCTAGTTGCTATGGGGTCAGCAACGGTTTCCTGGCTCGATGAGGTAAGCGATGGTTGGGGAGGGATT
>JALWZB010000009.1:935-29071 GCA_027002995.1 Desulfurococcales archaeon
AGGGATTCTCTTCCCGAACCAGTACGTGGTCAGGAATGACGTCGTTGGTAGGGGAGCAGTTAGTGTTAGTGGTGATTGCTTGACATGCACCGTGAGCTTAAGGTGCGATGCGCTCGGTGCCGATGCGTGCGGTGAAGAGCAAATCAATTCACTAATCAACATGCTGAACCACGCCCTGAAGGACGTGGTGGAGGGGCGCTTAGCAAGGCACGTCGTGAATTACGGGAAGAAGCTAGTGAATATTGGGGAAGACGTTGAGGTAACGTTGCGTGGTGGGGGAATCGTTAAGGGTGAGGCAATAGGGTACGGTGCTAGGGGCGAGTTAGTCATGGCTACGCAAACAGGTATGGCGAAGGTCAAGCCGTCTAAGGTAGCTAGGATCAAAAGACTCTGGCCTTAGGCCTTAAGACCCCCTAAGCACGTTAACTATTCTCCTCAATTCGCTTAAGGGATCCTCCGAATAATCAACGCGCACGTCAAGAACCCTGTCGTACTCCGGGCCCCAGGCGGTCTCCCCAACCACCAATATTGCGGCGCTCCTCTCACCACGCGCGTCCCCGCCAGCCTCTGCAGCCGCCTCAAGCGCAGATAAGATAGCCTCAGCAATGTCACCGGAAGCATGCATCTCCCTAAGCAGGGTGAAGGCCGCTGCCTCAACAACTCCCTCATTCCTAAGTAAGTTCCCAGCAACGACGTACGCGAAACCCTCCCCAGTACCCTTCGCACACTTCCTCTTCAAGGGTGCTTCATCGCCCGTGAAACACGCAACCCTACCAGCAAAATCAACCACGGCTACCTGCCTCTTACCGGGCTCAGGGTCGGTGCCCAACGCTTGGTTCAGAGCATCCTCAGCGCTTAGTCCCTTCTCCTCAATTAAGCGCAGTATTCTAGGGCCTAAGGACGGGTTCGTGAATGCCTGAGTTGCGACACACGCAACCCCCTGCCTACACCACGGCACCCGCGAGCCAACAGCTACGGAGCCTGAAGCAACCCCTACACCAGCTTTTCCTGTGGTTTTGTCGAGTATGAGTACGCTGTACGTCAAGCTAGCTCCCTAGTAATATGTGCGCGGGTCCTTACTTAGCTTACCGGTTGACTTGGGGAAGGGACCTAGACCTCAATTTGATACCCGTAAACTACGTAATTTAAACTGGTTACGAAACCTATTTAATAATAGCGTCACCGTAACCATTGTGGTAAGTTATGGACAAGGCTAAAATTATTGCAGGGGTCGTGACTGCAGTAATAATTATCTCTATGATTGGGGTTTACGCGTACATGCACTTCTTCAGTCACAGAGCAGAGAGCTTGTACTCAGTAGGATTAGGAGTGGAGTACAACACGCACGCTACACCGATATGGATAGCGCTCCATGACGGACTCTTCAGGAAGTATGGATTAAACGTGACGAACGTGGTTAAGTTCAAGACAGGTCTCGACCTAGCAGCGGCGATGGCGCGCGGGGACGTGCAGGTAGGGTGGGCGTGCTTAGGGCCTGCCTTAATGATCATAGCTAAGGGCGTGCCGGTGAAGATCGTTGCGAAGGTACATAACTATGGCTATGCCCTAGTAGTTAACCCGAAGAAAGTACGTGACCTGAAGGACCTCAACGGCAAGGTAGTGTACGCCCCCGGCAAGGGGAGTCCCTGCTACCTCCTCCTACTGAAGATCGAGGACAAATACGGCGTTAAGTTCGCCGCGATAAAGTTCATGAAGCCCCCTGCCATGCTTGCGGCCCTACTGAGCGGGGAGATAAGCGCCGCCGCGATACCAGAGCATTACGCCAGCGTGGCGGAGGCTAGGGGAATGAAGGTGTTGCTCAGGGCTCAGGACGTGTGGCCCAACATGCCCGGGAGCTTCGTGGTTGTTTCCGAGAGCTTACTAAAGAACGACCCCGAGGTCGTTAAGAAGATAGTTGCGGTCACCTACGCGGGGATTAAGGAGTTAGAGAGCAACCCCTCTAAGGCCGCTGAGGTAGATTCTCAGGTTCTAGGAATACCTGTGAGTGTTGCGAAGCACTCCATATCGATGCTCCAGTGGAACACAACCATAGACATAAAGCAGATTCAGGAATACATAGACTTCATGTACGAGCACCACATACTTAAGGTCAGGCTGAACGCCTCCCAAATAGTCGTTCCCGTGAAGCCCTAAGGCCACTCAAGGGCGGTGCGTACTAGTGAAGAGTAAAGCGATAGTGTCGTTGGCGGTCTTCATAGCGCTGTGGGAGGCCGTGGTGAGGGCAGGGCTCCTACCCCACGTACTAGTGCCAGCTCCCAGTGACGTAGTGCTGTTCCTCATTAACCCGTCCAATGCATACCTAATACTAGTTAACTTGGCTTGGACAGCCGCACGCGCTACCACGGGCTTCCTCCTAGGTCTGGTGTTCGGGCTCGGTGCCGGGTTACTGCTGAGTGTCAAGTCGCTGAACGAGTACCTAATGCCAATAGCAACGATCTTCTTCGCAGTACCGTCAATAGCGTGGATACCGATCCTCATCGTGTGGGTAGGCTTCAAGGAATTCGAACTCCCCGTCGCCGCATCCTTCCTATGCTCCTTCCCACCAGTCCTCTACGGGTTCGTTAACGCCGTAAGGACTATGGATCCTGAGCAGGTCGGGGTCGCGATGGTGCTTGGGGCGAAGCCATTAACAATTATGAGGAGGATAGTGATACCGCAGGCGTTCCTTAAGGCACTACCACTCATAAAGACGGAGGCGGTCATGGCTTGGAAAACTACTTTCGCCGCCGAAATGGTGGCGCTACCTACTGGGTTAGGGGCCTTAGCCATGACGTACGCAACAACCATAGAGACCGACGGCCTAATAGCGGTTGTTGCGGTGCTTGCGGCAGTGACCATGGTTACTGTGCAGGTCTTCGATAACCTAGAGAAGAGAATCGTTAGTAAGTGGCTGGGGTCGAAGGCTAAGGGTGTTGCTGAGGCTTTAGCGTACACCATCACATAACACATTAATGAAAATAAGCCTTACAAGAACCACCGTCTTCTTTGTTTCTTAGAATGCCAGCAATGCTTTTATATATCGGTCGATACATATACATCGAGGTGAGGAAACTATTAAGAGAAAAACCTATAGAGCAGTTACACTGCTATTCATAGTGGCTACGATAGCGCTATCATTAACTGCGCCAGCCGTCATGAGTGGGTCAACAGCACAGCAGACAAAGCTAACTCTGCAGGTATACCCTGACGCCTCAGTAAGGTGGGTCGGCGAGTACTACAACACCACTAAGGTTCCATTGATGGGCAACGCCACGGTAACTCTCCTAGCTAACCTAACACAGCTGAAGAAAGGGCTAGAGCTCCTGATTAAGGCTAATGTCAAGAACCTTTCAAGCACCTCGAAGACAAGCACTAAGGCTGAGTTCACGCTCAACATGAAGGGAGAGGTAAGGGCAACCAACGAGACGATGAAGTCACACACAAACTTTAATCTCTACATGTACAGCGAGAAGGACGAGATTAAAATCAAGGCGTGGAGCAATAAACCCATACAGACTGTGTTCAACAGAACGAACCTCTACATGGAAATAAGCGGTAACGTCAGCGTAGCGGCCTCAGGCAACAACGCGATCGGCATAATATTCGCCCTATCACTCCTAAACAAGGGGTATATCGAGAGCCAGCTAGCTAAGTCAAACATAACGTACATAGACATAAAGAAACTTGAAACAACGACAGGCCCTGGCGGCGCGACGATAGTGTTCGATATAGGTATAAACTACACGAAGATGATGGAGGAGTTAAGTAGTAAGGCGAACACCACGAACAAACCCTCAATAAACCCAGAGAAACTCAAGGAACTCCTAGAAACGTACTTCATACCTTACAACGCCACATACCGGGTGACGGTGTTCTTCAACAACAACCGCCTACAGACGGTGATTAACGTTAATTCAACGCTCTCAGTCATGGAAGCAGCTAACATAATACTGAAGGTCCTAAGCAGGTATGCCGAAGTATATGCCAACACAGCGATGGCTCCGGGATCAACGGTACCGATTCACGCCAACATAACTAAGGGCATAGAGGACGCCAAGAAGATCCTAAGCTATTTAGGCAAGCTAATAAACAGGTTCGAGATACTGCCATCAAGCGCGCACATGTCCCTGAACGTAACAAAGAATTACGTCCACGTCAGGTTCGAGACCTTCAAGATAAGGGCTAAGGGGGCGAAAACACCTGAGGACACACTAAAAACCATAGCTGAGGTACTACAGGAGCTGAAAACTAAGATCAGCAACACAACGTTAGAGAGCAGTGAGGGCAAGGAGGTTAAGTCAGTTATAAGTAATATACTGGGAAGCAAGGCAGTAATCGAGGGCGTCGGAGGAGTTAAGGTGAGCCAGACGAAGGTGCCGTTAAGCGAGCTAGACAAAGTCAAGGTAGTAGTCACACAGGCAACAACCACGTCAACAACAACGAAGACCACCACAACCACCCCACCCACAAGCACAACTACGATCACAACAAGCATTACTCAAACATCGACAACAACATCAACAACGACCACATCAATCACGACGAGCACAACACCCGCAAGTACATCAAGTAAAACCACCACAACCTCGAGCACAAGCGTACCCGTTAGCACGACAGCAATCTCATCAACAACCACGGTTCGGGTCACGGGTGCCTCGACAACTATGATCATGGCGATCATAGTGGGTGTGATAGCGGCGGCCGTAGTTATAGGTGCGGTAATAGCCATAGTCAGGAGGTAACGCGGGGAAGTATGTCAAGAAAGTTTTTCTTATTAAGAGGATCCTCTTAACGTAGCTGAGTAACAATAAGTTAAAGCCGGAACCACATTTACATTATATTGAAGTCCACGCTCAAGAGTCCGCAGGACGGTGTACTTTACATGAGTAGCTTAAGGCACGTATGGGTGGAAGATACCGTAATATCTTCATGGATTAGGGAGGACGTCACGCTATTCGACATAACGACTGAAGCCCTAGGTATAAGGGGGGACGGGGTTGCCGAGTTAATCACCCGTGAGCCCATAGTGGTTGCTTGCACGGAAGAGGCCGCAAGGATATATGAGCTGGCCGGAGCTAGGTCCGTTAAGGTACTTAAAGGGAGTGGCGCGTCAGCCACGGGTGGTGAAACCCTCCTTGTGGCGCGGGGGGATGCCGCGGCGCTACACATTGCATGGAGGCTAGCGCAGAACCTAGTGGCGATATGCTCGGGCGTGGCGACGAAAACCAGGAGGCTCGTTGAGAAGGCGCGCACCTCCAGCAGGAGCGTCTGCATAGCGACCACACGTAAGTCGCCTCCAGGACTTCGAAGAATATATGCTAAGGCTGTCGTCGCCGGAGGTGCCGTGCCTCATAGGTCAGGGCTCTCCGACTCCATACTCATCTTCGATAATCACGTCGCATTCATACCTGGAGGGTGGAGGGAATTACTCACGAGGATAAGTGGGCTTCGTGAAAGGTACCCATTCAGGAAAGTAGGGGTTGAGGTACACACGCTCAAGGAGGCGTTAGAAGCCGTGGAGGCCGGGGCAGAGATGGTTCAGCTGGAGAAGTTCAAGCCTGAGGAAGTCGCTAGGGCAGTGGCTGAGTTAAGGCGTGTGAATCCACGCGTTGTGATCGCCGTTGCTGGAGGCATTGACGAGCATAACGTGGCGGAGTACGCGGCAGCCGGGCCCGACATCATAGTGACGACTGCCCCCTACTACGCTAAACCAGCAGACCTCACCACTAGGATGAGGAGGGCTTGGAGAGGCGCCGTTTAGCGTTGCCCTTACCCAAGGACCACGCAACCATTAATTCTAAGCCCTACCTCATCACCCGGCGAGAGGTTAAAGGGCGTGAGGACGTACATCTCGGCGTCACCGATGTTTACCACAACCCTAAATGCCCGTTCGCTCCGCGAGACCCGCTTAACCACGCCCTTAATGGGTCCTTTCCTGCAGATCTTAACGTCGCTAACCGGTATTAGCACCCTGCGCTTACCCCCATCCAAGCCTTCAGTCACGCACTTAACGGGTACCTTAAAGTCGCCTAAGACAGCGTAGTAGAGTCCACCATCAGCAATCACCTCCGCATTGTCGATGGTGGTTCCTAACCAGAACGCCGCGTCCTCAGGGAATGTTGAGGTATTGAGCTCAGATGGCTTACCGGAGTAAAGGATCTCACCGTTCCATAACACGTGAATGGTGTCCGCCATCCCCAACCCTCTGCCGACTTCATGCGTAACCATTATGACGGTTATTGAGAGCTTCCTTATCAGGGACATTACCTCCTGCTCCGTCACCATACGTGCCTCAACATCCAAGCCCGTCAACGGCTCGTCTAAGAGCAGGACCTTAGGGTCAACGGCGAGGGCCCTAGCGATGGCGACCTTACGTGCCTCACCACCACTCAAGGATGCTGGGTAGGAGGACGCCAGATGCTCTATCCTTAATGCCTTAAGCAACCTCGACACACGCTCCCTCAACGCGTTACCCTCAACGCCCCTCACCTTAAGTCCGAAGGCAACGTTCTCCCATACATTCATGTTAATGAATAGTGATGGGTTCTGAGGAACGTAGGACACACCCCTCCTGAAGGGAGGTACGTCATCAACTGGCACGCCGTCAAAGAGCACGCTACCCTCATAATCCGTGAGCCCAGCAATCACCTTAAGTAACGTAGTCTTCCCAGCCCCATTAGGGCCTAGCACGACGGAGAGCCTGCCTGAGGGGAAAGAAGCGGTCACACCTCTTAACGCGTAGTTCCTCACGTCGCGCACGTCAACGCGGATCAATCACCCTCACCACGGCTGGAAAGAGTTACGTAAGAATGAATTATTGCTTTACTCCCAAATGAAGCGCAAGTGTAATTACTTGTGATACCGAGGAATCTAGGGATAGTTCTTGTTCAGAATAGCTAGGCTTAAACCAGCAACTGCCCTATGGGTACTCACCCTAGTAATTACTGCACTCCTAGCCGCTTACGCGGCATGGTTATTCTACGGCACCCCACATCCCAGAGGCTCGGGGAGTACCGTGACGTCATCCATAACAACGATAACTACGCCAGTAACGAGCACGGAACACACTACGTGGAGTAACACGAGCACTACCACCGCAGTAAGCGCACGGACAGAGTACTTCATCATAGGCAACACGGTCTATCTCCCGCTACCGCGTCAGGTAAGTAACGTTACGGTCGAGGAAGCCATACTCTGGAGGAGAAGCCTGAGAGAGTATAAGGATGAGCCGCTAACGCTGACCCAACTCTCAATGATTCTCTGGGCCGCGCAAGGCATAACGGATCCCGCCCGCAGGTTCAGGGCCGCCCCCAGCGCGGGCGCGACGTACCCCCTAGTACTGTACGTAGTTGTGGGGGACAGGGGCGTGTTGCTCGAGCCAGGCAAGTACCTGAGAGCAGGCGTGTACAGGTACGACGTCATGAAACATGCCCTCACCTTGGTGAGAGACGGTGACTTAAGGGGAGAGCTAGCTAAGGCATCCCTGAACCAGCCCTGGGTTAGGGACGCGCCAGTGGATTTAGTGTTGTGTGCAGTGTTTGAACGCACAACGAGGGTCTACGGCGAGAGGGGGATCAGGTACGTCTACATGGAGGCAGGGCACGCAGCACAGAACGTGTACCTAATGGCTACGGCGCTTGGCTTAGGAACCGTTGTTGTTGGTGCGTTCCATGATGACTGGGTAGCGTCCGTAGTGAAGGCAGGTAAGGATGAGTCCCCGCTCTACGTGATACCTGTCGGCGTGCCTAAGGAGGTGAAGCACCCAAGCTTCCAGGAGATAGATAGCTGGTACTCATCACAGAGAGGTGGAGGGTAATGAGCCCAGATGACGCGGGGGAGGGACTACTTAAGCTAGTGTACGTGCTTCGGTACGTGGCAACCCTAACAGCGCCGCCACTACTCGTCCTAACGATCTCAATGATACTCAGCGGCTACGCCTTAACAGCTCCTCAAACCATGAGTAAGTTCTTCGGCATAGGGTACGGTGAGGGGGTAGTCGTGCATTCAGCACCCCTCATAAGGTTCGGGTTCGTGGCCCTAGCCCTACTTCACGGGTGGGCAGGAACGTTAATGCTGATACTCCCCCGACTTATTAGGGCTGGGCGGGTGATGCTCGCTTATGTCGTGCTAACCGTGTTATCCTTTGCTGCACTGTACCTCCTTACCCCCTTACTCTTAGTAGAACTTAGCAGGTAACTAATAATTATTTTTATTGTTAGAAACTAATACTCTTAATAGTGAGCGGTGACTCCATGGAAATACGGGAAGTCATTAAGGAGGCTTGTGCCACGGCTATTGGCATAGTGTTAGCGGCCTTCATGGTGTCTTACGCCACCAACCTAGGCAGGGTAATCCCGGCCTTAGGTGAGCTACCCTTATGGGTAGCCATAGTGGCTCTACTGAGTATAGGCGGGAGGGTGCTTAGTGCGTTAGCAGGCGTTTCAGGGGCGATGCGGGCATCCATAGTCTCGCCTGAGGTAGCGGGGTATGCTAGGGGGGCTGTGCGTGTGGCGCATGAGGAGCTTGGCTCATGGATCGGTCACCTACTGGGGATGGCTTTATCGATGATTATCTCGTACGTGCTGGAGTACGTTGCGTTCCTCGCTATAAGTCATTAGTTTGCAGCGGTTGTTGAGTTATGGGTGAGTTAGAACATTACCTGGAGCTGGAGGCTCCCGAACAGGATGTTGAGGCACTTAAGGCACTATTTAGGAGAAGGCATGAAGCACTGATAAACCTTGTAAGGAGGCTGAAGTATGGTGCTGAGTTCGTTAATGTCCTCATGAAGTTCAGCCCTCCCATAAGGTTTAAGGAGGTTGCTGAGGAGCTAGGTATTTCGCCGTCCAAGGTAACGTCCTACGTAAGGAAGTTTAGGTCGGCAGGCGTGAGGTTCGTCCCCAACTGCGCCACAGCCCCTCTAGGGTTGGGTCGGCTGATGACTATGATTAAGGGGAACGTCGGCCGTGTTAAGGACGTACCCCACCGTCCTTGGCTGGTTTCCGTTACTGACTGCGTCGACAGTACGCTCCTGATCTACACATACCCATTTAAGGATGGACCAAAATTCATCATTGACTCTTTAAGGAGAAAGTACGGTGATAGGGTACGGTGGTGCGTCATTCACGACGAGGGCGCTAGGCCAGCACTATTCATTGATAGGTACTTAGTTGGGAAGCGCCTAATGAACCCTATCGACGCGTTGAGGCAGGCCCTAGAACACCCTACTACCCTCGAACCAAGCTTAAATATGCAGGAAGCGCCTAGGGATATCCTCGACCTCTTCATCTACGCTGCTCTCCAGATAAACATATTCTTAAGGTACGTGGACATAGCTAGGATAATGAAGGAGCGCCTCAAGGTTATTTACCCTTTAAGGAAGGTGGGGACCCACGTGACCCACCTTCGCAAGTCAGGCGCGTTCTGGGGCACGACAATACTAGGCATCACCGACGCAACAACTGTTACCGGCGTGAGGATCGTTGCCGGGAGTAAGCGTGTGCTGAGGGATCTTGCGAAAGTGTTGCTGAGGTACCCGTACCTAAACCAAGTCTACTGGAGAAGGGACTGGGACTACGTAACGGCCCTGCTGAGGCTGGATACGGCGTGGGGAACTAGGTTCAGAATCGCACTTAAGGAAACATTCGGCGTTGAGGAACTCGACCACCTCTTCACCACGGACATAGCGAACGTCAGGGTCAGGTTCACTATCCCGTTCCGGAACTTCGACCCATTTAAGCGGGAGTGGGTTAGGGAGCCTGCGGAGATCGATAAGTGGTTAAGGGAAAGAGGGTACCGCGTTACAGGCATACCTGAGGACATGGGTGCCGGGGTCAGGCAGTAATGCCTAAGTGTTTCAGCGCTTCATCGAGGACTTCCTTAACAGTCCTTAAGCTCGGGTCAGCGATGAGGGTTTCAATCCCTAACTCCTCAAGCGCCCTCAGCGCTCTAGGCCCTATGCCTTTGCAGGCAACGACCTTAACGCGTAGCTTAGCCATGAGCTGAGGAACCTCGCCAGGGACGTGATGTTCAAGTGTAGGGTTCTTAATGGCATTCACCCCGACTACCTTACCTCCCTCCACGTCAACTACGATGAAATAGGGCGTTCTGCCGAAGTGCTCGGACGCCTCAGAAGATAGGTCGGTTCCATTAGCGGGTATTGCTATCCTAATCATACTGCACGCACCGAGGAAAGTATTGTGATTTAGGGTATTTACGTGTTACTGCACGAAACCTCCACACCATACTCCTCCCTAACGAACCTAAGCACACCCTCCTCATCAATGCTTAGCGGGCCCGGCTTCATCAACTTCAAGCTCGTTACGGCAGCCGTGAACACCGCGGCTTCGGCGGGCTTCAGTCCCTTAAGCTTAGAGTGGACGTACGCCGCAGTAGCTGTGTCACCTCTACCCGTCCTGCCCTTAATCTCCTTAACTTTGAAGGGAGCTGAGAATATGCCGCGCCCCTTAACACCTATGAATATCCCCCATGCCGTGGTGAGGAGAACCTCCCTAAACCCAATACCATGTAGGGAGTCTATGATGTCCTCAGGCTCTGTTAACCCCGTGAGTAGCTTACCCTCCTTATCGTCGAGCTTAAGCACCGATATGCTTGGCGCGGCCTCTTCCTTCCATCCCCAATCAACGTACTCAACCTTACCCTCAGCGATCCTTCGAGTAAAGCCCTGAACGTCCAGCACCACAGGAGCAATTCCTGCCGCTTCCCTAACGAATTCTAAGCTGAAGTCCTCCGTACTCAGGGGGCCTAAGTAAACATACTTAGTCCTCACCTCACGACACAGCCTGAGGTCATCAAGAGTGAAGGGCTCACCACGAGACAGCACCTCAATCTCCCTGCCTGAGGGCTTATAGAGCAACCTACTCTTCATCGTTGACCTAGCCGGGACGTTGATAACCTCAACCCCAAGCCCGCGGAGACCCTCAAGAATATCCGCATCCTCCCCCGCCACTTTCGTCACTACCCGCACCCTATCACCGAGCCTAGCCAGCGCAGCACTGAAGTAGTAAGGCGGGCCAGCAATAATTTCACGCACCTTACCGTCAGGGAAAACCTCCCACTCACGCGTTACGTACCCGAACGCACACACGTCTAACGTGGTTAGATAGGTCAATGGACGTCCCCATGAAACCTTAACTATGGAGATAATAATAAAGATCAGCCCAGGTCAACCTATCCACAAGCGTAACCCTAACTAGGCATGCAATCCGTAAGCATCACGCAATACCTGCAGCGCTTACTTGGACCTCAGCCCCTAAGGGTCACGGGATGCAGAGCTCCTCACTCATCTCCCTAAGTAGGGCATTACTCACTTCATTAGTAACCATGTCCACAACAGACCTGGGCAGGTTCTTAAAGTTGGACTCGACAGTCTCCCTGACGAATTGCGTTACTTCCTCAGCGCCACAACCGCATAGCTTAGTGACTCCCTTGTATTTCTGGATGGCCTTGACCCTAACGAACATGTAAAACCCAGGTGCTGCGGTTCTTAACACCATACCCGTGACCCTCACCTCTAACATTGCGTTGATGTCTTCCCGAACATTCTTGTCATGGTATTGTAGTTTTGTAGGTATTAAATTCTTTTTACCGTAAACGGAATTACAGGGTACATGGGATCCTATATAAACCCTAGCGTATGCTAGTTTGCGGGATTGTTATTAAGAGAGCTTTACGTGTACCTTAGATACAGTACGTGTACTGTAAAATTTTCATGTTTACGGTGAACTAACAAAAACTATTTGGTAGCGCACCAGTAAGCTTTAAGTAATCCTGAGTCAAGCCACCTATAGTGAGTGATGATATTGCCGTGAGCTGAGTGCCCGGGATGAAGAGCCGTGTTTAAGCTGACGCGGCTCTTTAATTCTTCGATGCTTTAGCCCGCGTTTATTCCTAGGAAGAGTGAGGCAACCAGCCCTATTAGGTATGTTATCGTTGCTGAGCCTAGACCAGATACCACCAGTTCAGCGACCTTCTTCCCGGTTGGGAGGCCCGAGGATATCGCTATTACGCTTCCCGAGGTCGCCAGCATGAGCCCAGCTATGATGAATGACGCGATTAACGCGTAGGTTATTGGCAGCCCTAGGAAGTAGGGCGTGAGTGGTATGAAGGCGCCGAGTATGTAAAACATGCCCGTGTATAGTCCAGCTACCTTAGGGCTCTCTAGGGTCTCCTCCTTAATACCGTACTCTTCCTCAGCTAACACGCTCCCAAGGAGCTCCGGGTTCCTAGCGGTCTCCTTAGCTATTGCTTCCGCTGTTTCCTCGCTGTGTCCTTTCCTGATCATGAACTCGCGGACGCGCTTTGCTAGGGTCTTGGCGGCGTACTTAGCCGCCAACTTTATCCTGGCTAGCGTGCCTTCCTTAACCTCCTTCTGCGCCTTGACGCTGACGTACGTGCCCACCGCCATCGACAACGCCCCGCTCACACCTACTATGGCGCCCCCTAAAGCAACGGGCATGGGATTGCCGTAAGCTCCTGCGAGCCCTGCTGAGACCGACAGGATCTCAACTAACCCGTCATTCATCCCCAGCACCGCGTCCCTCACATGCATTAGGAAGTCCTTAAGCCTGGATTCCTCCTCCTCAAACTCCTTCTCATGCACTAACTCGTCCTCGAGGATCCTCATTAAAGCCTTCCTCTCATCCTCGCTCAGCTCGGGGTGGTCGAGTAGTTCAGAGTATGCCCTTATGGCCTCATCTTCCCCTAGCTCCAGTAGCTTAAGCGTTAAGCCGAAGCCTAGAACCCTAAGCAGAGATATTTTAAGCCTTAACTTCAGTCTGGGGCCCCTGAACTCGGGCTCCGTCCCCCTCCTCCTTAGGAAAGCCTCCCAGAACTTCGCGTGTCCGCGCTCGATAGCGGCTAGCTCCCGGAACTTAGTTGCCACGCGTTCATCCTTAGCCTTACGGGCTAGTTCCTCGTAGATAACGCTGGTTTCAACTTCATCGCGGTATAGGTCGTTAGCGAGCTTAATGACTTCCTCCTCCGTTAACCCGCTGTCACGGCTCATGGCGGTATCCACGGTTTTCTGTTAGACGTTAGCCCATTAATTTGCTGTGGTTTTGTGGTTTAAACCGCTAAGAATTTTGGTTACCCTAACCAGTATACTTGGTGAGGGGAAGTGGTGAGGTGCGTTGAGGGGCTGGGGAACTGTGACTCCGTACTTAAGGAGCTGAGGAGCAGGGTACTCATTGGTGTTTACGTCATAGCGTCCACGAAGACCTCCACAATACCGGGGATAAGTGTCGCTGGAGCATCACCGGAGGCAACGCTCTACACGCCGGCACTTGACGTTGAGTACCTTTACTTAGGGATGCCGGTAGGCATGAACATAATACCGGTGACGCCCGAGGGGCTTCCCACACCAGCGGTTATTACTAGGTCATGCGTTGAGCTTGGGAGGGTGCCTGCAGTAATTGTTGATGCGGGCTCAGCAATGCAGCCTAAGGTACCGCGCGTAACCCTGCCGAGTAGGACTATGGGGAAAAGGATTGACGTTGCTTCAGCTCTTCCTCCGGGGACTGCAAGGAGGCTGTACTCTGAAGCTAAGCTACTTGGCCGTAAACTGGCTGCGGGAGGGACGCACGCCTTCATACTGGGTGAGAGCATGCCTGGAGGAACCACTACAGCCATGGCGATACTTGCTGGGTTAGGCTACGATGCGTTAGGGAAGACCAGCAGCTCCTCCCCCAACAACCCTGTAGAGCTTAAGGTTAAGGTCGTTGAGAAAGCCCTCTACAGACTCAAACACAAGGTTAAGTGTGACCCCAGCAACCCCTTCGGCGTTATTGACTGCGTGGGTGACCCACTCCATGTCGCGTTGGCAGGGTTCGCCGCGGGAGCAATTACGGAGGGCTCCACGGTACTGCTGGCGGGAGGAACGCAGATGGCCGCGGTCCTTGCCATAATGAAGGCTGTTGATCCCGAAGCCCTCGAGAGTGGGAGGGTGGCTGTGGGAACCACTAGGTGGATAGTTGAGGATAAGTCCTCCGACCTTAAAGGACTTGTTAGGGAAGTGTCCCCATCAATTCCGGTGATGTATACTGAGCTTTCCTTCAGCGACTCACCGTACCCAGGCCTCAGAATGTATGAGGAGGGCTACGTGAAGGAGGGAGTGGGCGCTGGCGGGACCTCAATAGCTGTTGAGGCTAAGGGATTCAAGCCAAGCGAGATCAAGGAAGCCATATACAGGGAGTACGAGAGGCTGATAAGCCTTGGGGCCGCTAAAGCCTGAGTTACTTGACGACGACACACTACTGGTGACATTCATTAGATCTAACCCCGCCTCACTAAGCACGTCATTCACTGGGGGCGGCATAGGGCACGCGAAGTATGTGATATTGAGGAAGGTTAGCAGCGGGTTTAACGCGGCGCCAGTGGAGCTACTCCGCCTAGCCAGGAAGGTAGCGTCGCGCGCCGGCACGTCACCAGCCGAGTCAGTAGTGATCTTCACAGCCGCACCCGTTAATGATTATGTCCTTGTGGAGTCAAGGAATCCTCGAGTGGATGCCTCTGCACTAGCAGTAGTAGGGCTTAATCCACCAGCATGTGTTGAAGTAAGGGAGACGCATAAAGCACCAGTGGTTAAGGTAGGGATAAGAAAGGACATGGGGACCATCAGTATAGTCGTGGGTGTCGGGCACAGCCTAACATGCGCCGCTGCGCTAGACTTATTTAGGACGATCGTGGAGGCCAAAGCCGCTGCTTGCTCCGATCTGCTCCTGAGGTGTGAGTCAAGGGCGGTTGGGACGGTCACTGATAACATAACCCTAATGTATCAGGGGGTCAGCGGTTCGTGCGGGTGTGCGCATCCGTGGGCAGGGCCAGCCACGGAGATAGGTCATGAGGTAGCCAAGGCGGTGTGGGAGGCGGTGGCGGGAAAGGGGATGAAGCTCCTTGACCTTGACAGCAGGCTGAGGTTAGCCGTGGGTTTAGGTGTTGAGGAACTCGTGGAGGAAGCTGTGAGGGCGTATAGGGAGGCTCCCGTGCCGGGACTGAGTGAGGGTGAGGTACGTAGCGAGTTAAGGAAGGTGCTGCTTAAGGTGCTCAAGGACCCTAACGTGTGGGCCTTCCTCATAGCGGCGCGTGAACTCGACCTTCACGGCGTCTCGGGAACCATACCCGGCTTGAGTAGGGAGGAATTCCTGAGGGACACGGTTAAGGTGGTTGCTGACGAGCTAATGAGTCTGGCACTAGCCACGTACGTCGCCGGCGCTAAGGCAATGTTCTCGACCTACTGGGTCGAGAGGCTAAAGACTAAGGGCCTGTTGAAGGCAGTTAAGGAACTCCCGATGTTCGAGGACGACATCGTGTCCGCGCTCATAGCTTCCGCCCTAACGCGGCTCTACGATGAGGTGCTCGAGGATGGTGACTCAAACTAAGGTTGTTGCCGCGGCCATAATGGCTGGTGGTGAAGCTCGTAGGATGGGTGGCGCACTTAAACCACTCATTAACGTGTGTGGCGCACCGATGATTCAGTGGGTGATTAACGCAACCCTGAAGGTGTCACGTCACGTAGTGGTAGTCACGTCTCCACGAACCACGCAATCCCTACTCACCCACATACCCGCACTCATTAATAACCCACACATACATGTTATCGAGACGTCGGGGGACGGGTACGTCAACGACTTAAGGGTGGTTACGTCCTCCTTAAGGAAACCCCTGCTAGTGCTACCCGCAGACGTCCCGCTAATCACTGCCGATCACTTACGGTCATTCCTCAACGCGGCTAAGGAATTCCCTAACGCTGACGTCGTCACCCTCATAGTGGAGGGCATCGGGCCCATAGGGATTTCACTATTCCGTAGTGAGGGAGGTAACTGGGCGTCAGTAACAGTCAGGAACGATGATCGGTTAATGAACGTTAATACGTGGGAAGACCTACGTAGGGCGGAGGCTCTCTGCCTCAACAAATAAACGCTTTAAGCATGGCTCCCTAACCTGGCTTAGGAGGCAGTGCCGTTGGTCACGGTAACCAAGTGTCGGGAGCACGGAGGGAGGTGCCCGGAAGGCACTATCGACTTCAGCTCAAACCTAAACCCTCTAGGACCTCCGGAGTGGTTACTAAGGCTCGCACACGAGTGCTTGGGGTCTGGAGCTCTACTGAAGTACCCTGACTATGAATACAGGGCATTAAGGGAGGCTATCGCGGCGTTCTACGGCGTTGAGCCCTCGCTAGTGACCCCAATGAACGGCGCGGCGGAGGCGATTCACGTACTACCCTTAGTCCTTAAGGTTAGGACCCTAGTTGTTCTGGAGCCGACCTTCGGCGACCACGCATGTCTTGAGGAGGCGTTGGGCCTAACCCTGAAGCGCCTCCACTACAAGGAGGTAGGGAATAGATTCATACCACCTAGCCCGGAGGAGGTCGCGAGGACCTTAACTGGTGTGGCTGGCCCTGCAGCGATCCTGGTTTCCGACCCGAACAACCCGACGGGCTCGCCCTTAGGGTATGGGTGGGTTGAGGAGCTGGCGTCCCTAACGCCTCCGAGCACAACGCTAATTGTTGACGCGGCCTTCAAGGAGTTCTCCGAGCCCCTAGCGCTTGAACGCTTCGCCGGGTTAGAGGGTGTGGTGATTGTTGCTAGCTTCACCAAGACCTTAGCTGTGCCCGGGCTTAGGGCGGGGTTCGTCTTCAGCCCGGACTCACGGATACGCTCATTAGTGGAGTCGGCTAGGCAGGCTTGGAACGTCAATGGGTTGGCTGAATGCGTCATTCGCAGAGCCCTCACCGAGCACGAGTGCAGGTTGAGGGAGTACCTGAAGCTAACTAGGGACGTGGTTAGGGATGAGAGGGAGTACTTGGTTAAGGCGTTAGCGTCGCTTGGTCTGAAGGTATTTGAGTCTGAAGCTCCGTACGTGCTAGTCAAGCATGAGGGGGTCGAGAACCCGGGTTTGGTGAAGGAGTTGCTGCGGAGGGGTTACTGCGTTAGGGACGCGTCAAGCTTCCACGGGCTGAATAAGCACTATACGAGGGTCGCTGTGAGGCTCAGGGGCGAGGCTGAGGGCCTAATTAAGGCGTTTGAAGAGGTGTTGAGTCACGGGCTCGGGCCTCACTGAAGGTTTCCTAGCCTTAATATCACTCATGACCCGGATCCCTACAGGCGGGAAGCGGGACTTAGTTAGTGCGGCTAAGCACTTCTACCTAGCACCGGTGGTGGGCTTACTGACCGGGCTGGTTGCGTGGGGCGCGGCACTGCTCGCTACGCACGCACTGAAGGACGCTAGGGTAGGTGCGGCGACCTACCTAATCACGTACCTCCTATTCACCGGGGGAATACATGTGGATGGCTTCGCAGACTACTTCGACGCAGTGGGTGCGGGCGCGCGCGGCGAGGCCGCCTTAAGGATTGTGAAGGACCCGCGGAAGGGGGCGTTCGCGGTAATGGCTATAGCCGCTAACTTCGTGCTCACGTACGCCTTAGCGACCCACGCACTGACACGCCTATCATCGATGGGCGTGACCCCTGCCTTAAGGGCTTACGCGGTGCTGGCCGCTGGCCACGTCGCTTCAGCCGAAGCGATGTTCATTAGCGCTGCAGCAGGCACTCCTGAGCCCTACGAGGGCATGGGTAGGGCCTTCGTGGAGCTCTCCGGATCTAGGGAGGCGGTAACGGCGAACATGCTGGTCATGGCGGGCATCACCGCCGCTTACCTCGCGCTCCTAGGCCCTCGCTACGCCGCGACACTAACGATTATCGTGGGATTCCCGGCACTCGCGTCCTTGCTGGTGGTTCTTGATGCTGAGCGTAGGTTAGGCTTCGTGAACGGCGACGTGCTGGGGACCACCTACGAGGTCGGCAGGTTAGTGGCACTAGCTACGCTCGTTGCCCTGCTAGGTCCCCTAACGTGAGTTCGGGGCGGTGTTGGGGGTGTTAGGGGGCTTCATGCCTGAGTTCCTCTACCCGCGTGACCCGGCTTACGTGGTCGCCGCCATACTCTTGGGTGTGTTGCTGGATATTGCGTACCCATACCACTCCGGGCTAGCCTTGAGGCTTCACCCGGTCCACACGGCCTTCATCATGGCTAGGGTGTTGGGTAAGCCGGGCTCCTCAAGGATTAGGGGCGTAGCAACGTGGTTTGCCGTGATGGTCACCCACCTAATCGCTTACGGCGCCGTACTCTGGGTTGCTTGGTTAGCGTCACCCATCGCTTGGGTGTTAGCGGCGGCCTACGTCATTAAGGTCTCGGCACCCATCAAGCTACTACTAGACACCGTTAAGGGAGTGTATGAGGCCGCGTCACGAGGGAATTGGGCTAAAGCGAGGGAGTTAACGCAGGGGATAGTTAGGAGGGATGTCCACTCACTTGATGAGGGGCACGTGCTCTCAGCCGCCGTAGAGTCCCTAGCGGAATCACTGGTTGATGGGTTCACATCACCCCTACTGTACGTCGCGCTCCTCGGCCCCCTAGGCGGGTTAGCGCAAAGGATCGCTAACACCCTAGACGGTGCCCTAGGCTTCAAGGAGGGAGGGTACGCTGACGTCGGGTGGTTTAGTGCTAAGGTAGACACGCTGCTCAACTACGTCCCGGCAAGACTAACGGCCACCCTAATAACGCTGCTAGCGCCCCCCGTAACTGGGGCAGCGTTAAGTGGCGCTGTGAGGTGCTGGTTAAGGAACGCACGAGTAACGGAAAGCGTGAACGCAGGTCACCCTATGGCGGCAATGGCTGCGGTACTGGGCATAACGCTCGAGAAGGTAGGTCACTACACCATAAGTTGCGGTAATGCACTACCACGCCCTGAACACGTGCGGGTAGCCGTTAAGTGCGTGATCCTCGCCGCTACTACGTGGTTGGCGCTCATGATTATGTTCACCCTAGTTATGATTACTATGGTTTAGGTGTAACTTTAGCGCAGGAGATAAGGTTTTAGTCCCACCTAACGAGGTTCGTTAGGTTACGGTAGCGTTGAGCAGGGATAGTAGCGCGAACCCTAGGGAGGCTGAGGTTAGGGAGGCGTTAGTGGCGATAGGTGTTAACACGGCTGTATGGTTAGCTAGGTTAGTTATGGGGTTAATGACGGGTAGTATGGCGTTAATAGCTGACGCGTGGCACGCCCTCTCCGACAACATAACCTCGGCAGCGGTACTCATCGGCAGTAAGGTGGCGTCCAAGCCGCCTGACGAGTCCCACCCATACGGTCACGGGAGGTTCGCGGACGTCGTTTCGCTGGTGATTGGCTTGGGCTTGGTGGGGTTAGCTGCCTACATAGTTTTCGAGGCCGTCACTAGGTTCGTTGCGGGCTACACTATCGTCTCCGCCTACGCCGAGGTAGCGATAGCTGTGGTTACGGCCACGTCCCTAGCTAAGGAGGGGCTCGCCAGGTACGCCCTCAGACTCCATAACGTGAGTGGGTCACCACTATGCAGGGCGGACGCGTGGCACCACCGCGTGGACGCGTTAACAGGCTTAGCAGTGATTCCAGTATTCATAGCGTCACTGCTGGGTAAGTGGTCAGCACTAACCGACCTAGCAGCATCCGCACTAATCTCAGCCCTCCTAGCTAAGGAAGGGTTCGAGATCGTGAAGGACGCCACGCTAGACCTAATGGACACCTCAAGAAAGGAACTAGTGCGCCTCGTTGAGAGGGTAGCCCTCAACGTTGACGGTGTCGAGGAAGTGCATGACGTCAGGGTAAGGTCGTACGGAGGGACGTACTACGTCGACATGAAGATACACGTGAACCCCAACCTAAGCGTGGAGGAAGCACATAGAGTGGCTGAGCAGGTCGAGGAAACCATCAAGAAAGCCTTAGGGCCAGGACGCGTGGTCGAGGTACTCATACACTACGAACCCACGACACCGCACAACTAACTAAAGCAGTCCCAATGCGTAATTTGCGTGGCTACGGAGGGCTAGTTAAGGATGGTTAATTAATGTGCTTATGCAGAGCGTGGTGAGACCGTGATGAAGGCGTTGACTAACATGACAATAGAGCTCCTCAGGAAACTAACCAGCCCTAACGGATTCGTTGACGGCATCTAAGGAAGGCCCGAGACACATCTCCTCTAGGACGGCAAGGCTCTTTACCCGCCATGTGAACTAACCGCCAGCTACGGTCTTACCCTAACTTAGCCCGAGTAACCACTTCCATAGTGGGGTTACTTTGATGATGTGCTTTCCTTCCTTAATCTCCTCTTCCTCTTCCCGCGTTATTATGGTGGCTTCCCTCAACCTTAGTTCCTGGAGTGCGTCCCTAACCTTTCTCAAGTGCTCGGGTTCAAGCGTGCGCGTCACCTTTATGAGTTGGGATGGGTGGCCTTGACGCGTTATTAGGAAGTCCACCTCCTCACCCCTCCGGGTTCTGTAGTAGTATATATTGCTCATCGGCTCCCTCCTCCTGAGGAGTTCTAAGTAGGTAATGTTCTCCATGATCCTGCCCTCGTCCTTGGACTTCGGGAACAGCGTGATTAGTGATTGATCAACCACGTAGATTTTCTTCGGGTTCAGCTCCATCCTCCTCCGTGAGGGGGTGTAGAGCTCATTAATGAAT
This sequence comes from Desulfurococcales archaeon, assembly GCA_027002995.1. Lineage (GTDB taxonomy): Archaea > Thermoproteota > Thermoprotei_A > Sulfolobales > NBVN01 > WAOL01. The sequence goes on from JALWZB010000009.1 coordinate 21,448, forward strand.
ATCAGGAACGCCTGCCTCATGTAGGACACGTAATTCATCACTGTCTTAACGTCCACCGAGACACCGACCCCTTTAAGAAACCTCCTCAACCCCCTATACGTTACGAAGTTCGCGTAATTTGCTAGGACGTGGTACAGTACCCTCCTGAAGACTTCAATGTCCCTTACCCTGAACCTCTCGATTATGTCCCTGTAGAACATCGTGTCGAGTAATGAGGTGATCTTCTCCCGCGACCTACTTATCCACACTTCCGGGAACCCTCCCCACCTCATGTACTCCTCCAGAAGCGCCCTAACCCTACCCCTCTCCCTAAATGTCCTCACGTCAAAATCCACCACCTCACTAAAGGCTAGGGGGTACAGGGTCTTAGACACGTACCGTCCCCTAAGCCTGCTAGGTATTTCTGAGGACATTAGGGCTGATGACGACCCTGAAACGTATATGATGAAGTCCTTCACGTCATGTAGCCACCTGAGGTTGAAGTCCCACTCCCTCCATTCCTGAACCTCATCAAGGAAGAGGTACACCCTCCCATTAGGGAACTCCTTCCTAACTAACTCCGCGAACTCCCTAACACCCACGTCTCTAAGGGACGGCTCATCGAAGGGAACGTACAGGGCCTGAAGCCCCTCATCAAGAAGCTTCCTAACCCTCTTAAGGAACGTGAATGTCTTACCCACCCTCCTCGGACCAACTAAGGCAATGATGTCCGCGGACTCACCAAGCTCAAACCTCCTCGGAATCTCCCTAACATACTTAAGCGACCCTAAATACTCTTCCGTCAACTCCCTTAAACTCATCATTTGTGGAGTTATGCTCCACAAACATAAAAAAGATTGTGGAATAACACTCCACACTTCAAAAAAGCAGGCACTTGCCTCATCACGAGAGACCTTAAACCTAGATGCGGATTGCTATTGCTGAACCCACCTACCCACGTACCGCTCCTTAAGCAGGGTAGCCAGTCTAGACTAGCTGTACTATCCTGCCAGGACCTACAACAATGTATGTCTTCTTGAGTCATTCATCCTCTCTAGGTACGATGCTAGCACCGACAACCCTACCCCTGCAGGCGTTGCCGTGCTCCGACCCTTCATTACCGCCATAGAGATTCCGTATAAGCAATCTACCTCTTACCGGGGACTATGGTTAGTTTTTAGTGGCTGTATCGTTATCTTAATCACCGTGTTTTCCTGGTATTAGCTGGTCTTGTGGTGGCTTATACTGTGCTTGAGCTTATCCTTTGCTAGGACAGCCCTTATTAGTGCCTCCCTTATCTTTGGGTCTTTCCACATCTCCTTGTCGGCCTCCCATGCCTCGATGAGCCATTTGTCCCGTATCTCGAACCATTTCATGCCTAGCTTCTTAACCATCTCTGCCTCCCACCGGGCATGCCTAATGATGTCCTCAAGGTTCCTCCTACGCTCCCCCTCAATCCCTTCTAGCAGAGACTTAGACGTCACAGCTCACCCGCCTCCTCTAGCATTCTACAATCTATTCTCAGCCTTGTACACCACTTATCTAGCTCATCACGGTCTATATGGTCTCTGAATAACGTGTAAAGGAATACCGCATCCCCAAAATCTTTCTCGGAGCCCAAGTATAGCTTGTAGGCTATCTGTAGCTCCAGAGGCGATATTCTAACTACAAATTTATCGTTTACCACAACCTTTATGTCATGAGCTAACGCATGCCTATGAATATCTGTCCTGGCTAGCTTCACCTCCACGTTGGGAAGAATGATGTCTCTATACATGAACCTAACACCATACCCCTCCACTAGGTAGTTTTGGTAAAGCCTCTTCACTGAATCCTCCGACCAAATATCCCCCTGCATCAGCGTAAAGCTCGCTTCTCGGGCTCTCCTACACAGCTCCATAAACCTCTCCTTATCGAGCTCTTCGAGTATGAAGTCGATATCGTCACTCCTCCTACCCCTACCGAAGAGTATCGCTGTGTAGCCAGCAACCACTACGTAGCCTACCCTGCTCTCCTCAAGAACCCTAGCGAACCTGAACGCAACAATGTCCTCCGGTAAAAACCTCTTCCTAGTAAGGCGGATTACACGCCTATCCCTATCAAATACTAGGCCCCCATCCGGGGTAATGCTAGACCCCCCTATTACTCTCCCCCCATTCTCTTTATCTCCATCCTTATAGAACTCTTGGGCCAAGCTACTCACCCTATCAGTGGTATTGTCATTGTAGGTTAAGACTTATATAGTGAATTTCATGAATAGCAACCCATCTTGATTTGAACTCGGGATCTCTGACTCCGAAGTCCGAGGATATAAAAGCAATGTTTCCGGTGGAAACCATCAAATGGAAACATTCCTCAAGAATGATTATCCTTTGGGTTATAATTTAATGATAACCTGGAAATACTAGGCTACAGGGAAAGGCTAATTGCCTTGATGCCCTAAACATATACCTGGGGCTAGGGTGTGTCTAAGGTTATACGCGTAAAATATGAGGATGGGGTTCTCAAGCCCCTTGAACCTTTAGACTTAGAGGAGAGTGAGGAGCTGGTTGTTGTTGTGCGGGGTAGGAGTTTCTATGAGCTAGCCCTGTCCATGAACTTTGAGGCTAAACGGAGCGTAGACAAGGTTTTAGAGGAGGTTCGTAAGCGTGGCGAGAGGCTATACGGGTAGAGTTGTACTCGATACAAGCGTCGTAGCCAAGAGCATCTTGGCCCCCACCAAGGTATTTGCAGGCAGACATATATGAGAAGGAGTTAGAAACCCGTAGGAAGATACGAGTAATACTGGGTCTGCTGGAGAATATGAGTTCTAAGGTGTTCTTCCCAAAAGCGGGCATAATAGAACTTGCATCAGTGCTGAAGCGGAGCGGCATGCCGAGAGAAAATGTGCTAGAAGTTGCGGAGAGCCTGAACAATACGTTTATAGTTGTTGACGAGAACATGATATTTGATAAGGCTCTCGAAATAGCATTAGCAACCGCCCCATCCGGCTTCGACACCTACTTCATAGCACTAGCACTCCTCACAAACTCCCTACTCATAACCGACGACAAGGGCATGGCAGACCAAGCTAGGAGACTAAAGCTCAACGTGGTCTTTGTTAGAGAAGCTACCACAGAGGAGATTCAAGCTAAGTTGCTCGGTTAATGTAAAACTCTTTCAGACGAAAGAATAGGCAATGCAGCAGGCTCTGGTGACGGGCCCGCCGGGGGCTTGAACCCGGGACCACCGGCTCCGGAGACTGGCTCTCTAAAGGAGGTGATTACCGGGCAAATAGTGTCGGCAGAGTTGTCCTACACGGGTCACCCCCTGAATGAGTTGCTTAAATACCTGAAGGCCTACGTAAATCAAAGGAGGTCAATGTCTTAAATGTCTTAATACTATATGAGGTGAGGTAACGAGCTTGTTATAAGGTCAAGGGATTCTAAGTCTCTGCTCCAGTTTAATAGAATTGTTGAAGAAACTAGGTGTTGTGGCTGAGGAAGACTCTGTAAAGATAGAGATAGCAAACGAGTTGGTGGAGTGGTTATACGGGGTTTTCCGAGGATGAGGATGGGAAACATCTCGAAGTTGGTTAACTGCCTGGAAAGATTTGAGGGGCTAACCCTAGACCAGGCAATAGCCAAGGCGCGGAGCAAGTGGGAGAAACAGGTGGTTGGGGTCTAAGGAAACCGGTTCCTAGGCCCCTTCAGTACTTATTATTTTACTGAGTTACCGTTCACCTGAATCATGCCTTTATGTGTTGAATTATAGTGCTTTGTGTTTGGCACGGTCGGGTTCATTACGGCTTTCTTATCCCCTTTCTCCTCGCCTGCGGGAGCGCGCCCGCCCCAGTTACCTGGGGGTTCATCGCATTCCCTCACCCAGCCATCGAGTTCATCCTCCACCACATCATAATACGGGCGGGCAAACTTATAATCATGCCCGTACAGACACACAGCACCAGCATGCCCAACAACCCCCCAAAGATACATTTAAATACAGAAAGTTACAACTTAATGTCCCAGTCCACTTACCGCGGACATGCCACGCCACAATCTCAATTAAGTAATGTGCAGGAACGAAAGGCGATGCTTCCTCCCATGCACCTAACCTAATGGGATGATAGTGTGAGAGCCTGTAAAACATGCAGTCGCGTAGAACCGTAACGGGTACGCAGCGTGCACTCAAGGATTTCTATATGGGGAAGCATTTTTAAGGTTATTTAACGTAAGGAGAGTTTATATGAGTGCCCTTACCGTGCTTGAGACGGTCGTGGGTGATGCGTTATGTTGTTATGGAGTAGGTTGTTGGACGATTACGTCTGGTTTGTGTTTTGGGTTCTTGACGGTGATGGTCTCCTAGCTGGTTGGGACTATGATAGGGCCACTCTCTTCGATAGGGTTGGTAATAGGTTGTGGGTTAAGTTCTTGAGGGGATGCACCATGTCCCCATCGCTCAGCCCCAACGGTGAGCTCCTAGCCGGCTTTGAGGGGTCAACGCTGTATCTCTACGATCTAAGGTCGGGGGAGGAGAGGTACAGGGTTAGGGTGCCTGGCCAGCCCGTAGCTTCCGTTTCCTGGGTTAATGGGGGTGAATACTTAATCGTCGGGCAGGCCTTAGGGTACGTGACCCTATACAGGTGGTCGGGTGATATGATTGAGGAGGAGTGGACGAAGAGAGTAGTGGAGGGCATAATGGCGAAGTTCACCTCACCTTTCCCCTCACCCTCCGACAAGATACTGCTAAACAGCTCCAGCCCCCACATATACTTAGTGAATCTAAACGGCGACATCATCTGGGAACGTAGGTTAGATACCGAAGTAATGAGTGCAGCATTCAGCCCTAAGGGAGACTACGTGGCGGTAATTACTAGGGACTCGCTCCACATCCTAAACATAGAGGACGGCGAGGAAGCGTGTCGCTTAAGGGTGAACCCAGTACTCTGCAGCATAGTGTGGGTGGGAAAACACATCATAGTCGGGGATAACGGGGGTTACGTAAACATATACTACTGGGACGACGGCAAAATAACTCCCACAGATAGGTTTAAGGCGGTAGAAGGCATAGCGTTAGAGTACGGCCTCTCATATGATCCCGAACAGCAATGGTTAGCAGTAGCCTCAATGGATAAATGGCAGGTACGCGTCTACGACATCAAAACCCTTCTAAACACATCATAACCCACAGCAAAGCAACCGCACTCCCACCTCTGAACCTCAACCCCCACCCCAACCAATGATGTAGCACTCAGTCACTCCTCAACGACTTAAGCACGGAGGAAAAGCATTAAACCTGACAAAAATACCGCGTTAGGGCAGTCCAGAGCAAGGTTCCATCCTAAAAAGAAAACATTGCCTCGAAAATCACGCGCAACCTACTCTAAATACCTAGTTTTCTCCCCCTTAAACTCCTCAGTAAACTCCTTCAGGGAGATATCATAAATTATTATCGGGTCGTTCGATTTCCCACATCTGTATCCAACCCTTACTCTCCCACCTTCAATGCTGTAATAAGGCACATGACCATTTTTCCATTCTTTATAATATGAATCATATATTGTTTTACCACAGGCTGGGCAATGACTGTAGCGGATATCACTTGTTAGTTCTTCTCTCAGGTAATTCAAGAGATTCTTCAGTTCCTCTATACTATTTATCATCATTTCCCTATGTCCCAATATAGAGTATTATGACCATACTTATATTTGTTAAGTTTTTATCTTTTGTCTCCGATTGTTGCTTGGGAGGAGCTGTTTTGCTTTTCGTTGATGATGTTGACCTGTCCAGTATTAGGTTTTTACGTAGGAATAACGCTGTGGTGGTGTTTAGGGTTCGGCATCGCAGGCTTGGGGAGTTGGTGGTTAAGACTTCTCCATGCGTTTACAGAATGCTTGAGGAGGCGGTGGATAACTTAAGGCGTGGCAAGGTGGAAACTATCACGCTGTACTGCCGTGGTGATAGAGCTACGGAGAGGATTATCGAGGAGGCTGAGGTTCTTAAGGCGTTGAAAGGGCATAGGTATATGGTCGAGTATTATGGTGATAGATTCGCCGATCTTCCAGCCATCGTCACTAAGTACTATCCGAGAAGCTTGAGGGACATAGTGGGGGTTTACGGGAAACGTTTTTCCCATAAGGAAGCCGTGAGGTTATTAATTAAGGTAGGTAGTGCCTTAAGCCATATGCATAGGCATGGATACGTGCATGGGGACGTTAATCCTTCGAACATACTGATCGGCGATGACGGTGAGCCTAAGTTAGCAGACTTCTCAACAGCGCTTCGGGTGCTTGAAGGGAGGTGTGTTGAGGCTAAGGGATTTACTCCGGGCTTCAGCGCCCCGGAGCAGGTGGGGAGGGGTGTGATGTGCTACGAGAGCGATGTTTACGCCTTAGCCTCCCTCTATGTGTATCTAGTATGTGGTGAATCCCCCGCCAATGCTGGGGCATGCGGAGTTAGGTTACCTAGAGCAGTTCGAAGAGCCCTCGCAGAAGACCCTACCAAACGGCCTAGTATGGATAGCCTCCTAACCTCGCTTAAAGACGTAGTCACGGAAAAGGAGTTCTTCTTAGAGGGTTTAGGGAAGCGGTTTAAGTTAGAGCCAGACAGGCAAAGATACGTGATAGGGAGGAGTAATGCTTGCGACATAGTAATTAATGATGAGTACGTGAGCCGCCATCACTGCGAGCTGGTGTACGATGAAATAGAAAACACCTGGAAGGTGAGGGATCACGGTAGCTTAAACGGTACCATCATTGAGAGAGGAAATAACAAGGTAATAGTCTTCATGGGCAGGAGATGTGATCAAAGTACGCACTACAAAGAACTAGCAAGGAGGCTAGGAACTGGCGTAATGGAGGAATACCTTCAGGATGGGGATAAGATACTCATAGCATATAGCTTTAAGACCCAAAAAGCGCGGGCAAGGTTTAAGTACGTGGAAGTGAGACATAACCCACCCTAGCAAGACTGTTCACTCATTCGAGCATCTGAGTTATCTTCAGTAGTTGCGGAAACTCATAGGTTAAGACTTGTATTGCTATCTACACATTCACTACATCTAATATATAAATAATCGGGCGCTAGGGGCAGGAACATTTTCAATGGTTTTGAAAACATTTATGTAAATTTATGGTTGAGACCTTTCAGAGCTATTAGGTAGGCTGACGCCGTGTGTCCATCCAGATAAAACCATAAGTTTTCCCTACAGCATAACAAAACAAGTAAACATCAAGGACCATAAAGTATCACTCTCGGGCGAACGGCGATTTCTAATCCATTTATATCTTGTAGGGCAATGTATGGGACAAGAGACTGGATTATATCAAGATGTGATTCAGGATGTTGTTTTGGCTTTTTTGATATTTATTGTAGTCGTTTGTGCCGGGGATATAGTGTGCTTCGATTCCGTACTTTTTCGCGTTATCAGCTGTGACCTTATTAGTGCTTACGAGTATGTGGGAGGCCAGACGGGCCGTGGCGATATGATACGTGTCTATATCTCTGCAAGCTGTTTGAAGGGTCAGAGTAGCCGCTATCAGGAGAGGGAGAAAGGAGAAATGCTCCGACCACATGTATATCCGACGAAGTTTATGTGGAGTGAATGTATTGAGCCTCTGACTACGCTCTGCGAACTATTTCCTTTATCTCGTCTAGTATATCGGTTA
>JALWZB010000010.1 GCA_027002995.1 Desulfurococcales archaeon
ACGAGGTTCAGGGGGCTTCTTAAGCTACCATGGACGTACGTCACGCCAGTAAATCAGAAGCACCCCTTACTCGAGGGCGTGCATCAAGCACCCATACTCGTGGGTGACATGAGCTACGACTTCACCAGGGAACGCGTAGCCCCACACATGGGGTGGCACACGATAGTGAAGAGTGACGCTGAGGTAGTGGCGCGGGTAGCGCTACCAGCGAGTGAGTGGGGCTTCGAATACACACTAGGGAGGTCGCCACCAGCCATCGCGGGAGCCACCGAGTTACCAGCCATAATGACCTGCACTCACGGTAAGGGGAGGTCTGCGTACTATACTTGGCAGTTAGGCAGGCACTACTGGCGCGTCGGGCTACCAACCTATAGACGCCTAATAATGAACGCAGTGAAACACGTGGCCAAGGATGACGCGCCAGTGAAGGTGGAGGCACCGGAAACCGTCAGCACCGAGTACTTCAGGCAGGGCGATAGGGTAATCATACATCTCCTCAACCACACGTACAACCAGAGAATCCAAGCCATAGGCATAGGGAGGACAAAGCAACCAATACCGGGCTACAGCACCTCAGCGGCAGTGCATCCCCCACGGGAAGTGATCCCAGTCACGAACATCACAATTAAAGTACGTGTCGGCGACCCAAGCAAGTTCGTGGCGCGCGCACCCCTCAAGAATGGCGCTACGTTAGAATCACGTGGTGAGGGTGAGTGGCTAGTCATCGACGTTAACGTGCTTAAAGAATATGAAGTAGTGGTTGCCGAGCCTAAGGGCTAGCCGCAGGCTCTATAGGCTCTTCCCTATCAAGGAAAAAGTTGTGGGACGGATCAGTAGATCCTGCCCTTATCAAGTAGGCCCAGCAACTCGTTTATGTCCAGCTCCCCTATCCCCACCATATAGTCTCCGGCGCCGTAAGTCACCAGGGCTTTCTCCTTATCAACAACCCACACGCCGCACGGGAATATCGTGTAGGGCCTGTCACCAAACAGCTCAGACGGGTTCCTAGGCTCCATGATGTAGGTGGGCGTCACCGCCTCCACGACGAAGCCCTCACTCCTTGAGTACTTCAGGAGGATGGCGAGAGCCCGGTAGACCTCTAAGTCATTATCCACACCGTGGGCTAGCGCCACCACCTTATCTGAGCCAAGGTTCATTATGGGTGCTGACCACCCCAACTTAAGCTCGAAGGACGCGTGAGGCATTACCCACGTTGTCCCATACTCTTCAAGCTCAGTGAATCCCTCACGAACTAAGCCCTCCTCCTTAACCCTACTGGCGGTGAGGTACTGGTAATTATCATCCATGTGCGGCCTGTGCAGGAAAACTGCCTCACTGTCGAGGCGGGCTAGGAACGCGTCTTTATCACTTATGACGTGCTTTCTCAGTGACTCAGGCATAACGTGTGCGTACTTCCTGCACCACTCACCCTCACCGTTGAGGATGGCGGTTATTGGGAGGGTGCGTTCCCATGAAGCCACAGGCTTAAAGTAATCGGAGGTTCTGCCAGTGTACGTCATGCACAGTTTGCCGTCGAATTCATATACCCTAGGGTCTTCAGCTCCCCAAATATCGTACTTTGTTGAGGGGTAGAGAACTATGTTCGCCTCATAGCTTCTGCGGGACACTGTGCCGTCGTAAATCTCCTGCAGAGGTATCTCCATGGAAACTATGGCTGAGACGTAGAGGAAGTACCCCATAACTATCCTCGCGATGATGAACGCCTTATCACCCTTCACTGTGATTGCGGCGTTAAACACTGCTGTGGGGTTCTCCACAGGGTAGTTCCTGAGTACGACCTTCCTCGGCGTGATGACACCTAACCTACGGACTATGTCGGTTGTTTCGAACTTCCGGAGCTTAGGGGCCTCATCAAATCCAACTGCCTTGCTGAAGACATTATTACCGAATACAGGGTTCGTCACCGAATCAACCCCCCATAAACTCGGTCATACATAATGACATGATGGAAGAATTAAAACGTAACGTTGTTTTACTACCGCGTGGAGTAACTGCGTGACATATACACGAAGTGATGCCCGTGAACACAGTAATCAGTTAGAAGCCATTTATTTGAGTGTCCCGCAATCAATGCTTAGGGATCATCACGTTGAGTGAGGGTGCGCTAAAGGGGAGGTATAAGGAGCTCCTAGCTAGCGGGGACATTAAGGCTAAGGAGCTCGCTTTGAAAATTATGGAGGCAGCACTAAGGGACTCGGATCCCTACATTGCTGTGAGGAAGGCGTTAAGCTATGAGGACGGCAAGCTCAGGGTTTATGGGAAGGAATTCAGCGTTGAGGGTAAGGTTTACGTGGTGGCCTTCGGTAAGGCGGCATGCCCGATGGCTAAGGCGGTTGAAGACGTGTTAGGGGACCTAATAGTTGAGGGAGTGGCGGTCACTAAGTACGGGTACGGCGAGAAGCTACGCAAGCTCAGAGTGATTGAGGCGGGCCACCCGATACCTGACGAGAACTCCGTTAAGGGTGCGGCAGAAGGTGTGCGTATAGCCGAGAAGGTAGGGCCTAACGACATCCTAATAGTGCTGATATCGGGGGGAGGGTCAGCAATCTTCGCCATGCCTGAGGACGGGATTAGCTTAGATGA
>JALWZB010000011.1 GCA_027002995.1 Desulfurococcales archaeon
GCATCACTGAAGTCCCTGCTGAGGAGGAGGGGTGTTGAGACGAAGGCTGAGAAGGCCGCTACCGTAACCACAGGCTTTACCGCGCCCTTAAGCTCCTCCGCAGTACTCCCCCACGCGCTTAGGGTCAGCGCGGCTAAGGCAATGATCGGTGGGAGGACCATGCATAACCATGAAGGGGCTAGGGCGGCTGTGAAGGTTAGGGCGATGATTGCGGGGGTTGAGTAAGGTGTGAGTAACCCGGAATTACTTTCCTTGAGTAACTCGGCTAAAACCTCCCTTAAGCCAGCCAGGTATGCTTGAGTGGCGCCTCTCAAGACTTCCTACCCAGCACTGCCTTGATGAGGTACCCTAGGCCGAGGACCGCGGCGACCCCTATGAACCCGCTTATTATGTACCCTATCGTTGCCGGTAATCCGGGGACGCTGTAGTCTAGGAATGGAGTCCAGTTGAGTTTGTCGGTTACGTCCTTAAGCCCTAGCTTCTCGGCGGCGACGTCGAGGGGTTCGTGGTACCCTACGGCGTCAGCAAGTATGACACCGAACAGGGGGCTGATTATTATTAGCGCGACGATCGTGATTACTGCCTTACGGCTTAGCATTCCTCACCACCCCCGAGAGCAGGTCTGCCTGCGGGATTATGTCTGCCCTGACCCTAAGGTAGTCTATCACGAACGCCGTTATGAAGCCCTCGATCACGCCTAGCGCGGCGTGCCACGCACCCATTACGGGCACGGAGATCGCTATGCCGAACGGGCAAGCTGACGAGTACCCTATCTCAAGACCACAGACTATCCCGGCTAACGTTATTCCTAACCATCCGCCCACGAAGGCACCGATTAGCCTTGCCCTCCTCTCAGGCCCTAGTAGCTTCAGGGCTAGGACGTAGGTCGCATACCCCACTAGGACATCTACTATCCCCATGTTGAGTACGTTGGCTCCTAACGCGGTTATGCCTCCGTCATGGAATATTAGGCACTGCACGAGGAGCACAATGAATATCACTATGGAACCTAAGTAAGGGCCTAGGAGTACCCCCGCTAAGGCGCCGCCGACGAAGTGCAGACTCGTCCCACCGGGTATGGGCCAGTTCAGCATCTGCGCCACGAATATCCCTGCAGCAAGTACTGGCACCATTGATAGCTTGTCCTTCCCCACGCCCTTCCCTACCTTGTAGAAGGAGTAGGCTAGCCACGTTACCGCGACAGCGTACGTTACCACAATTACGGGAAGGTCGAGGAATCCGTCCGGTATGTGCATACCTTGTACACCAAGCCTTAATTTAGGGTGCACTTTAAAAGCATTATGCCCTCCACGTAAAGCTAAGGAATTAATCTTCAGTACAGTAACTATTTTTCGGGCGCCCCACGTGAGCGTGATTGAGTCCCTCGTGAAGGGAGCAAGTAAAGTGCTGGGCATGAAGGTAAAGAACTTCATCAGAAAGTACCGCGACCTAACCCCCATGTACGACTACGTAGTTGAGGACGACCCTCTGAGTAACATACTCCACCAAGTCCTCCAGGGCAAGCACTACGTCATAGTGATAGACAGTAAGGGTAGGCTCAAGGGCCTGATAACGTATGACGACATACTCATACTGCTTGGACAAACGTCTCTAGCAAAGCACCATATACCTTTCACAGGCCCCAGAAGACTGATCAAGGGCTCCGGCCTCAGGCCAGAGGATGAAGGGAGGATTAAGGCAAGAGACATAATGGATAGGCTTCCTCACTGCGTCCCCGCCGACGACACCGTGGCCGAGGCTGTGGCTCTGATGGAGCGTGAGGGAACGCAACACGCGGTAGTTACTGACAGAGAGTGTATGGTTTACGGTGTACTCACCACGCACTCCATATTAAGAGCAATCTTACGAGAGTCAGGACTTCGAATAGAAACACCGTTCAGACCGAAGCCCGGCGAGCACTACTGGCCAGAGAAGAGGAAGTAATACGTTAAAACACTAAGAAAATTGTTTCTACCTACACACGCTAATCCTCACCCACCTGTCTCACCCTCAACCGCCTCACGAGCCTTACGCATAACACCGTCAACAGCGCCCCTAACTCTACCCTCCACCGCCACGTGGGCCTTAACCGACGCGTCTCCAATTCTCGCCACCCTACGCTGAACTTCTTAAGCAATCCTACCCTCCAGTGTTAACGGCTTCGCCACCCCCGATACCTCCTAAGGAAGACCACACAGGAAATTAGCATGAGTTAGCATGAGTTAAAGTGGTTACGGCTAAGCCTCCAACTACACCCACAACGTCGAAGCCGCTCACAACCACCTGAATCGGGAGCGTGAACAGCTTAGGCAACACAAAAGCAGCCACGTTAAACGCACACGACATCATTAATACGAAGTACGTGGGCAACCCAGCACGCCCCTACCCGCAGGCACGGCCATTAAACAGCCGAAGGCCAGTAACGCAAGGGAGGGAACATCAACAACGTTCAAGACTTAAGCACGCCCTAACCCTGTGGTGGGCTCAACCAATACTAGCTTTAAGGCCCCTAACCAAGGGCCTCAAACCCTCACGCGTTAGCTTCGCGGCCAACCAACCCTCGCTCCACGCCTTAAGTAGGGCGT
>JALWZB010000012.1 GCA_027002995.1 Desulfurococcales archaeon
CGGTAAGACCATAGTGGCTCAACTACCTGGAAAGGTTCTTAAGGTTCTCGTAAAGCCCGGCGATAAGGTCAAGAAAGGGGACGTTGTGCTTACTGTGGAGTCAATGAAGATGGAGGTAGAAATATACGCTGAGTCCGACGGCATCGTGAAGGAAGTACGCGTTAAGCCGGGTGACGCGGTGAACACTGGTGACGTGCTCGTAGTAATAGAGTGAGGTGAGGAGTAGTGGACATAGTGACGGCCTTCATGCAATTCCTAAGGACGACGGGGCTGGTGCTGCTGGCCCACGAACCACTAAGAGTACTGTTCATGGGGATAGGGTTTCTCTTTGTCTACCTAGCCCTACGGAAGAGGATAGAACCCCTCCTCCTCACAGGCATAGGCGTCGGTATGATTCTAGCAAATATCCCTGGAGCGCACTTAATGAGTCCAGGAAATATCTTCGGGGGAGGTTCTGAGGCGGCAGGACCCTTATTCATTATTTACAAATTACTCATAGAGACCGAGATAATTCCACTCCTCATCTTCCTGTGCTTAGGTGCCATGATAGATTTCCGACCCCTACTAGCCCAGCCATACACCTTCATACTGGGTGCCGCCGCCCAGCTTGGTGTTTTTGTATCGATGATGGGTGCACTATACATGGGTTTCAACTTGGGTGAGTCAGCAACCATAGGGATTATAGGAGGGGCTGATGGCCCTACAACGATATACACGGCCGTTAAGCTAGCCCCCGAGATCTTAGGGCCTGTGGCGTTAGCTGCTTACACCTACATGTCCTTAGTCCCAATAATACAGCCCCCGATAATCAGGTTACTCCCGAAGAAGCATAGAGCGGTGAGGATGAAGCCTCCCAGAAAGGTGAGTGACCTTGAGGCACTAATATTCCCGGTGCTTCTAATAATAGTCACCGCCCTACTCGTGCCTAGAGCCATACCTATAGTCGGTATGCTTGCTCTAGGCAACCTAATGAAGGAGTCCGGCGTCACTGAATTGCTTGAGAGGCTGGTTAAGACCTCCGCTAACGAGTTAATGAACATCCTCATAATCCTCCTCACCGTAACTGTGGGCGGCACGATGAGTGTTGACATGATTAATTATTACTCCAAGATCATGGGGATAACGCCTCTGCAATTCCTGAAGATGTTCGCGCTAACCTTCCTATGGGGGTTAATAGCGTTCATGGCGTCAACAGTCGGCGGCGTGGTGTTCGGGGAGATAATGTACTTCGCAACGAGAGGTAAGGTCAACCCGGCAATAGGGGCTGCTGGAGTATCGGCGGTACCCATGTCTGCTAGGGTTGTTCAGAGGGAGGTTTCCAGAGTTGACCCAGGAAACTACATAATAATGAACGCCATGGGACCCAACGTCGCTGGCGTGATAGGCACAGCAACGGTTGCTGGCATCTACATAAACTTCGTGCACCTATACATGCTAGGGCATTAACCCTCATTTTCTTCCTACTTAATTTAATCCTAGTAAGAGAATGCATGAATCACATCCCCTTGCCAGAGGGTCAGCCCTTTTTATCTTTCTTGCTTTCACCATGACGTGTTAATGCATTGTTAAGGATTAGCAAACACCTTTTAAGCAGATTACGGAAATTAATCTATGGCTTTAGTGCGGATCCCTAAGGGCTTGAAAGCAACATAGGCTCAGCCCGAGGGTGGTGTAGGGAGTGATTGAATCCATAGAAAAAGAGCTAAGGAAATTCGGCTTAAGTTCGTATGAGGCTAAAGCATACGTTGCTTTACTGAAGTACGGCTCCATGACAAGCACGGAGCTAGCGAAGAAAGCTGGCATACCTCAGCCCAGGGTATATGACGTGGTTAGGAGGCTCGAGCGCAGAGGATTGGTGGTGGTTGCTGAAGGACACCCAGCGAGGTACTACGCGCTCGACCCACCTACGTCGCTGAGGAAGCTCGTTGAGCAGAAGGTGAGGGAGCTGGAGAACACGTACTCAAGCATACTCAGTATATTCACGGCGTACCGGGAGAGGAATGAGTCCGTCGCGGACATAGTGAGGCTTGAGAGCATATTATCTATCGACACAGCAATTGAGAACCTCATAAAGGAAGCAAAGTACGAGTTCCTCTTCGCAGGCTACTGCCACACGCTAAGAAGGTACCGAGAGCTAATAGAGTTCATACCGCGTGAGGTCTCCAAATGTGCCATACTGTACGATGAATGCAGGGAAGCCGAGAAACTCTTCAATGAAATACGGAGGAAAATAATCAGGGGGCCCACCGTGCTGATAGCCGATCGCAGAAGGTTAGTGGTGGTGCCTAGGTGGTGGGAGCCAGAGCCCCCGGCACCGCTAGGATTCTTTACGGAAAACAAATTCCTAATACATATGTTAGGGGAGTACTACCTCTTTGTCCTCAGGGATCATAGTAGGATCCTGCAAGTAGAGGAACCCAAGCTAGGAGATAGGAGGCGCTTCGTCTTCCTCCCCAGGGCTACGGACTACATAGACTTGGCGCTCGACAAGAGGTACGCAGTACGCGTTAAGGTCAAAGGAATAGATACAAAAACACGAAAGAACGTCGTGATCATAGGCGACATCGAGAGAATACAGGCAGGGAGCTTAGGGGATGGCGTAACTAGGCTCTACGTAAAAACACCTAAAGATATAGTGACAGTTGGTGGCTGGGAAGCATATCTTGAGGACATCGAGGCAGAAACCATAGAAGTAGAGGTACTGAGGAAGAAATAGGGGAAATCATTAGAATTACTCAGGTGGGGAAATCCAAAGCTAGGGCTGAGAACCCTAGCGGTAATTGCTAATGTGTTGAACTACTTAGGTAGTTCTGTAAATAATTTAATTTAACTTTCTTTTAGATAATTACACATGATTTTCGATTAGCGAATATTATCGGCTGTACTGGTTAACATATTCATGTGCACTAACATAGGGAATACCCCAGGACGGTACTTACCTATCACACAGGTACTATTACTAGTAGTAAAATTTAATTACATCCGGCAGTAAGTAAAACCCGAAGGGTATCCCCTAGCGGGGTGCGTTGGTCATGAGGAAAGCAATAGCCCTCATATCATTAGCAATATTGGTCGTAGTTGCCCTATCCGCCCTAGCACCAGTAATGAACGCCCAAAAGAAGGAGGTAGTGCTATACACGCATGGTTGGTGGCAACCACCACCTCAGAGACGCTTCAACCCGTTCGCGCCCGGAGCGATCAAAATACCAGGCCTGATTTATGAGAGACTAGCGTTCTGGGATAAGGTTCCCAATAAGTTCATACCTGAGCTAGCAGTTAGTTGGGAGATAAAGAAGGATCAGAATGAGATTGTTGTCCACTTAAGGAAGGGCGTGTACTGGCATGATGGCTACCCGTTCACCTCCAAGGACGTCTGGACAACGTTCATGATCTATAAGGCTATGGGTAGGCCGGTATGGAACTACATCGACAAGATTGAGACCCCAGACGACTACACCGTGATCTTCCACGTAAAGCACTGGGCCTACCTATTACTGTGGTACCTCCTATGGCAGGACGGCCAGATCGTTGGCCCATACCACATCTATGGCAAGTGGGCTGAGCAGATTGCTAAGGCATCACCGGACCAGTACAAGAGCATCCTGCAGGACCTAATGAAGTTCGAGCCTAAGACCATAGTTGGTACCGGTCCGTTCAAGTTCCAGTCAATAACCAGCAAGGAAGTAGTGCTAGTTAAGTTCGACAAGTACTGGAACAAGGACATGGTCTTCATCGATAAGGTCGTCATGCCCTACATCACCAGCAACCAGGTAGGATGGCAGTACTACGAGGCTGGTAAACTAGACTACGACTGCTTCATGATGCCTCCGCAGGTGCTTAACTCATTACTCCAGAAGCCGTTCGCAGGCATAGTGAAGATCTACGACCTCTCAGGATTCGCCCTAGTCTTCAACTTCAAGAACAAGTGGCTAGCTAACCCGTACGTAAGGCAAGCAATAGCGCATGCAATTAACAGGACTAAGGTCGCTGAGGCAGCAGGAGCTGGTCTATTCACGCCAGCTAAGTACCCGATAGGCATCCTAAGCGTTGCCGAGAAGGAATGGGTTGGTGACCTAATCAAGAAGGGTGTATTCGACACCTACAGTTACGACCTCAACAAAGCCAAGGAGTTAATGGAGAAGGCTGGCTTCACCTTAAAGAATGGCGTATGGTACACGCCCGACGGCCAGCCATTCAAGCTAACAATGATCGCTCCAGGAGGCTGGACTGACTGGGACGCTGCCGCCAACGAAATAGCGCAGGAGCTTAAGTCCTTCGGCATTCAGGTATCACTCTCGACACCTGAGTCACCCAGCTACTGGAGCGACCAGTGGTACCTAGGCGGCAACTATGACTTAGCCATTGATTTCTACGGTGCGTGGATGGTCTACCCGTGGAAGGCATTCCACAGGATGTTCATTGAGGTCAACAACAGGCCAAGGTCAATAGTGCAGGGTGAGGAGTTCAAGAAGTTCTTCGATAACGTTGAGATCAAGTACTTCAATACAAAGATCAACGCCACTGAGCTAGTGAACGTGCTTGCCACCTCCTTCGATGAGGACGAGCAGAAGAAAGCGGCTGAGGAGCTAGCCATCGCGGCGAACCAGTGGTTACCTGAGTACCCAATCGCTGAGAAGAGGCTGATACTGTTCTACAATAAGGAGCACTTCATCTGGCCTGACCCGAAGACTAACTATGACGTCTGGCTAAACGCTGGTGGAGGCCACCTAGAGGCCCTAGCGTTCATGATAACTCACGGCATGGTTGTTCCGAACCCGAAGTACTGGGGCGTCACCGTAACCGTGCCCACGACCACCACCGTGACTAAGACCACCACGACCGCAACCACCGTCACCACCGCGCAGACCATCGTGAAGACCACCACCGTCTCAGGCACCGTAACTGTGAGCAAGACCGTCATCACAACGCAGTACAAGACCACTACCGTGCCGACAACTGTCACGAAAACACAGGTGCAGACAACCACGGTAACACAGACAACAACTAACTGGGGCATTGCCGGAGGCCTACTAGTCATAGGCCTGATAATCGGTATAATAATTGGGTGGGCGGCCAAAAGGAAGTAATAAGAGTGTTTTTCTCCACCGAACATTCACAAAACAAAACACTTAACATTTTTACACTTACAATCCGGAAATCAGACAGGAGAATACCTGAACTCAGCGCCTGCAACAGGAATGGAGGTGCTGTGGATTGCGCTGGTTCATAAAGCGCGCGATCTCGGCTTTCTTAACTGTTTACGTAGCGGTAACAATAACGTTCTTCGTCGTCAGGAGCATGCCCGGAAACCCTATTCAAGCACTGGCTATGGCGCTTGTTCAGCAACTATATATGCCCTACGACACGGCGTTAAGGATAGCTGAGGCGGCAACGCCCTTCGTGCCTAAGGGGCCAATATGGGAGCAGTACTTCAGGTACATGTACAACTTCTTCAGAGGGAACCTAGGTTACTCAATATCCTATAGTACAGGTGTGCCCGTAACGCAGTTGCTTGCTAGTGCCATACCGTGGACTGTGCTCGTCGTTGCGACATCGCTGGTGATTAGCTTCGGCTTAGGAATCCTCATAGGCATGTTAATGGCTTATAAACACGGAAGTAAGTTCGATAGTGTCCTAGCGGTTACCTTCTCGATAATCAGGTCCATCCCAGCATACGTCATAGCGCTAATATTCCTCATAATATTCGCCTTCCAACTAAACCTATTCCCCACAGGCGGGGCCTACAGCGTGCAACCAAGCTTCTCATTTCAGTTCATGGCTGATGTCTTATGGCATGCCGCACTACCCATAATCACGTGGGTATTCATAAACTTCGGTGGTTGGGCCTTAAGCATGAGGGGCAGTACTATCAGCGTCCTTGGCGAGGACTACATAGCGTACGCTCAAGCGCGTGGCCTGCCCTCAAGGAGAATCGTCGTTACTTATGTAGGCAAGAACGCGATACTACCCATATTCACGCAGTTCATGCTCAGCCTAGGCTTCATGTTCGGTGGCTCGATATTCATAGAGTACATCTTCGGCTACCCCGGCGTCGGCTACATGCTATACCAAGCAATCACTAAGAGGGACTGGTTCCTGATGCTCGGGGCCTTCGACATAATAGTGATCGCCGTAGCCATAGGGACATTCCTCGCCGACATGCTCTACGGATTCCTAGACCCGAGAGTAAGGAGAGGTGGGGAGGTGGGTAGGTGATGAGTAAGGAAGTAGCTCCACCGCTAACGATGAAGGAAATAATTAAGTCATTCATCGAGGACTGGGTGGTCATACCGGCAAAAATCTTGGTGAGGAATAAGAAAGCGCTTGCAGGCTTCATAATCACGTTGGGCTACATAATCATGGCTGTGGTGGGGCCGCACATAATTCCTTACCCGAAGAACTACACCTGCCCAATATACCTCCCGCCAACGCTCTTCAAGTGGCCGCCCTCCCTAGCGCATCCACTTGGATGCGATTACTTCGGTGCGGACATATGGTCTGAGATAGTATGGGGAGCACCATCAATTCTCCAGATAGCGTTCACCGCAGGTTTCATAACTACGATAGTGGGCATTACGGTGGGTATGGTTGCTGGTTTCCTCGGAGGTAAGGTTGATGCGGGATTAATGACAGCAACCGACATAGTCATGGTCATTCCAGGCTTACCCTTACTTATCGTGTTAAGCACCGTGATAAGGTCCACGAACCCCTTCGTAATCGGAGCCATACTAAGCGTTACGGCGTGGGCAGGACTAGCTAGGAGCATTAGGTCGCAGGTTCTGTCGCTGAGGAACCGTGAGTTCATAGAGGCGGCTAGGGCGTTAGGTTTGCCAACAAGGCACATAGTATTCCGGGAGATAATGCCCAACATAATGAGTTACATAGCGATCAACTTCATATTCGCGACCACAGGTGCGATATACTCATCAGTAGGTCTATACTTCCTAGGCATGCTACCCTTCAGCACCGTGAACTGGGGAATAATGCTGAACTGGGCCTACACGCAGGGAGCATTAAGTAGCTTAAGCACGATCCACTACATCTTAGCCCCTATAATAGCGATCGTGGGCTTCCAGACCGGCTTGATACTGTTCTCCTACGCGATCGACGAGATGTTCAACCCAAGGTTAAGGACCGAAGTTTAAACCAAGTCAAGTTTTTACCAGGTTCAGGTTCTCCAAGTTTATCTGCGCAGAGCCAGGGCTCAGGTGCCGTAAGGCTTAACCGCCACGATGCTGTCTTTTGTACTCAATCGTTATCCCGACGATGAATATGAGGAGTAAGATAACACCTAAGGTGTTAGCTATGAAGGGCGCGCTACCAGGCCTTATGAAGGGGTAGGCTATGAAGGCAAGAACCAGGAAGCTCATGGCGACCGCAAGCAAGCTCCTGTAAAGCATGGGGTGCATCAGCTTTCCCTCCTAAGGTAAGGGAGTATTAGCGTCGGTTAAAAACGCGTTGCTCACGAGGTGTAGAGCCAGCACGCGGCCCAGTGCTTCTTCCTAACCTCAACAAGCGGTGGCTCTTCCTTCTCACACTTAGGCTTGGAGAACGGGCACCTCGTGTTGAACCTGCACCCCGGCGGCGGGTTCATGGGGCTCGGTATGTCGAGGCTTTTCAGCTTGAGTAGCTTCTTCTTCCTTGACAGCTCCGGGTCAGGGACGGGCACGGCGGACATCAGCACCTTAGTGTAGGGGTGGAGCGGGTCGTGAATGACGTCCTCAGCCGGCCCAACCTCAACTATTTTGCCTAAGTACATCACCGCTATGAGCCCGCCTCCCTTAGCGGCGAAGTACCTTGCGGCGCCGAAGTCGTGGGTTATGAATAGGTAGGCGGTGTTGAACCTCTTCTGCAGATCCAGGAGGAGGTCAAGTATACCTATTCTGAGGGAGACGTCGATCATGGTTATGGGCTCGTCAGCCATTATTAGCTCGGGATTAACGCTTATTGCCCTAGCAACCACTACCCTCTGCCTCTGACCTCCGGAAAGCTGGTGTGGGTACTTGAAGAGGAAGTCCTCAGGGGGCTCAAGCCCAACTAGGCTGAGGAGCTCCGATACCTTCTCTATTAAGTCCCTCCTGCTCCTAGCTATGCCCCATCTCTTTAACGGGAAGGAAAGGGTCTGGAACACGGTCTTAGTTGGGTTAAGGGACGAGAAGGGATCCTGGTGAATTATCTGCACGTTCCTCCGGTACTCCAGGTACTCACGCTTGCTCAGCTTCAATATGTTCTTGCCCTTATAGAGTATCTCGCCGCCAGTGGGCCTCACTAACCCCACAATGGTTTTACCTAGGGTTGTCTTACCGCAACCAGACTCACCGACGAGGGTGAATATGTCACCCTTATTGAGCACGAGGTCCACACCATCTACTGCCTTAACGTAGGCTACGCCGCCGAAGATTCCCTTCCTAACAGGGTAGTACACCCTGAGGTTCCTAACCTCCATGAGAGGCGGTTCGGAAGACACTGCGATCACCTCCTAGCGTGCAACCAGCAAGAAACCAAGTGACCAGGCTTGAGCTCCACTGTAGGTGGTTCCTCCTTCTTGCATATGTCCATGGCGTGCGGGCACCTAGGCCAGAACCTGCACCCCGGCGGCGGGTTCACGAGGTCCGGCAGCGTTCCTGGGATGGATCTCATCTCTTCAACACTACCGGTTAGGCTTGGTATGGACTTCATGAGGGCTATTGAGTACGGGTGCTTCGGCTCCTTGAATACCGTGTAGACGTCACCGACCTCCATAACCTTACCAGCGTACATCACGGCCATCCTATCCGCTATATCGGCTATCACGGCAATGTCGTGCGTTATGAACATCATCGTTATGTTTGTCTTCGCGTGAAGGTCCTTGAGAAGGTCAAGAATAAACCTCTGCGTCAGAACGTCTAAGGCGGTGGTCGGCTCGTCCAGTATTAACATGGTTGGCTCGAGAAGCATCGCTAGAGCTATTAACACCCTCTGCTTCATCCCACCGCTAAGCTCGTGAGGGTATGACTTAAGCACCCTATCAGGCTCTAGGCGGAGGAGGCTGAGGAGCTTACTTGCCCTCTCAATAACCCACTTCCTATCGTGAACGCCGTGCGCCCTAGCGGTCTCCAGGAAGTGATCCACGATCTTGAGCGTGGGGTTCAAGGCGTTAAGGGCTGCCTGAGGTATTAGTGAGATCTCCTTCCACCTAACCTCCTTCAACTTGTTCTCAGGACTATGTGCTAGGTCAACCTCACCCTTATAGTATATGTGGCCATTAGCGATGCGTGCTGTCTTGGGGAGTAGCCGAAGAATAGCGAGTGCGAGAGTTGATTTACCGCTCCCTGACTCCCCAACGACACCGAGGATTTCACCTTCTCTCACACTTAAGTCGACGTTATCAACTGCTTTTACATCACCTCTATGAACTTTATACAGAACCCTCAGCGACCTCACTTCCAATAGGTTACGCGGCATAAGCATCACCGCAGGAATTGAATGCGGAGCTCTTACGTAGTAATCCGCTGGGGAGTATTAAAGGTGAGTCCACCGGAATTAAGGCTTCCCGCGCCACGAACATACTATCGCGGGTAGTACGCATCAGCATCACAATAATTCCTCGGATACTGGATTATATCTGTTATCAAGGTTTGGCAAAGTAATTAATTAATTGGCAATGTAATGAATTCCTTAGATGCGGGGGTCAATATTATACTAATACCGCTGGGTGAGCATGCTGCAGGGTGCGGGCGAGAAAGGATGGTTCGTGGAAGACAGTATTGAAAGATTTGTGAAGTTCATTAAGGGTGTAGAGAGGAGGCCTGAAGTACTCAGATTCATGGACGTGCTGAGGAGAACTCCACCACCGCTAGATGTAGCTACTATAGCAAGCAACGCCGGGATACCGGAGAAGAGAAGTATGAGCTACCTCAGATGGCTCTCCAGCATCGGCGTGAGGTTCAAGGCAGACTACAGTCACTCAGCCTTGGGACTCTCGCTCCTACTCGTTAAACACGGACGGTACGTGGATAACCCACCTAAGAAGGAGTGGGTATTCAGGCACATACATACTGGTGCGGGCTCAGTAACGATCTACAGATACCCAAGGCTACTGGGTCCTGACTTCATAATAGAGGAAGTACGTAAGGTATCAAGTAACGCGGTCACCTATGCATTCGAGGAACTCTTCTTCGCACGCCCAAGCTACGAGTACTACTGGGTAGGTGACTTCCCCTCACCTAGGCTGGCCCTCAAAATGCTTCACGATCACCCCAGGTTTTACGTGCTGGACTACCCAGTCAATGATAGGCCCCCAAGCCATGCCGCCCTCTTCATACTCTCAGTTCTTGAGAGGGACGCCCTGATAAAGGACACTGAACTAGCTAGACTCAGGTGGCGGACGAAGCACCCACGCAGGAAGATAGCTAAGCACCTTCAAGCACTCAAGGAAGCCAGCGTGCTTAGAGGAACCGTCCTAGACGTACCTCAACCAACGAGCACTAGGGTAATCCTAGTGATTAAGGCAGAAACCCATAGTAAGGCAATGCGCATAGTAGAGGAATACATGAAGTATCTTTACTCCGTTGAGGTCGGTGTGGGGTACGAGACGGTCTTCGTTACGCTAGCCGTGAGGGAGAAATACGCGCCACTAATAAGGAAGTACGTGGAGTTAAGGCAGGGATCCGCCTGCGTGGACTACATAGTTTATGACTTAACGAACATTGCGGAAGAGTACGTGCTTCCCTACTGGAACTACGATCCCTTAGAGAGGGCGTGGTCAAAGGAAGCTCTCGAGAAGCCCGAGGAGAGAGTGACGCCGGAAGAGTTTTAGGGACTCCGAGCTTACTTCTCCTTGGCACTGTCGGTGAGCTTCCATGAAGAAGGGTGACGCCATATTCCTCGCCATAGTCGCGGCAGTAGTCATAGCCCTTGCTTACCTTTACTTCGCGTACGTAGCCCCAACCTCGGGGAGATACTGCATACCCTCAACCAGCAACGCGGCCTTCGGCGTGAAGACTCTCAAGTGTGAAGGCAACGAAATAACGCTCCTAGCAATAAACACCGCTAAGGAGCCAGTACGTGCAATAACGCCGAACATAAGCGTATGCGTCGAGACCTCCACAGGCCGTGTCTCATGCATCGTCAAAAAGTACCGCTTAACGCAGGACAACATAAGCAACGCGATGCTACTAGAACCAGGTGAGGGTGTGAGGATCAGCATAACCTACAAGCTAAGCGAAAACGGCATAGTCGCTGACGTAAGTGTGCCCTGGATGAAGGACGTCATACACTTAGCTAAGGGAGTTAAGGAACCGGCATACTGGGTGTCAGTGTACTGGTACTGGTACGGCGAGAACGGCAAGCTAATACCTAGGTACCTCTCCATCGTATGTAAGAACTGGGTTGGTGCCGGAAGCCCCAACGTGGGCGGGGGCGGGCCAGGCACGTGAAGCTAACGTGAGGCATGATCAAGCATGGAGGCAAGCTCCTCAAGGGATAAGACCTTAAGGCCCCACTCCTCACCGTACCCCCGATCAACCAAGACCGTCCTTATCCCTAACTTAGACGCCGGTATTAGGTCGTAGTACGTGTAGGCGGACACATGCACCACCTCATCTGCCTTAACACCAAGCAACTTGAGAGCCCTAACAAAGGCCTCCTCATCGGGCTTATACCTACCAAGGTCCTCGGCAGTAATGACGTTATCAATAAGCTTGTCAACCCCGCTTAAGGTTACCTCGATTAAGCGTCGCTCAGTGTTTGAGATTATAGCCACACCGTAACCAGCTAGCCTAAGAGCCTTAAGGCCTGGGACCAGGTCGGGGAAGGGCGGGGACTTAGCGAACCCAACCACAAGCGCTTCCCCGTACACCTCCCTGTACTGTAGGCCCTTACGACGCATGAGTTCCTTAAGCACGTCCTTAAGTACGTCAGAGTACCTCCTAAATCCCGGGCGCGTGATCATGGTCCGCTCAACCTTGAAGAACTCCCGCAGAGCATCGTCCTTAGGCTCCCGCAGGACGTACTCAAGAACAGACCCGATACCATGCCTCCAGTCGAAGAGCGTCCCGTAACAATCGAAGGTCACGTACTTAATCCTCGCCACCAACCCACCCTAACCTCTCATTCAGCACCTGAATTAACTTCATGAACTGATGCTTAGGTATCCTAGCCCCGGCAGCGCTCGGGTGGCCACCGCCACTCCCGCCTAAGTGTGGCGTGACTTCCCTCAGAACCCTATCCAGGTTTATTTCCTTAGAGTTAGCCCTCAAGCTCATCACGTACGTGTTACCCCTCTCCTCCACCGCTATCCCTACGGGCGACCTAGTAACGCCCTTCGCGTAGGTTGCGGCCACACTGATGCTTCCGGGCGGGTTAATTACGTAGGCCACCCTACCCACCACCTTAACGTTCTTCTCGACCCACGCATGTAGCTCCTCATTATTAACTGCCTGTATGAGTGCCCTCACGAGCAACTCACTAAGCTGAGATGGACGACGATTCTTTGAGAGGTGCTCCACAATATGCCTTTTGAAGTCATGCATTCCTCTAGAGCCTTCAAGTCCCTGAACAAGTATTCCCGCCTCGAAGTACACTTGCCTTTTATCCCATCTCTCTAGCGCCTCCTTAACCCACGGTGACTGATCAGCGTAGTCCCCTATGGCGCCGTAAAGCGCCACCCTATCGTAATCTGGGTGGAGGAGCCCACCATACTTCCTGTACGTTAGCTCGGAGGACGAGACGTCCTCACTGCCCTTAGGCCTCACTAGCTCTACATTGAGTTCCTTCAGGCTCAAGCCCACTGGCGGCGGGTGGTGATCTATGTAGGTTATGTTAAAGGGGTATCTCGAGAATTCCCGCGCTATGGTGATGGCGTGGGCCTCGCTTAACGCTATATCAACTATTACGATGTCGCCTCTTGCGAATTCCCTGAAGTCACTTAAGAGACCAACAGGATGTGTAAACCTCACGTCAACAGTGCCGTATCTCCTACCTAACGCAGCAACTACTAGCGCGGCAGACGCGACTCCATCAGAGTCGCCGTGAGCTAGCACCGTTAATACCCTAGACATTTAGCCTCAACCCTCGCGGTGTCCAGCATTAATTAACGTGTTGAGCACCCTCCTAACATCCTCGTAGGAGGGGACATTAAAGCGGGCTTCCGTCGCCTCTATGCCTACCTTAATTGAGTACGCGTTGCTTGGCAGGACCTTAAACATGTCCTCATCCGTCCAGTCATCCCCGGCAGCGAGTATGAAGTCCCAGCCACCCTCGTCAAGCCACCTCCTCACGGCAACGCCTTTATTGACGTCGGCGTGCCTAACCTCAATGACCTTACTTCCCTGGAGTACGGCGAGCTTAGATCCCTGAATTATTCCTGAGAGCGTGTCCTTAAGCTCATTCGCCCTAAGCTCAGCTAGTTCGGGGTCAACGTTCCTGTAATGCCAAACGATCGAGAACTCCTTCTCCTCAATGAAGGAGCCGGGAGTCCTGTCAACGTAGTACTCCAGAACCTGCCTAACTGCGTCCTTCCACGACAGGTCCTGAGGGACGGTCGCCTCCCAGTTCCCTCCCTTACGCTTCACTAGGGCGCCGTGCTCAGCCACTAAACCCACGGGCAGGTTACCGAACCACTCGTCCAGAGTGTTCTTATCCCTACCACTCACGATCACTACCTCATTACCTTCCGTGCTCGCTAACCTAGAGAGTAACTCGATAACCCCCTCATCCGGTACGGCCTCCTCCGGCCTGGAGGCAAAGGGTACTAGCGTGCCGTCGTAGTCGAGGAGGAAGAGGCGCTTTCCGGCGCTCAAGTAGTGCTTAACTATCTCCTCGACGTTCTTGGGTTTAAGCACGTTCATTCTTAGCCTTATCTGCTCTTTCTTAGCCTCAGCTAGGCCCTCTAGGAAGTCGTTAGCCCACCTCATGAGGTTGTACCTACGCACCCTTTCTTGCATGCTCCTCAATCTCCTCTCCTGCTCCTTGGGGTGCATCGTTACCGCCTTCCTGAGCGCCTCAGCAACCTCCTCCTTACTGTTCGGGTTAACTATCAGGGCCTCAACGAGCTCAGCGGCGGCTCCAGCGGTCTCGCTTAGGATGAGGGCTCCCTTACCGTCGGTTTTGCTAGCTACGAACTCCTTAGCAACTAAGTTCATGCCGTCCCTTAAGGGAAGTATGAACGCCACGTCAGCCGCTAAGTAATATGCTAGGAGTTCCTCGAAGCTAATGTACCTGTACAGGTAGTAGATGGGGTTCCACCCCACCTCCCCATACTTCCCGTTAATCATGCCGACAAGCTCGTCTATCCTGCGCTTAAGTTCCGTGTAGTGCTTGACCCTCGTCCTCGAGGGCGATACGGCCAGCACATACACTACCTTACCCCTAAACTCAGGGTACTTCTCAAGGAAGTGGTCGTAAGCCTCAAGCCTCTGCGTTATTCCCTTAGTGTAGTCTAGCCTATCAATAGAGAATATCACCTTGGCCCTACCCAATCTCTTCCTAATCCTCGCAGCCCTCCTCCTAACCCTAGGATCCTGAACAGCCTTCCTGAACCTCTCATAATCTATGCCCAGTGGGAAGGCGTCAACCCTGATGAGCCTACCATCATAGTTTATCGTGTTCAGGACGACGTTAATGCTTAAGCCCCGCTTAACGCTACTCATGAAGTGCCTCATGTAGTCGTAACTATGGAAGCCTATGAGGTCAGCGCCGAGCACACCCTCCAGCAACTCCCTCCTCCACGGGAGGGTTCTGAAAAGCTCGAACGATGGGAACGGTATGTGGAGGAAGAAGCCTATGGTAGCGTCAGGCACCTCATCACGGATCATCTTAGGGAGGAGCATTAAGTGGTAGTCGTGAACCCATATTATGTCGGTAGGCTTAGCTACGGAAAGCACTACCTCCTTAAACAGCTCGTTAACCTTAACGTATGCTCTCCAGAAGGACTCATCAAACACTGTGTATTGAGGGAAGTAATGGAAGAGGGGCCATAAGGTCCTATTGGCGAAACCATTGTAGTATCCGTCAAGCAGGGACTCACTGATGAGCACAGGGATTAAGCCCTCACGCCTTAACTCCTCCTCGATCCTCCTCCAGTCATTACCCTCAACCCTATCACTGGTTATCCCGGGCCACCCAACCCAAGCACCGCCGAACACCTTGTGAAGGCTCGCGAGAGCCGTGGCTAAACCTCCCGTACTCTGCTGGAGCCTAAGCCTGTTACCCTTCTTCACGATCGTGACGGGCAGGCGATTGGAAACAAGGATTAACTTACCGCTACTGCTCATCCAACGGACACCTAAGATTTAATATGAATGCGTCCGTAATAACGGTGCTTGAAAGTGATATTAAGAAGGAGATGAGGAGGGAGGAGTGCCCTTCCCTCCCTCACCCTCGCCACCTTCCCTCCCAATTTCACACCTTATTAGGGTAGCGAGTGCTATGGCCAGCACGACGAGCACCATGAACGTTACTATGTAGATGAGCACGGTCTCTCCGGAGAGCCCGTTCCCTAAGCTACCTACCCATATCCCGTCTAGCATTATGTAAGGTAGTGGGATATTATCTAGTGGTGTGGGTGTGACCGCATTAGTGATTATTAGGGCTTCAATCAACGCTGAACACCGCGTTGTCTCCGTGTTGGGGTATCACTCAATGATTCCCTCTATTATTATTGTGATAAAGTGTTTAAAAGAATAACTTAACAACAGTTTCTTACCTTAGTACTAGCGAACACTTACACTCTCTCCAAAACAAATTAAATTCTGAGGGGAAAACCACACTCAGGCGAGAACATGGACGAGAAAGGAAGGGCGATAGTGATCCTCAAGGATGTGAAGAAGGCGTACAAGGTCGGGGAAATAATCACGTGGGGTTTACGAGGAGTCAACATGGTTGTTAGGAAGGGAGAGTACGTATCAATAATGGGGCCCTCAGGTTCTGGTAAATCAACACTACTCAACATGATTGGCTTACTCGACAAACCAACCTCGGGTGAGATCATAATTGACGGGATACCGGCAACAAAGCTTAAGGGAAAGCAACTAGCCCTAGTTAGGAACAGGAAGATAGGGTTTGTGTTCCAGCAATTCAACTTAATAGCTAGGCTAACAGTGTATGAGAACATTGAGCTCCCGCTAATACCGCGCGGCGTGCCGAGGAAGCTGAGGAAGAAAATGGTTGTTGAGGCCCTGAGGATGGCTGGAGGGGACGTATCTTGGCTTAAAAAGAAGCCCACGCAGCTCTCTGGCGGTCAGCAGCAGAGGGTAGCTATTGCTAGGGCATTAGTTAACAGGCCAGCAATACTGTTAGCCGATGAGCCCACGGGAGCCCTAGACAGGAAGGCTTCGAAGGTGGTGGTGCAGACCTTTAGGAAAATCAACGCGGCAGGACAGACCGTAATAGTCGTTACTCATGACCCAGAGGTCGGTCATTGTGCCGAGAGGATTCTCCTCCTACGCGATGGCAGGATCGTGGGTGAGGAGGAACCCGACCCAGATAAATGTATCCTTAATACGCTTAAGGACTGATGAAAACAATAGGTCGGTAAGCAAGGTGTCGTATTCAGACATATTTCCGAAAAACATATTCACCCCCCGGTACTTTTCACATAGGTGCTGAGGTATGCGCAATGGCGCGATCATCACTAAGGCGGGCACGTTGGTACTCACGTCACTCATAATAGCTCAGCTAGTTTTCTTGGCATTCAGTGTAGTTTACGCTGCAGGTAACCTCACGTTAGTAGAGGAAAGTGTTTACTCATCAGCGGGGACGAAGAAGGTCTACCCCGGAAGCAAGGGAGTAACCATAGTGCTGGACATAAGGAACGATGAGGCATACAACATAAGCTACGTGCAAGGATGCTTCACGTTCCCCAACGGCATAACACCAACGCAGAACTACGGGTACTGCGTCGAGGCAACAGACCTGAACGGCAAGTATAAGACAACGTACGTAAGCGGGGAAACCTTCAGGCTCGAGACGCAGGTCAACATAAACGACTCGGTAAGTCCTGGAACTTACCCAATAACTGTTAATGTATCTTACACGCTCGACGCTCCCACAGGTCCTGTGAGGAAGTACGCGATAATAGACGCTAACATAACCGTGTACAACTACCCGCCAGTGGATCTGAGAGTAATTGATGAGTGGTGGGGATCAACAAACGTGTACCCTGGGACATCCGGAGCCACGCTGTACGTGAAGATAAGGAACTACGGTGACACGGACGTCAGAGGCGGTACCGCCACACTGATCCTGCCATCACCCTTCAAGCCCTCGGAGATTAAGGTGGACCTCCCAACTATAGGTTCAGGCGATGAGGCAACACTAACCTTCAACAACATAGACATACCGGTGCAGACCAAACCAGGAACCTACAATGCCCCACTTGACCTAGACATAAACGCTGCGACGGAGGACGGAGTCACGTATAGGTACGGCACGGCACTACTGGTTAGGCTGGAGG
Source organism: Desulfurococcales archaeon (assembly GCA_027002995.1). Classification (GTDB taxonomy): domain Archaea; phylum Thermoproteota; class Thermoprotei_A; order Sulfolobales; family NBVN01; genus WAOL01. The sequence continues at coordinate 17,435 of JALWZB010000012.1, forward strand.
TTTCAACGCCGCCGAAACCCTACATAAGTATTGTCGATGCTGGTTGGTCCTCAGGCGCAACATACCCCAACTCACGAGGCGTTACAGTTTACGTGACACTACAGAACCTAGACCAATCAACAATACAGGACGTCGTCGCCACCCTCTATCTACCGAAGGGACTAGTGGCTAGGGACGGGAGGAACTACGTAACAACAACATACTCCACACCAGTATCATTCGGAGGGGTATTCACGCTAAGGTTCAGCAACATCAACATGTCGCTGAAGAACCCCTCAACCCTTAGCTTCAGGCTAGTACTGAGTATCGTAGCAACGTACAGGGGGGCCGAGTACGTATCCAATGTCGAGCTTAGCGTGTATGCCAAGCCAGTAACGGAGGACATCCTCAGGTTAGTTAGCCAACGCTGGGTTTGGAGGGGGGCCGACGCGGAAGCCCTCCCAACGGCTAGGGGATTAACGCTTGAGTTGAGGCTAGCTAACCTAGGCCAGAACGCGATAACGACGATAATACCGAACATAACGGTTCCAGAGGGCTTTAACCTAACGTCGTATGGGGGCACGTGCCTTAATGGTGTCACGCCCGGGAGCACGTGCACTATAGATTTAACGTTCAACATAGGGAGTAACGTTAAGCCAGGCACGTACAGGGCGGTGCTCCACACCACTTACGTAGTGAGCGCTGGAGGCACGTACCTCTACGCCAGCAAGGACTTCAACATAACGCTAGCTATCAAGTCGCCAAGCGAGTTCGAACCCAATCTAACCCTAAGCAAGGCTTGGTGGGGCACAACAACACCGACAACCACTTACGGAGGCGAGCGCCTCGCACCAATACACGTAGAGCTAACAAACCTTGGAAGGTATGCAGCCTCCGACGTCTTCGTCAGGGTAACCACGCCGAATACCTCCGTGAAGCTACTCGATAATGCCGGCATCTGCTCCGCAAGCTTAGGTGCTGGAGGTGCTTGCCGCCTAACCACTTACGCCGACCTGGGGAAAGTGATGCGCGGGAAACTCGCCCTCGAAATAAACGTCAGGTACGTCATCAGTGACTACGGCGCATTCATAGTGAGGAGGAAGTCGTTCCACACATACTTAGACATATCTGTGTACGCCGCCCAACACCTAGGTAATATAGAGTTAGTGAGTGCTGACTGGAGCAACTCACAGCCAGTCTACCCCGACACGGAAGGCGCGACCTACGACGTGACAATAGCTAATCACTACCCATTCAATGTCGTGTCACTAGATGCTTACTTAACGAACCTACCCTCAGGGATAACACCGCATAGAGGACTTAATAAGGTGTACGTGCCGGGCCCAGTACCAAGCGACCAGGACACCACGCTCACATTCACCCTAGACGTAGGTAAGGACGTCACCCCCGGAACCTACAACGCCACGTTAGTACTTCGGTACGTAGTCTCCACAGGTGGGGCATCAATATTTAAACGAGAGAACTTCACAGTAACGCTAAGGATTAATCAAGTGAAGCATGGGATAGAAGTAATCACGACCGGTTGGGCTGGTGCTCCTGCTCAGCCAGGCACATACGGTAACGTGATGTACGTGGCATTAAGGAACGTTGACTACTCAACCGTTAAAGGCTTAGTAGCGGATATCCAGCTACCTCCGGGCTTCACGTCAACAATCAACAACGAGTCCAGAGTCAAGGTCGTGGCGACAACGACAGCGCAACTAGCGTCGCTAGCCGCCTCCAGCCCGACCTCACTGATGCAGGCATTAAGCAACCCGAGGCAAGTGCAGTCGCTCCTCTCATCGATGCAGCCAGCAGGACAGCTTGGGAAGGGTGATATTGTGTTTCTTATTATAGGGCTTAATGTCCTGAAGGTCAAGCCAGGCACTTACTGGGCCAACGCTACCCTAACGTTCATTGACCAGTGGGGTAACTTAAGGAAGCAGATTGTGAGGATACCCATACATGTGCTCGGCACAGCACTCTACATTAAGGTATGGTCAAACACCGTCCTTAACTTCAACGTGTCGAGGTCAGCTACCCTAACCGTAAACGTGCTGAATAACGGGTCAGCACCAATATACAACGTGTACGTCACCGTGTACTCACCCACATCATACCTCCTAGTAAAGGAAACGCCACTATACCTAGGCACGTTAAGTCCTGGCGTAGTTAAGCACGTGAACTTAACAGTATTCTTCAACCCAATGCCCTCAGCACAGTCACCCGTACCAATAACCTACGGAAACCTGCCATTCATGGCCACCCTAATATACACGGACGTAATAGGCACCAGACACACTTACAACGCATCCTTCACCGTCAGCGTGTCCCCCTTCATAAAGCTGGAGCTCGAAGACCTTAAGGTCGTTAAGGAAGGCAATACCGTGAAGGTATCCGGCACAATAACTAACTTAGGCAACGCCCAAGCCCAGCGCGTCGTGGTGGCGATACGCATAGGCAGTTACGAGAGTCCAGAATCCTTCGTCGGCGACATAGACCCGTCATCACAGACATCCTTCGCCGCCACAGCAACGTACAGCGGCAACGTGAGTAAGGTGTACATAGTCATAAGGTACAGGAACCCATTCAACGAACCCTGCGAGATGGTGGTGCCAGCAGCGGTCACGGAGTACGTGTCTGCAACAACCACTACCACCCCGCCATCACAGGGAGTGATAGGCGGGCTCGACATCTACAAGATCGGGACAGCCGTAGCGGTCGTGATATTCCTAGCTATTGTATGTCTGCTAATCCGGCGGTATCTAAAACAGCATGAAGCCCCTACAGAGGTGCCCGTGTAAGGAGCGTGCTGAGCGATGGTAGCGGTCACTGACATACTGAGGTACTCCTACAAGGTGTTGACGGAGAAAAGGTTCAGAGCCGCTCTAACAATAATTGGCATAGCTATAGGGCCGTTAGCGCTCGTGATGATGACTTCCGTTGTGAGAGGGTATGCATCCTACGTTGAGAGCCAGCTACTTGCTCTAGGGCAGAACACCATAGTTGTTACAGCATCCTCAGGTTACACCCTCACCGACAAAGACCTAGACTTCGTTAAAGGAATTAAGGGGGTCGCAGACGCTAAGCCATTTTACATGGCACAAGCAATAATTCAGACTGTAGAGGGGCAGAAACGTATATGGGTTTATGCCATAGACACATCCATACTGCTTAAAGCCATAGGTAACCTGCAGCTTGAGAAGGGGGATTTCCCAGCACCAAATGAAGTGACCATGGCAGCAATAGGGCACTTTGTCGCGTATTCAGAAGGTACTGGAAGGAAGCTCTATGACTTGGGCGACGCCGTAACCCTACTAATACCGCAAGTAAAGCATGGAGGCGAAACAAGCATAACGAGAGTAGTTGTCAGAGTTGCGGGCATTCTGAAGGAGTACGGCGGCGCGATGTTCGTGTCACCTGACCAAGGAGTCTTCCTGCCTTTCGAGGCGGGAAAGAGATTACTGCACATGAATCAGTGGACGGGAATATTCATTGTTGCTAAGAACCCCAATTACGTGGCCAGTATAGTCAAGAAGATTAGGGATACGTATGGCGAGAAGGTAAGCGTCATAGCGTTTCAGCAGATAGCTAAGATAGTGTCGTCAATATCCGCTGCCATGGACTTCATAGCGTTCTCAACATCCTTATCCGCCTTCGCGGTAGCGGTTGCTGGTACCGCAGCCACGATGATAACCTCGGTAATAGAGCGTACTAGGGAGATAGGTGTGTTGAAGGCGCTGGGCTTCACGGACGGGCAGGTTACGGCGATGATCTTAGGTGAGGCAATAATCATGACCCTAATCGGCGCATCCATAGGAATAACGCTGGGCATGGCTGGCGCTTACGCACTGGCATCTAAGGGGCTGGTAATCAGTTCAGGGACCAGTAGGATAGTGATAAAGGCGCCCCCACAGATAACTGTGGAGGGCGTACTCATGACCCTAGCAATAACGATGGTGGTAGGCATCGTAGGCGGTGTCTTCCCAGCGTACAGAGCGGCCAAGATACCGCCAGCAGTGGCGCTGAGATACGAGTAACGCTTCTTTAAACTTCCAATACTACTGTCAGGGAAAACATTACAACAATTCAGTAAAATATTCACCTTAACCTTCGGGTGGTGTTACTAAATTTTTTGCTCCGTAATAATTCTACAGAGGATGGAGAGGGGAAGCCTTTTATGAGCTAGGGTATAGAGACATACAAGTGATAACCTTGAGTGCCCAGGCGGTGAAGGCAGAGGTGAAGCCGAAGAGGCTAGTAGTCGTTAACCCCGACCTATGTGTTGGTTGTATGTCATGCATGTTCGCATGTGCCAGGAGGTTCCCGAACGGTGGCCTGGCGAAGGCAGCGATACATGTTAGGAGCGTCGGTGGGTTTGAGAGAGGCTTCACCGTCATAGTGTGTAGGGCATGCCCTAACCCGCCATGTGCCAAGGTGTGCCCAACAGGTGCGTTAACGCCGAGGAAGGGAGGGGGCGTCACACTCAATCCGAGTAAATGCATAGGGTGCGGGATGTGTAGGGAAGCCTGCCCGTTTGGTGCGATACAGTGGGATACTGAACTAAACAAGCCCGTAATATGTGTGCACTGTGGTTACTGCGTCAACTACTGTCCTCACGGCGTCCTATCCCTTGAGGAGGTGAGGTGGTGATCATGCTCGCGGATAAGGCATGCGCCCGTGTCCTATACGTGGATCTAAGTAGGAAAACGTACTGGGTTAAGGAGAGGCCCGACCTTTTCGAGAAGTATTTAGGCGGTACTGGCGTAGCCGTCAAGCTCCTCAGGGAGGAAATGAACCTTTCGGCTGACCCACTAGGGCCAGGAAACGTGGTGGTGTTTGCGGTAGGTGCGTTCACAGCGGCATACCCGACAGCCTCGAAGACGGTGGCCATGTTTAAATCACCCCATACAGGCAACTTAGGTGAGTCCCACGCAGGCGGAAGGAGCGCAGTAGCTATAAAAATGGCTGGGTTCGGAGCCATCGTGATTAAGGGCGAGAGTGACATACCGGTCTACCTCTCAATCCATGACGGTAAGGTATTCTTCAGGGATGCGTCCGCCCTCTGGGGAGTGAGAAGCACATATACCGTTGGCCGTGTGCTTAGGGAGCGTGAGTCGTGGCCAGGGCTAAGAACAATCATGAGGATAGGGAGGGCTGGCGAGAGGTTAATTAAGTACGCTGGCGTGGTGACGGAAACCTACAGGCACTTCGGCAGGTTGGGCCTTGGTGCTGTATGGGGTTCCAAGAAGCTCAAAGCCCTAGTGGTCGGCGGCAGGAGAGCAATACCGGTGGCTGACCCAAGGAAGTACAGGGAGGTATACGACAAGATCTACGATAAGGTAGTTAAGTCAGACTCCATGAAGAAGTACCACGACCTAGGAACCCCCGTCAACATAATACCGCTGAACAAGATCGGCGCCCTACCAACCAGGAACCTAACCTCAGCCAGGTTCGAGGGTGCGGAAAACATAAGCGGTGAGGCGATAGCTGAAACAATGCTTGCTAGGAGAGTTGCCTGCAGCCACTGCCCCGTAGCGTGTATCCACATCGCCGCGATCAGGGAGGAGTACCCGCACGAGAAGTACTTCTACACTACCAAGTACGTGTCTTATGACTACGAGCCGCTCTATGCCCTCGGCACGATGCTAGGCGTATCCGACAGAGAAGGTGTGCTGAGGTTAATCGAGGAGGTAGATGTCGAGGGGCTAGACGCGATGAGCACTGGCGTGGCGCTAGCGTGGGCAACTGAGGCCTTCCAGCGTGGAATAATCACGGAGAGGGAAACAATAGTTAAGCCCTCATGGGGTGACTGGAGGACGTACATACAGATGGTTAAGTACATCGTTGAGCAGCCCAACGAATTCTACAGGAAGCTAGGCGAGGGCACCCAGGAGGCAGCAAAGACTTACGGCGGTGTAGAATTCGCCATGACGTTCGGCAAGAACGAGATGCCCGGCTACCACGCTGGCCCAGCAACACACTTAGGCTACGTAATAGGTGCAAGACACAGCCACCTCGACAATGCTGGCTACAGCTACGACCAGAAACTCATAGGTAAGGAGTACCCGCCACCGGAGAAAGTCATTGACGACCTAATGAAGGAGGAGGCGTGGAGGCAGATACTATCATCACTGGTGGTGTGCTTCTTCGCCAGGAAGGTCTACACACCCGAACTAGTGGCTGAAGGTCTGGAGGCCCTAGGGATAAAGATCGATGCTGAGGGTCTCAAGAAGCTCGGGTGGGAGATCTACGCTGAAAAGTACAGGCTGAAGCTAGACATGGGCTTCGACTTAGAGAAGGACCTCAAGCTACCGAAGAGGATATTCGAGACCCCAAGCCCGCACGGCAAGATAAGCGAGGAATTCATGCAGAAGGCCTTAGATCACTTCAGGAAGCGCATTAAGGAGTTAACAGGCAAGTAATTTTTAACGCTAATTCCTTAACCGAGGAGTTACCAAAAACCTTAATCAGAACTTAAAACCGAGTTCCTCAAGCAACCTCTTAGCTTTCTCAAGCTCCTTAAGCGCCTCACAACCTCTTTCAGTCAGGGTTCACCTCTTTATATGCTTGTATATGGTTTTTATATGAAGTGTCATTGGCTCATTTTGAGGGGCTCGCTCTTCGGTCTGGTTTCATCCGTCATTGAGCGGGTGCCCCACGACCCAAGGCATGGGGCTAGGATTCGAAATGCTTTAAGGTAGATATTCATTGATCCAACAGTATCTCGGTCTGCTATGAATCCACAATTCCTACATATCCCTAGTCTATGGTTATAGGTTAGCTTAGCACTACATCCTGGACAAATAGATGAAGTGTTCTTCGATTCAACAAATATTATTGGAACATTATACTCTACAGCCTTAGTTAAGATAGCTAACTGTAGCTTCCTATAAGCGAAACGAGATAATTTATCAGCTAGACTAAATGATTTCTGTGAGGAATTAAACCATAGTTTCTTCAAATCCTCTAATACTATGGCACTTCTCGTTCTCCTAGCTTTCAATACTATGTACTTGGCAAACTTCCTAGACCAGTCAATTACTACGTTTCTACTCCTACCATGTAGTGCCCTAATAATCCCTAACCACTTTCCATTCCTCCTCCAAGCATAGCTATGCCTTTTCTGAACATCCTCAGCTAGATGTTTAAGCTTCAACGCCTCCATGAACCTCGTATCAACTCTTTTAATCCGCCTTCCATTGAATACGACTATCTTTTTAAGATTAATAAAGAGAAATCAATCCTCTGGGACCATAGGGATTATATATATCCACTTGAACGGTATCATGACCCATATTTTCCACGTCTATCAATACTGATTATTACCTCGTACCACTTCCTACCCATGAATTTCTCCTAATGTACTCTTTGCTATGTAGTAGTTTTATCTTGAACACTCTATTCCTCGGCTTCACCATGACTAGCTGACTCTCTAGATCAACCCATGCATCATACTTGTCTAGTCGCGTTGATATTTTCCTTAGGACGGGTTTTCTTCCATTGTTCTCCTTGGCTGACTTTACTATTGCTCTAGCGTACTTGTATATCTGCTTTGCTTGATGTGCCCTGAAACCTTGTGCTCTCAGTATTTTGTAGAGCATTTGATGTAACTGGTTTATCGTTGGTAACTTATCCAGCTCCCATAGACAATCAATGATATACTGGATTGCTCTACGTGTAAGATAGAGTTCTTCGCGAAGCTCCTCTAGAGAACCCTTTACAAGAACTCCTCTCGCTTTTCAACGTCAGTATGTATTCTCCTCGGGGAACCACCTTAACTGAAGAGGTGGTCGATCCCCTCATCGGAGACACCAAACATATCTTATGATAGCTATACTTATAAGTCTTTCTAGCTATACTTTATTCTCGGTGGTATATTGAGTAAAGTCTACGTGTTCGAAGCATCACTACTAAGTTACGGTAAAGGAAGAGTAATCATATACCCACCAAAAGAATACCAACAGAAACTAGTAAAACACAGGGGAGAGAAGATAAAAATTATAGCAGTAATCGAAGAAGAACAACCATGAAAAACTAAAACCTATAAAGCCTGCTATGGCAGTAATGCCTTAATTAATAGGTCGGTTGGTGGATACGCGTAACTACGTAGTGATGACGGTGTACCCTAGGCTGAACCCGTCGGAGGTGATGATGTCATGGGCGGCGTCGCTGAGCGCGTAGCGCTAGCTAGCATAGTGGCTGGCGCGTCGGCAGTGATATCGGTCGCTAACTTAGCCGGATCCATACGCGTCTTGGACTTAACAGGCTCGGCATTCATGCTCTCGCTCTCCGTCCTCCTGTATAACGTGGCCTTCACAATCATGAGTTGGGTGTGGCCCGCAGTATTCCTAGGGAGGGTAAGCAGGAGGGGGATGCTGACCTTCGCGTTAGGCGGTATGGCGGCGGGACTAGCGTTAATGGGCATTCCGCCAGTGCCTGCCCTAGTGATCGCGGGTTCCGGGATCGTTGGTGCGTCCTCAGCCCTGATCTCACCGGTAATGATGACCATAATGGCTGATTACTACGGCAAGGACTCACTCGCGGTCACTAAGTATAACACGTACTCAAGTGCGGGCTTCGTCCTCGGGTACGTGGTGGCAGCCCTGATCAGAATGCGTGTTGGGACTCCCGAGCTACTCATGGCTTCCGCCACCACGTCAGCGGCCCTTGTAGCCCTAACGGCCCTGATACCTCAGAGGTACGTCATAGTGGAGCCGAGGCGCGTCACGTACATCTCGTTAATACCTCAGCTCACCGGTAGATTAAGGCCGCTACCATCGGCGCTCTTCTCCCCACGCATTGTCTATAACATGCGTAGACTAGCCCTGGACTTCATGAGGATGATTAGAAGGAATGTCCAGAGGAGGTTACCGCTAACCCTGGTGGGTACGGCGGTGCTCTTCACAGCAATATCAATGTTCTTCACACCGATGCCTGCCTTCATGAGGAGCGTAGGGTTAAACGACATTGAGGTCTACATCACGTACCTTACATCATCCATAGTATCAACCCTAACATACAGGGTAGTCCACCCAATCATAAGCGATTACCGTAAGGCATGGAAGCTACTAATAGTTGCAACAACCGCTAGGGCACCCCTCTTCCTCCTACCAACGTACGTACTACTGCTTAAAGGAAGAGTAGCCGCCTTACCCATAATCCTCACGGGATTCGTGGTAGTGGGGCTCACGTGGACAGCAATAAGCTCCTCACTCACCGCAGTCATACTAGCGATGTCGGAGAAAGAAAGAAAGGACGAAAGGTTAGGGCACCTCAACGCGATGATAGGGTTGGGAACCATAGTAGGTTCCCTTGCCTCGGGCCTCATAGTCAAGATGTACGGTTACGTAGTCCTCTCAGCAACAGCCTCAGTACTGGTAGCCGTAGCGACGGCCCTCTACTACCGGGCTAGGAGAGCCCTAGTGACATAGCCTTGACGCGACCAACGCCGCCGAAGCCACGCAGAGAAAGATAAGGGAGGTCACCGCGGCAACGCATAAGCTACTGAATGCGGGGGTGAGGGCAGCCACGAGCACCAGCGAACCCGCTAAGGAGTACGCAGTGTTCACAACACCGGCAGCAAGACCCTGTAGGCGGCCCGGGAGTGAACGAGATATGAGCATGACCATCGACTGATCAAGGAACGGCCATAGGGGGAGGACCCAGAACACAACGGCAGCAAGCCCAGACGTGACGGCCATTAAGGGAAGCACAACAGCGTACGACACGATCACGCAGAAGAATGACTTAAGCGCCCCAAGTCTTTCCGTCACGATACCAGCGGCGGGCCTAGCGAAAACCCCTATGAGTGCGGGAAGCGTCGTGTACAGCAACCCGAAGACCTCGGACGAGCCCGCAATGTCACGGAGCTTCAGTGAGAAGACACCGTAGAAACCGTCAGCAGCGGCTATGGAGGCGGCAGCAGCAAGTAGTGGGAGTAACACTAGCTTCGCGCCAGCAAGCACCTCACGGGCCGAGACCCCACCCCCACCACCTGGGTGAGTAACGTAAGCGGATACGAGCCCAGCACCGAGAAGAGCGGCGGCTACAACAAACACGACCCTATCGCCAAAAACCCCAGCAAGAAGACCTGCTAGAACCCCGCTTAAACCCCACCCCATAGACCCGAACATCGCGTATATTGAGTAATGCATGCTTGAGGACCTAGTCCTATCAAGCAACGTGCCCATAACGGAAGGTATGGAGATAGACCAGAACGTCACGTAAAGCCCAGCAAGCAACGGAATAATCCTGACCGGGGCAACAAACATTAACGCGAGAGCCGGCACACCAGCAAAACCAAGTAAGATCAAGCCCCTACGACCCAGAACATCGCTCAAGCCACCAGCAACAACGGAGAATATGGCCGGTATGTTCTCAGCAGCAACCAAGAAACTAATGAAGCCGTAGTCATTACCTAAAGCCTGCTTAACCAAATCCCTACTAGCAACGACGTACATCCCGAAAACCATGTTCGAGAGTAGCGCATAAGCATAGAAGCCAAGCCTCCACGGCTCAACATTACTCAGCAACTCCTGCCTAGGCCAGCCCCTCACTTAGCATGAACCTCAGATAAGGTAAGGTAGGGAGCACTATATTAAGAATGAGGAAACCAAAACTGATTAAATCGCGAATGTCCTCAGCTTCAACAACAAGTTAAGGGGGTGAAAAAGCCATGGCCCCGAGGGTCAAGACCTACTAGATCTTGACCCCCGCGACCATGGCTCTCACCCCCGTAATTAGGGGTGTTTTCGTGGCTTATAATCTTTTGTATAATTGAATGATTTACTGTTGCAATAGCTTTATTATTCTTAGACTAATCTGAAATTATGTAAATAACATACGGTGATGGGCCTTGATGACGGTTGCGGTGACGGGCGGTAAGGGCGGCACAGGTAAGTCCACAGTGGCGGTGAACCTTGCGGTAGCGCTGGCGTCTACCGGGTATAGGGTTGTGTTAGCTGACCTAGATGTTGAGGGTTGCGTCGATCACCTCCTCCTGAGGGTGGAGCTTAAGGTTGTGAAGCCCATTAAGGTTCCAATTCCCTTCATAGATTACGGTAAGTGTGTTGCGTGCGGGGCATGTACGAGCGTCTGTGATACGGGGGCGTTAATTAGTGTTAGAGGCGGTAAGCCCTTCCTGATACCAAGGATGTGTAGCGGGTGTG
>JALWZB010000013.1 GCA_027002995.1 Desulfurococcales archaeon
AAACGATGCAGCGGTCCCCCTCAACACACTCCCTAGCAACCATTAGCGAGTATGCGTTACCCCACTCCACCTTGTCGTTAAAGGCTACACACACGCCCGCTGAACTGCCTGCGAGCCTCTCAACCACCTCAATAGAGGCGTCACTACATAACTTACCGCAGGTCCTCGACACAACGACATCGAACCTACTGACCCCCGCAACCTTAATGGCTTTAATAGGGTATGCTATGAGGGGCTCGCCCTCGATTACGTGGAAGCACTTAGGCACGCCTCCCGTCGCATCACGTAACCTCCTACCTAGTCCCGAAGCTAGTATCACTGCCTCCTTAACGGCTGTCATGGAAGAACACCTCCTTTAGGGGAGGACTTAATTCCTGAGTTACCGTGGCTACGGGCTTAACGGTTGATTTGATGAGTTTTAAGTCACTTCATACTTAGGTGCGGAAGTTAAAAAAGTGTTGGGTGGGGAAAGTATATTAGGCCGATATATTGAGTAGATATATTGGGTCGATAGGAATGCCTAGGAAGAAAAGGGAAGTCATAATGCCTGCCGACGCGATGAGGGGTAAGTTCAAGCTACTCCTACTCTACTTACTCAAGGACTCGCCAAAGCACGGCTACCTACTAATGAAGAAGTTAAGCGAATTCATAGGCCACACACCGAGCCCCGGAACCGTGTACCCAGCGTTAAGGGACCTCCTCATGGAGGGACTAATAGAGGTTCGGGTAAGGGCGTCCGGCGGGAGAGTCGTTAAGGAGTACACCATAACTGAGGACGGGCTCAAATACCTTAAGGAGCATTCCGACGAGGTACGTAAGCTCGCCAGAATGCTTGCCGCGGTGGAGATCCTTAAGAAGGCCGACCTAGACACGATGAAGAAGGCATTCAGGGAGCTCCTTGAGGTGTTGCCTGACCTAGACGAGGAGGGGCAGGCGAGAGTACTTAACGTGCTTAAGGAATGCGGTGAGAAGCTCATCAAGACCCTGGAGGAGGTGAGGAAGCATGACTGAGTACGCAGTCGTGGCTGAGGGCCTAGTGAAGAAGTTCGGGAGCATAACCGCCGTAGCTGGCGTGTCCTTCAAGGTAAGGTACGGCGAGATATTCGGGTTCCTAGGCCCTAACGGTGCAGGGAAGACCACGACCATACACATGCTGGCCACGCTACTGAAGCCCACGGCTGGTGACGCGTGGGTAGCTGGGCATCACATCGTTAAGGACTCAGACGCTGTGAGGAGATCCATAGGCGTGGTGTTCCAGGACCCGAGCCTCGACTCAGAACTAACCGCTTACGAGAACATGTACATTCACGGCAAGATCTACGGAATGAGTGGTGAGGAGCTGAGGTACAGGATCGAGGAGATGCTTAGGTTCGTTGAGCTCTACGAACACAGGAACAGGCTAGTGAAGTACTTCTCGGGCGGGATGAGGAGGAGGCTCGAGATAGCTAGGGCCCTGCTCCACAAGCCTAAGGTGCTCTTCCTCGACGAGCCGACCTTAGGGCTGGACCCGCAGACGAGGGCCCACATATGGGAGTACATAAGGAGGTTGAGGGACGAGGAGGGAGTCACGATATTCCTAACGACGCACTACATGGACGAGGCTGAGGAACTCTGCGACCGCCTAGCCATAATAGATCACGGCAAGATAATAGCTGAGGGCACCCCCAACCAATTAAAGAGGCTTGTCGGGTCAGACGTCATCTACCTGAAGGTAAGGGCAGTCAACGGCGCCCCTAACCCGTGCGACGCGCTCAACGCCCCGCCAGTCATGGAGTGCAAGCCATTAAGGGAGGGGATGATCGCGCTCAAGGTTAGTGACGCGACCCAAGCGATACCGGTGATCCTTGAGAAGGCCGCGTCAATGGGGCTGAAGGTCGCTGAGGTTAGCTACAGGAAACCAACCCTCAACGACGTCTTCCTCTACCTAACGGGTAGGGAGATCCGTGAGGAGGAGGGAAGCGAGGCTGACTTCCTCAAACACGTCATAAGGGTGAGGAGGTTCAGGAGGAGGTGAGGTAGTGATGAGCAGGGCCCTAGACCCCTTCGTGATCATGGCTTACAGGCAGTTCAGGAGGTTCCTGCGCACTAAGGCGAGGGTAGTGACGTCCATACTGAACCCCATAATATGGATAGCGTTCTTCGGACTCGGGTGGGCCAACGCCTTCAACTTCCCAATGGCTAAGGCAATATTCGGTGGCGTGGACTACCTAACGTTCCTAACACCGGGCGTGACGGCGATGGCGGTCTTCACAGCCTCATTCATCGGCGGCGTGACCGTGATCTGGGACAAGCAGTTCGGGTTCCTCAAGGAAGTGTTGGTGGCGCCAGCCTCAAGAACAGGTATAATACTGGGCAGGATCTTCGGGGACGCCGTAATAGCTGTGCTGCAGGGACTAGCAATAATGGCGTTAAGCTTCACAATAGCACACAACCTTAACCCATACGGAGTCCTACCAGCGCTAGCATACGCCTTCATACTGGCGCTAGGATTCACCTCGGCAGGAGTTGCGCTAGCGCTTAAAATGACGAGCATGGAGGGCTTCCAAATGGTGGTGAGC
>JALWZB010000014.1 GCA_027002995.1 Desulfurococcales archaeon
CTTTCCGTTAACCTGCAGAAGCCACATACGTCACTCCTTGATGGGAGACCACAATACTTACACCGAGTTAATTCAGCCTGAGTTCGTGCCTGATTAATGCCGTACCTTGTTGCCATCCTAGCCAGCGACCTCATGAACCTTAACTTAACGCCGGGGTGCCTTAAGTCAAGCTCGTAGAGGAACTTCCTGATTAACGCGTCCATACCGCCTAAGAACACGTTAGGGCATAATGCCTTAACGAAGGGCAGGCCCTTAACGATTGCGTAGATCAGGCACTCACGTTCCGTGACTTCGTAGAGGGGCCTCACCCTCCTAGCTAAGTATCCCTCCTCACCAGTCGTTACTGGGGCTAATTTTAGTGCCGCACTCATATCTCCTAGTAACATGTTCTTGAGCGCGTAGGGGGCGAGGTCGTCTATGTGGTGACCCGTCGCGACGGCATCCACACCCCACTCTATTGCGGCGGCGTTAAGCACGTACCTCTTAACGAGCCCGCACACAGCGCATGGAGGTCTGCTTGACTTGGCTGAGAGTTCAGGGATTGTCGCACCCACTACCTCCTCTAGGCTTAGGATGAAGGTATTCACGCCAAGCTTTTTCGAGACTTCCTTAACAACCCTTAAGCTCTCGTCGCTGTACTCGCCGAGACCTAAGTGTATGTGTAGAGGCATGACCTTAAGCCTTAGTTCTGGGGCAACCGCAGTTAATGCTGAGAGGAGGGTTACTGAGTCCTTGCCGCCGGAGACCGCCACTAATACGCTCTCACCCTCCCTAAGTAAGCCGTACTTCTCTATTGTAGTGGCTACCCTTCCCTCAAAGTACTCTATGAAGTGTCTCTCACAGAGATTCATCCTAGCGTAAGGTATCTTAATCACCGCTTTAGACCCGCACTTACTGCACTTAGCCACAGTACTCACCTCACCCAGCCGACCTAACCTCGTAGACCTCGACTTCATCACCATCCGCAACCACGTCGTCCTCCGTGAGGGGCTTCCCGCCCTTAACAACCACTACCTCGTAAACCCCATAGCCGAGTTCGCGTAAGAGCGTCATTACCCTCATGACCTTGCGGCCGGGTTTCTCGATAGTTACTTCCCTTTTAGTAGGGTATATCTTGACGCGGACAATCAATAGAGCTTCACCACATTGAGACAGTTCTTATGCCCTCCTTCAGTAACCTCCTTAGTTGAACCCTAAATAACGCGTACGCTACCAGGAGGAAAATTAGTGAGTAAGTCACGCCAATCACCTCCGTCTCCCACAGCGGGAGCACCGTGTTCGATACCCCTAAGGAATACCTGATTAGCTCCGCTGGGTAGCTGAAGGGTGTCGCTAATGCTAGGGTCTGGAGGGCTTTAGGCATGTAGCTCAGCGGCACTAAACCCCCGGTAGCTATCGGGAGTATGAAGCCCACTAGCTCAAGCACGGGTCCCGCTGACCCAACGCCTATCGTGGTTGCCCCTAATAGCATGGCGTAAGCGAACAGCACCACAACCATCGTTAGTACCGCGATGAGTAGCGTTACCGGGTCCGCCACCGAGATAGCGGGCGGTCCTAGGAACGCCGTTAGCAGTAGGGCTGACGCACCCACCGAGACAGAGTACCAGAGTAGCGAGACCGGGATCACTCCCGCATACAGCAGGAATATGCTGCTACCGCTGACGATCACGTGCTCCAGCACGCCATGAAACATTAACCACCTAAGCTCCCACGCCCAGTCCCACGTGGCTACCGAATAAGCTATGAATATCACGACAGCAGTCAGTGCTAAACCCGAGATACGCTCGGGCGGCACGCTTGGAGGCCTGAAAAGCAGGAGCGGTGCTATGAACAGCGATAGCCACACGCTGAGCGATAGTATCCCTATGACTAACCCATGGCTCCTGATGAGTTCCGCCTTGAGGTACGCTAGGAACACCTGCTTAACTGCCTCGAGCCTCCCCATCACGTAGTCACCCCCGACTCAAGCTTCCTCCTCTCCCACGTCAGCACTGCGTACCTCCCGGGGGGTGCGTAGAGCACTGCTAGCGCCGCACCGACCCCCAGAAGCATTAGGGCGGTTGAGGCCTCCGTACTCAAGCCATTCGCGAGCATTAGTTGAATCGCTGCAACAGGGTGTGATGGTGGGAGAACCCATGAGAGTATGCGTGCACCTAAGGGCATTAGGTAGCGCGGGTAGAAAGCACCGAGGAGGATCATGAGTAGGGGCCTAATGACGTTCAGTATCCTCCACGACTCTCCAGACATACTATAGATAGCGCCCATGATCAGCATCGCCAACGTGGAGAAGAAGAGCCCGCCAGCCGCAGCCATGCCAATCACTATTAAAGCCATCACCACGCCCTCAACCCCACGGTAGTAAGTCAGTACCGGAAGCACTGTCGCGGCACCAGTGGTTAGCGTTATGGTTAGCCTAGGTAGCGGCATTGACACGTAGAGAGCTATCCTTGACACTGGCGACGATATTATGTAGGGTAACGTCCCCATGTTCTCGTCATAGATTGGGCGCCAGAGGATGTCGTCGGTCACGCTTAACACAGCTATTATGACGAAGGAAGCAACTATGAAGAACTCGACAGGATCCACGCCGACCCTGGAGATAAAGACCTGCGTGGACCCCATTGCCGAGCCTATGAGGAGGACGAAGAACGTGAACATGTATGGATAAATAATTATGAGTAGGAGGAGGGACTTCCTGCGGAAGACGTCACCGTACACGAACATGAACTCTGCCTTAAGTAGCTCGATGAACTCACTGAGCTTCATCACCGCCACCCGTGAAGTAAATGAATACGTCCTCAAGCGTTGGTTCCTCTACCCTGAACCTCAGTATTTCTAGGCCCGCCGACGTGATCACCTTAATAACCTCGTCAATAACGTTTTCGAGCTTACTTAACTTAGCCTTAATTTCGAGGACTGATGGTTCAACCTCCTTGACCTCAGGCCTAACCCCTATAATGGACTCCATTACTTTCTGAACGTTAGTTACTGTGGCTCCGTCACCCCTTACTGTGAGGGTAAGTAGGCGTAGCCCCGGTATCTTAGCCTTAAGCTCGTCTGGCCGCCCCTCCGCCACAATCCTGCCCTTACTTATGAGTAGTATTCTGTCACAGACTAGCTCAGCCTCAAACATGTTGTGCGTTGTGTAAAGTATTGCCTTACCTTCCTTATGCGCTAGGTCAGCCACTAACTCCCTTATCCTCCTAGCCGTCGGTGGGTCCAGCCCTAAGGTCGGCTCGTCTAAGAGGAGTACTGGGGGATCCTTGAGTAGAGCTCTAGCTAAGGCTAGCCTAGCCTTCATGCCTAGGGAGTACTCTTCGAATAACCTATCCTCAGCTTTCATCGCTTTAAGCCCTAGGAGATCCATTAACTCGTCAACGCGCTTCCTTAGCTTCTCACCCTCCATGCCGTAGAGGGCGCCAAAGTACAACAGGTTTTCCTTACCGGTTAATTTGCCGTAGAATCCTTTCTCCACGCTCAGCATTATCCCTATTCTCCTCCTGACTTCCTTAGCCTGCTTAACTACGTCGAAGCCCTCCACTAACGCCGTACCGCTGTCAGGGAGGAGTAGCGTTGATATGATCTTGACGGTAGTGGTTTTCCCGGCCCCGTTAGGGCCCAGCAAACCCACTACCTCACCATGCTTGACGTTGAAAGAGACACCCTTCAGAGCCTCAACGGCTTGCTTCTCGGACCTAAACAATCCTTTCTTGCTACTCGTCCAGTAAGTTTTCCTTAGTTCCCTCACCACTATCGCTGGGTCTGGACGTCGTGACAACGTTAATCACGCTCCCGTCCTCCGCGACCGGTTTTCCTCTCCCCACTACAACCTATAAATATTAGAGCCTCAGGCCCTCCCGTGAAGTCTAAGGCGCCGAGGTTGGGACGGAAGCCCCACATACTTAGTGCTCGATCCTTCCTCATGCTCTCTCACCCATGTAAGTTATGGCGTGTTCAGGGTTATCCCAGTTAATTCACTGTGGTGGTCAGAAGGTGAGCAACAGTCTCTAATCAAGCGAAGTTGCTCAAGGCACTAACCAATAATAAGTAAGGATGGATACATATGCTTTTTATCCTACCCCTTGCTTCAACGGGATCCATTCCTTACTCAAGCCGCCTGCATTGCGGGGATCTGCTGGCTTTATGCGTGCATCACCGCTATTGACCTGATCACGTCGGCAGAGTTCTCGCATTCGTCAGAGCTATTCTCTAGCTCATCGACTAACTCCTTTGTTATGATGCATACCGACACCTTACCTGCCTCATCGCAGAACCTCAATACCTCCTTCATTCCTTCCATGCGAATATCGTCTATGGACTCCTCTATGCGTTCAACCTCATCGGCCAGGCGGAGGGCTTCCTTAGGGTCGCTCCTCACTATCTCTACGGCCTTAAGCAGTAGTGTTGAGGCTTCCTTCACACCTGAAGCCATCTTTACCAGTATCTCCCTAATGCTCTCTGGCACTGTGTTAGGGTCTACTAGCGTGGCTCGCTTACCTGCCGCTTTAAGGTACGCCGCTATATCGTCATTTATTAGCACTAGCCTTATTAGTTCCTCCCTATCTATAGGGTGTAGGTAACCCTCACTAAGTTCCCTTATGACCTCACGCTTGTAGTCATCTGCCTTCTTCTCTAGCTCGTAAGTTTTAGCATAGAATTCAGCGACGTCGTTAGCGTCACCTTCCCTGAACTTCCTGAAGAGTAACTCCACAGCCTCCGCTACCTGCTTGACTGCTTCGAGGTGGTCACGTGCTTTCCTCAGCACCTCCCTCTCAACTCTCCTGCCGAGCCATGACCACGTGGATGCGCACATCCTAGTCTCACCCCCAAGAAATACCTGTTAGGGAGTACATAATTAGTCGGAACACTATCGCGATACCGGCTGCTGCAGGAACCGTTAGGAGCCACGACAGCATGATCTTCAGCATCACACCCCAATTCACTCCCTTAACCCCGTGTCTAGCCATGCCTACCCCAAGCACTGCTGAGACAGATGCGTGAGTAGTTGATATCGGCATGCCGTATCCCCAAAGCATCGTCGGTATGGTAGTGTACACCCACACCACGGATGCATTGGCTATGACTGCCGCCGCAGCCATCGTCATGTCTAGCCTGGTTATCCTGAACGCCACCGTCCTAATGACGCGTGGCCCAAGCATGAAGCCCCCAAGAGCTATTCCTGCCGCACCAAGCATCGAGAGACCCACGGCCGTCCTGTAGTCAAACCCCGTAGCAATTCCTCCAGCCCTCACCACCGCCGCGTAAACCCCCGTGGCGTTACCGACGTCATTAGCTCCAAAGGCGTAAGCAGAGTATGCGAGGCCAGCGATGAGAAGGGCCCTCAGGAATTTCTCCCTACGTGCATCGTCCCTAACCCTAGCAAACAAGTACCTAAGAACTACGTAGAGGCCCGCGGCAAGCAACGCCGCCCCTACAGGGGAGGTTATCCAGCTTAACACCACCTTAACTAACACACCATAATTTATTCCCGTGTACCCCCTCATTAAGCACCTAGCTAACGCGACCCCGAGCACAGCACCGACAGATGAGTGAGTCGTTGATATTGGTAACCCTTTCCACGACGACATTATTATCCAGAAGGCAGTCGCCATCGACGCTGCTAGCGCGTCGCACACGGTCTCGATCTCCGCTATGCCCCCGCCGAACGTCTTAATCACCATCCAGCCCTGAATCACGGATCCCAAGAAAGCAAATACCGAGAATAAGGCAACAGCCTTCTTGATGCTCAGAGCTCCCCCACCGACGGCCGTTGATGTGGGGTTAGCCGCATCATTCGAGCCTATGGACCAAGCTACATAGAACGCTAACGCGAGCCCTAATAGGACTAAAGGCCCTACCGTCGTAGCCCGGCATTTTTTCGAAGGATCGATTATTAAACATTAAAGTTCGTAGAAATGATAAAGGAACATGCTTCAGCTTACTTTAAAAATTAATTGGATAGTATCAATTATCCCGTAATTTGCTATTTGCTTATTTAGGTCGGTATTCATTCAATCACTAGGTAATGACGTAATGTCATTAGCACGACGCATTCACAGAAAGGCGTTAGTGCCTGCCGTTACTATCGCGTTAATCCTTCTCCTATCCCTCATCACGTCCAGCGTAGCGCCTAGCTTGAGGCAGCGTAATAACACCACTAACTACGCATTAGCTAGGAATGGATTCGCTGGACTACCCGCAATTGCCCCACTACCTACGCTAATACCTACGCCCACCGATGCTGGATTTATTGGCAACGTGTCAGCGGTTGTGACAACCTCCGATCAATCTCCTCCGCCCATACCTAAGCCTGTTAGTTACCCTGAAAGTCCCGGGACTATCTTGATCGTACCTCAAGGTACTCTAACCCCTCAGCATTTGAAGTCCCTAGGCGTGAGGTTTGAATACGTTATAGTTACTTCATCCACATTACTACGGAGCGTCATTCCCCTAGCGACGATCCATGCCGCCGAAGGTATGAACGTACTAGTGACTACTATGGACTGGATTAAAGCCTACTTCCCGGCAAAGAAGCCCTGTGATAGTTTAAGGGACTTCGCGCGATTCGCTCACTACAAGTTGGGGGCGGTGTACCTACTCCTTGCCGGGGATGTGGACGTAGTTCCCACCGCTTACTGGTATTCGGAGGACCTCTTTTTGGATGCTGGTGAGGACGCGTATAAGGCGACTGACCAGTACTACGCTTTCCTAGACGGTAACTGGGACCCTAACGGGAACGGCAAGCTTCTCGAAACCCTAGACACTAACGGGGACAACATACCTGACGAGAACCTCGAGCCCTTGCCTGACTCCGTGCCCGACCTATACGTCGGTAGGTTACCGGCATCAACGCCCTCGCAGATGAAGGCACTAGTCAATAACGTGATATCGTACCTGACCAACCAACCGCCTGGAAACTGGGTTAGGAAAGCAATCTTAATTGCCGCAATAGCAAACTTCCGGAACGAATCTGGATCTAACGTATCTAAGGTCGACTTAGCTCAGGTCGCGCAGTATGTATACAGGCTCCTCCTACCCTACAACTACACAATCATCCGGGTCTACCAAGATGAGGGCTTGGAGGCTACAACATACCCCCACGAGGTCAGCTTAACTCACTCTAACGTCGTGAAGCTACTCTCTGAAGGTAGCGGGCTGCTCTACTCCGCAGCACACGGCATACCGTTGGCTCAGGGCATGAAGGTATGGCTTAACGACACTAACGGTAACGGCATACCCGACAGAAATGAGATCGCATTCAGGTATTTCCTTCAGGTCTGGGATCCTGTGGACAATCATGGAAGGAGATTCCTCGCGTACCTAGAGAGTTGCTTGACGGGATATTACGACTTCAACCAGGATTCCTTGGCAGAGTATTTACTCAGGCACTCAGCCATAGCTGTCGTAGCCTCAAGTAGGGTTTCGTACTACCAAGTCCCGTGGCCCGGGCCTGGCGGGTGGCTCGATCAGGAGCTAGCGTACCTGTTCTGGAAGGAATTAACGAGCAACGCTGACTGGAAGCCGGGACCAGCTCTTGAACTCAGTAAGTATGAATATATCAAGGAACATGGCGGCAACGCATCCGCAATGAAGTTCATGAGCAAGAAGGATCTCCTAGACTACAACCTCCTAGGGGACCCAGCAATAACGATATGGGTAAGCGAGCCACTGAGGTTGAACATAACGTATGGGAGGTTAAGGGCGGGCACAACTAATGAGATCATCGTTCAGGACGCAACAGGTAGGCCAGTAGCTAAAGTCCTCGTAGCAATGTACAACGCGTTCACCGGTAACTTACTCGCATATAGCTACACGGACTCCTCAGGCGTCGCTACCCTCAACATACCGCCCCTCCAACACAACACTAAAGTATACATAGTCGCCCATAAGGACGGATACACCTACGTCTTCAGAACAGCTTACATGGCATATACTGGTGCCCCACCAGTCATTAACCTGAACTCACCTAACAACGAAACAACCTACGGCACGGTAGTCCCCATACTCGCTTACATAGCAGACCCTGACGGCAACGTAACCGAGGTTAATGTCACGATTGAGGGTCCCGGTCTAAACCTCACTAAGTCGTACACGCCACGTAAAGCCAAGTTCACGGTGAACCTCACGGTCAGGATCAACGAGAGCGGTGCCTACACAGTCACGGTGAGTGCCGTAGACAACGGCGGTAACCGCGTAGCGGTTAAGAGAGTGTTCTTGGTTGACGTTACGCCCCCAACCATTGCTGTAGAGGGCATCCGTAACTCCTCTATCACGAGCAAGGCTAGGGGCGTGATCCGCATCAGGGTTGAGGACACGAGCGGTGTGAAGTATGTTGAGGTAGCTCTCGACGGAAAGGTGATTGCTAGGGAGTGGAACCTAAGCAAGAGCGCCGCGTTTAACGTCACGATCCCTCCGAATGAGGGGCCACACGCACTACTGATTGTGGCGGAAGATAATGCCCGTAACGTAGCTCACGAAGTAATCCTGTTCTACGTTGATTTAACCCCACCAACAGTAAACGTGCACCCAGCTATAAACGACTCAGTAATCAACCAGCACGTAGTGAAGAGTCTCATCATTACATGTAATGATAATTATAGGGTTGCGTACGTCACAATATACGTTGACGGTAAGCTCTCACTAAACGTTTCGAGGTATGAGCTGAAGAGCGTTAACCTAAGCAGGTTAAGTGACGGTCAGCACAACGTAACAATCATGGCCTTCGACGCCGCCGGAAACAGCAAGCGCGTCACCCTGCTCTTCTACGCGGACTCCACCCCACCCTCAGTAAGGTTGGCGGGCGTCACGCCAGGAGCGTATATCAACAAGTCCTCACTCACGCTGCAGACCATCATGCATGATAACATCGGGTTGAAGTGCGTTAAGATACTCCTCAACGGGAAAACCATACTTGAGAGAACCCTCACTAAAGGCAACATCTCCGCATACCGTGAGGCGCTTCACGGCACGACGAACGTAGATCTCAAGCTAACGTTAAGCCTCAGTGACGGTCACTACGTTCTCAATGTCATCACGGCGGATCTAGCAGGGAATATCATATCTAGGAACATGACGTTCTACGTAGATACGACCCCACCTGAGGTTAAGGTACTGAGGCCTGAGAACGGTTCATACGCGAATACCACGGACGTAGTAATTAATGTAAGTGCTACCGATAACCTGTGCCTCGCATCAGTAATTGCGTACGTCAACGGCTCGCCTGTGAAGCTAGTTAATGGGGTAGGCAAGTATGAGGCACCTGGCGAGGGCAAATACATCCTTAAGGTAAGTGCGAGGGACTGTGCAGGAAACAAAGCCTCCAGCGACGAGGTTTTCCACGTGGACTTAACCCCTCCATCCATAACGTTCATCAAACCTAGAGCGGGTACCGTGGTTAGGACGCCTTTCCAGCTAAGCGCCAGTGCTAAGGATAATTACGGCGTGCGACTTATCTACGTCGTCGTGGACGGTAAGGTGATCAAGGAATTCCGCCTCACGCAACCCCAGATTAGGTACAGAGTTAACGTAAGCATCTCTGACCTGCAGGAAGGTCCCCACCGCCTCACTATCGTGGTTGAGGATGTAGCAGGGAATGTTGGTAAGGATAGCGCCACACTAACAATCGGTAATACGCCACCAACGATACACTACATTAATGGAACCAAGTCATTCACTGAAGGAACCCTCAGGTTAGTGTTCAGGGTTAGTGAGCCTGTCAGTACGTTTAAAGCCTTGGTTGACGGACGCGCAACAAAGGTGTTTAGGGTTGGAGGTAATGAATGGGCAATCAAGTTAAGTGACCTAAGCCCCGGAAAACATAACATCACGGTAATCGCCAAGGACTTGGCGGGCAATGTCGGCACGCTTAAAATAATCATCAGTATTAGCCATGCATACGTGCTTGAGGCGATTGCCGCAGTGTTGGGGTTAGTGATCATACTTGTAATCGCGCTATATTTACGGAGAAAACGGAGAGCGACTCCCTAAGGGATAACATTTTCTCTAGGTGTTGCCTCTGCGGTTAAGCTTAAAACAGTCCTTGATATTAATGCGGTAAAAACATCTTGAGTAATAGTACCGCTATGAAGCTCGACGCGCTTATGAGTACGTTGTCGTCGATGGGGTTGAATTCGTAGTGCTCGACGAAGGATGCCAGAGCAGCTATAGGCACACCCCATAAGCTGTTTAGGAGCAACACACCTATTGGCGCGCAGACAGCGAACATTGCGATGTTACCCCACCATGACTTGGTACGCTTCTTGAACATTGAGTTCCTGACTACGCCCGTTGCTGCGTCACCGAACGCCATGAAGAGTATAGGGATTAACGCGTATATGGGGCTACCCAGTATGAACCATGCTAGTAGCATTGAGATGCCCCACATCAGGCAGAAGTTAACTTCGAACATGTTATCCTCAACTTGGAACCAGTCCATCAGCTCACCTTTCCTGTGGGGTATGTAGGTGAAGATCGCCATTATCATCGCTATTATGAACGGTATTATTGGGGATGTGAATAGGAAAGGAACCAGAAGCGCCACGACGCCTCCGGCAAAAACATGAATTAACTTCCTGTTGTAGTAGACGGCAACGTTATGCTTCATCCCTCTCGAACGCATGAAGTCATACACGAACTTCGTTGCCCGCACCACGGCGACCGCATAGATAAGCATTACTACCGCGAACACCGCCTCAAGCACTAGGTTTTTAGGGGTTAGGACTTCCCAGTGGAGGCCGATTTCCAACGAAATGCACCCTCTAAGACGTTATGGTAATGCAAAGGGTTTTTATGGATGTGGGTTCCTAATCCCACCTTAAACACCGTTTACAACGATGAAAGCAAGTACCCTATGTCAGACCGGATTCATACTTCATCACCTCTCTGCCCAGAGGTTCAAGGCCCCCCAACACATCATCCAAGTATATTATGGGAGTAGTGAGAGGTAACTTTAACTCGGCGGTACTCACTGTTCGCTCTAGCCGTGGCTTCGCTGGTGCCGTAGCTACTGCGCATTAATTAGCTTGTTTTGAGGTAAGTATTCCTAGGCGGTATTGAGGGTCTCAGGTATGAGGGTGCATGATGACCTTGAAGAGAGGGTTAAGAGGTTGGCGTCAGAGGCTGGTTGCGGTGGTGCCAAGGTGGTGGTTAGTAAGTGTTTCCCAGGCATCGTGGCGATTCCGTGGCTGAACATGGTGCTTGTTTCCGAGGCCGTTGCGCGGAGCCTTAGTGACGAGCATTTGAGGGCGATACTGACGCATGAGGCTTACCACTTAACAATGGTTAAGGATCGAAGGAGGTTGCTGCGTAACTTACTCACGAGTGCCTGCGGTTACTTGTTGTTAGTTGATGTTGTCCTACTCATCACTGCTGTCCCATTATGGTTACTGATTAACGCGCCTTTACCGGGTAACCTGCTTTACGAGATTCTAGCTGCGGTATTGACCGCATTCATTATACTGGCCGCCTTCCCTTACGCATCGCTAATCGTGCGGAAGCTTGAGTCAAGGCTCATGCGTTGGATTCCCTTCGGGGCTGAGGAAGCTGAGGCTAATGCCCACGCTGCGCGAGTGGTTGGTGAGGCAACGTTCGTGGAGGCAGTAATTAGGTATAGTGAGGCGCTAAGGAGTGCTGTAAGGGACCTTGGTCTGCTTGGGAGGTTGTTCATGAATTCCATCCGCGTTGCTGAGGCTGTGAACCCTCACCCAATGCCTGGTGAGGTGGTGAGTGGTGAGAGGCGTGAGTAGGCAGGTAGCTCCCCGTGTTCCCGGCTCAGTCATTAGTAAGGAGTTCTACTGTAGGAGGCCGGACGTAGTTGCCCGTGACTTGCTGGGGAAGCTACTAGTCCGTGACGTTGACGGTGTTAGGCTCTCGGGAATCATTGTTGAGGTCGAGGCGTACTTCGGTTCCGAGGATCCTGCCTCGAGAGCTAGGAAAGGCGGGGACCTGAGGCGAACCCTTTACGGGGAGTGCGGCTTAGCCTTGGTGTATGGCGTACACACCCACTGGATGCTTAACGTGGTTGCTCACGAGGACGGTGCTGGCGGTGCCGTCCTTTTCCGTGCTATAGAGCCTGTGGAGGGTGTGGATCACATGATGAGGTTCCGTGGCTTGGGGAGTTTGTCGAATGTTAAGTTACTTACGTCTGGGCCGGGCAGGTTAACCCACGCGTTACGCGTGGATAAGTCCTTCCATAAGACACCAATGTACGTTAGGAGAGCGAATGGGTTATGGGTAGAGGACGTCGGGCTACGAGTGAGTGACGATGAGGTTGTGCGTGACTTCAGGGTAGGTGTGACTGAGGATTTAGATGAGCCGTTTAGGTTTTACTTAGCGTCATCCAATTTTGTTTCTGTCCGGAAGGTTAGGAAGGCTTAATGACCCCATTTCCTTTTAACTCCTTAGTCATCTCTATTCGCGGTGCTTAACACTGAGGGAGAAATTCGGCATATATGTTCCTGAGTCGCTTGCTCAGGAGCTTGAGGAGTGCATGAAGGCCTTAGGAATTAGGAGTAAGTCAGCCTTGGTTAGGGAGGCTCTCAAGCTATTCATAAACGAACATAAATGGGAGACGGCTGAGAACGCAGTGGGTATTATAGGTGTCATCTACGACCACTCCCGCAAGGGCGCTGACGAAGAGCTAACCGATGTTCAGCACGAGTTCCTTAATCTAATAGTGTCGACACTACATGTGCACCTAGATGAGGATCACTGCATGCTAGCCATAGTTGTGCGGGGCAGAACTGAAGAGATTAAAGAACTTCTGGGTAAGCTCGTCAATATTCGAGGCGTCAACATAGCGAGAACTATGCTACTAGCTGTTGAAGAGGGAGGACACACCCACCCACACACGCATCGCCGACGCATTGAGTGAAGCGGGTACGGCCCCGTCAAACGGGACAGAAGGACAGGTTTTTAGCGAAGGGGCAGGATCCGCATGACGGCGTGTTGCCTAGGCAATCGTATATGTTCTCTAGGGTGTAGCTGCAGTACTCAGCTAGTTCGCAATCTAGGCAGGAAGGCATCTGCCCAGACCTTACGGCGAACCTGAACCTCACGTAGTCTGGCGACCTCCAAATGTTGAGTAGGCTCTGCCTGCGGAGGTCACCCATGGCAATCCTCCTGATGTGTCTACTTACGCCGAAGAGTGTTGGGGTCCAGTCGTGGGCAAAGTACATGCATGGAGCCACTACCCCGTCACTGCATATGTACGTGGCTCCGTAACCTATGAATGGACACAGAAAGTAGCTACGGACATTGAGGTATGTCGACTGTACCGATAACTTCCCGTCCATCGCCTCCTTACTTACCTCGGCAATGTCCCTCAACACTTCCTCGGTGCACTTAGCATCGCCTAAGCACGTTAGGTTCTCGACCTCCTTATTGGGTGGTATTAAGTTGCTGTAGACTAGCCTGTTAGCCATTACTTCCTTCGCCAGCAAGGAAACTCCAATTACTTGGCGGTAGTTCATCTTGGTTATTGTGAATATTATCGTTACTGCAGGTTTGGGTGAGTGCTTAGCGAACTTTAGTTCCTTAAGCCTTTTCAGACCCTCGAGAACCTTAGTGAGCGAACCCCCTAACCTTAGCTTCGAGAACGTCTCCACTTCAGGGGAGTCCACACTAACGTATAGCCCGTCGATCTTCATCCTTATTAGGTCGTCAGCTAGCTCAGTAAGGGTTACGCCGTTTGTGCTTAGGTACACTTCCTTAGCAACTTTCTTGGCTTGGTCAAGCATGTCGAGTATGTTGGGGTGAACGGTAGGTTCACCCCACCCAGTTAGGGTTATTCTCTCCACGCCTCCCCAGCCACGCACTTCCCGCATTAGCCTTAAGAATAGCTCGTAATCCATGTCACTCTCTGCTTCTCGCATGCTTCTTCTGAAGCAATGCACACACGATAGGTTACACTTAGTCGTTACTTCTATTACTAGTGTGGAAGGTTTCGAGGGGACGTACCTTACTTCCCATTCATGAAACTTAAAGGTGTCCCAAGCACTCATATGACATACCTATCATTTAATTTCTAGGTAGCTCCGAGTAAAATACGTTGAGTTCGAATTCCTAACTAATGTTCATTAAGGTTTAGGTGCTTCTCAAAAACTGGGTTTTTATGTTTCGGAACGCACACCTTTTCACTCAGGTAGGAGTCCCTCTTCAGCGAGTCGCTCAGCAAGCCATTTGAGGCCTAGCTCCTCTAGCTTAGCTCTGGTGGGTCTCCCGTCCTTCCAGCCTCTGACCTTATAGTACTCGTCAAGCATCTCGTTCAGCTTGACGACGTAGCCCTTGCTTGGCCCCTCAGGCATTGGCTCCTCCAGTAACCTCTTGGGTAGCGTGTCGTATTCCCTCCCGTCACCGAATGAGAGTACATTGAATGCCCTCTCAGCGTTGTAGATCCTCTCACCCACAACCTCAATGTCCTTCGCTGTGTACGGTATGCCAGTTACTGCTGAGAGCATTTCAGCGAAGTCCTCAGCCCATAGGGCGAACGTCGTGAACTTACACACGACTAGCGAGTCAACGACGGCTGACACGTCCTGGAAGTGCTTCACCATTGCTGGCTTACCCTCGGTCTTGAACCTGTCGACTAGCTGAGGCACTCCAAGCACTTCAGGCGATATCATGTAGGCCCTTAAGTGGCAGCCTCCGCGGTTGCTGGTGGCGTAAGCGAGTCCATGTCCCTGAGCGCCTCTTGGGTCGTAGGCAGGTAGTTCCTGACCCCTCACAACCATCGCTATGTCTGGTGCCCCGTATTTCTTCGCTAGCCTTAACGCTCCCTCCGCTAAGTCATTACCAATACCTGACCTGTAGGCTGTTCTCCACACTAGCTCGACGATAGCTTCAGGTGTTCCCCACTCTGCCTTTAGGCCGCGGAGGGCTTCCTTCGGCACCTTACCCATCTCAACTAGCTCCATGAGCGTCCCTATCGTGTGGCCCATTGATATCGTGTCTAGGCCAAGCTCATTGCAGAGGAAGTTAGCCTTGCAGATCGCCTCCAAGTTATCGGTGCCTGTCTGCGCACCGAATGCCCATATGGTCTCGTACTCAGGTCCTCCGCCCTCACCGCTGAAGGGTGAGCTCGTTACCCTAGCGTACCTTGCGCACCCTATCGGACATCCCCAGCATATCTCCTCACGCTGCTTGTCCCAGTCCACGAATTCCTTAGCTAGCCTCTCACCGCTTATCTTCTCTGCTTCTGGGAATACGCCTGTCCTGAAGTTCTTGGTCGGGAATATCCCTGCCTTGTTTATGATGTTCACTAGCACTGCCGTTCCGAGCTTAGGCAACGCCTCGGCAGTTACTGAGTTCTTCTTTATCTTATCCATAGCTTTGACGAGCGCGTCCCTTAACTTACTTGGGTCGGCTACTGGCGGCTTGCCATGACCCAGTACGGCTATTGCTTTGAGTTTCTTGGATCCCCAAACCGCCCCGTGACCTCCTCTGCCTGCTGCCCTGTTCTTATCATTCATTATTGAGGCTATCCTGACTAAGTTCTCTCCGGCTGGTCCTATGCATGCTACCTTGATCTTCTTGGCCTCATCCTTACCTACCTCCGCCGCTAGCTCCTCCTGGATCGCGTCGGTTGTTGCGTGTACGTCCTTGCCCCAGAGGTGCTTCGCGTCCCTTATCTCTACTTTCCCATCCTTAATCCAGAGGTATACGGGTTCCTCTGACTTATCCTCGATTATGATGGCGTCGAAGCCAGCAAACTTGAGCTCAGGCCCGAACTTACCCCCGCTCTGGGAGTCATGCACGGTGTTGGTGAGTGGGGACTTAGTTACTGAGGCCCACCTACCGGCTGAGGGTACCCCAGGTATACCTGTTAATGGGCCTGTAGCGACTATGGCTTTATTCGATGGGCTTAGGGGGTCAACCTTCGGGTTGACTTCCTTAAGCATTAAGTATACTCCGAGCCCTCTTCCACCGATCCAGTTCTTGAGTACTTCTTCAGGAAGTTCCTCGATACTTACTTTACTTGACCATAGGTTAACTCTAAGTATTTTGCCTACATAACCTCCCGGCAAGAAGTGTACACCTCTTTACACTATGTGTTTTGAAGAATTATTAATTTTCAGTAATGCGAAACTGATTAACATTTTACTTGAGGTTGTCAATTGAATTCATTAAACAATCAGTCAGGTTTAAAGCACTATTCGTGAATAATATAGTAGGCTCCCTCAAGCCCTCACCACAGGTGTTAGGATTGCCTGGAAGATACGGTGACACGTACTTCACCGAGACGCAGGTTAAGGTACTTGAAATGTACTTCAGCGGGATGAAGGTTGACGAGATAGCTAGGAAACTCGGTAAGTCTAGGGCAGATATATACTTAATACTCAGGAGGGCTAAGAACGTCGTTAAGCGGTGCTCCAAAACGCTGGAGGTTTACGCTTCGGTTAGGGGGTTTATTGACGTGGAGCTTGAGGCAGGGAAGGACGTGTTATCAGCTATTGACACCATACTGAGGGTGGCGGATGCGCATAACATTAAGTTATTGGAGACCTCAGCCCAGCTACTGATGTCCTTACTCAAAACCGCTGAAGCCTGCGGCAGTATTGAAGGCCTCTCCCTCAAGCGCCCGATTAAAGCGAAAATAAGAAAGGAAGGTAAGGTTCTCTTCATGTGCGTTACGTAGTGCAGGTTGCTCCGTCGCTACGCCTCCTACCAAGTCACCCTGCTTATCCTTAGGTTTCGGCTTGCCTCCTCAAGCTTTAACCAGTCCTCAATGCTTAAGTACCAGTTCTCGCCAGCTATGGCGTTGTCTTCAACTTGCTTCTCGTTCTTCGCACCCGGTATCACTATGACTGTGTCGGAGGCTTGAATCAACCACTTCAACGCCACCTGGGCTGGCGTCTTCCCATACTTTCTCGATATTTCGAGGAGCTTCTTCACTAGGGTGTTGTAAATAGCGTTGAAGTTCTCAGGGTGGAAGAGCGGGTCGTTCTGCCTTACATCGGTGAATGCAGGAAGATTATCGGGTGTGTACTTCCCTGTCAGGACCCCCTTGGCTAGGGGCGACCACGCTATTATTGAGAGTCCCTCAGCTTCCGCATAAGGTATTATCTCCTTCTCCGCATCCCGCTCTACCAGGTTGTACCTGACCTGATTGCTTACTACGTCCTCCTTAGCTAAGCACGCCCTAGCCGAGTCCAGTAGTTCCGGGGCGAAGTTACTTACGCCTATGGCCTTAATCAAACCTAGGTTAACCAACTTCTCTAATGCGCGCATGTACTCGCACGTCGGTATGTTGTGCCAGGCAGGCGGCCAGTGAACCTGCATTAAGTCTATCGAGTCAACGCCTAACCTCCTAAGCGATCTTCGAGTAGCCTTAAACACGTCCCCGTACGCCAAGAACTCACCCGGTATCTTGGTTGCTATCACGAAATGCTCCCTAGCACCTAGCTCCCTGATTGCACGCCCTACGAACTCCTCACTTAGACCCTGCCCGTAAACTATGGCTGTATCTATGAAGTTTATTCCGGCCTCCAGCGCCTTAGCTATTATCTTCTTAGCTGTGGCATAGTCCTTAACACCCCAAGCATCACTGAATTGCCACGTGCCTAACCCAACCACGGTAACCTTAATCCCGGATGAACCAAGCTCACGCTTCTCTAGTGCCATCAGAATAACCCTGTTATGCTTGTGCCGAAGGTAAAAACACTTTACGTGATTAGTGCCCTCTTTTTAATGATTGACTCGTCCCATATTTTACACTGACTGTAAAAACTAGTTATCTTTAATTCTCGATATCCAAGTAAACCAGGTGCATGCAAGGTTGTGTCGCGATGATGTAAAGCAGGAAGAGAGTGTACTTAAGCAGGTCATGAATGGTCAAGAATTCGAGGAACTCGTTAACTACATAATTAATGAAGCAAACGTACCTCGCGAATACGTTATCAAGGTTCTCTTCCACGAACGTATGTTTTACCTGCGAAACACCGTGGAAGGCTAACAGAGCCGCTAAGGAGTTAATAATTAATGGAGTTTAGGATCGTGTGTTCCTCTGAGCTACTTAGATCAATTCTCTCGTTGAACCACGTATTTCAGTGCTTCAAACGACTCAATCATATTTCTGATGCGTTCCTCACTAGTAGCTTCAGGATAGAGTTCCTGAGAGCACCTGATCAGTACTTCTCTAGCCTTGTCCCGACCTTGCTTAAAGTACGTTACGATAGTATCCAACGCACACAGGACATCCTTGTATTCGACGCAGGCCGGGCGTGCTGACTCCGTTAATTGCTTAGCGTCTTCCTCCCTACCAGTGGCATAGAACGCGTACGTTACTAATGGGACTGCGCTACAGTAAAAGAACATCCTACCCAGCTCCAGCATCTCAGTAAGCACCTCGGAACCTGTTTGAGCTGCTTCCTCGATTCTGCCCACGTCGGTTAGGCCGATTATGAGTGCGTACCCTAATTGCGTAGCTAGACCTCGTACCTTAAGTAACTTGAGGTCTCTTCGGATCTGCTTGAGCATCACGATGCTTTCTTCGAGCTTACCCATTAACCCCTTAACTATGGCTACGTGGGAGAGGGACAGCATGTGTTGGATCGGGTCATTAAGTATGCCAGCTATCTCTGCCTCCTTCAGCACGTACTCGTAGGCCTTATCTAGCTCCCCTCGGAATGCGTAGACCTTAGTTAAATTTGAGTAGGCTGAATGCAGTGCGTGCGGTCGTAGTTCACTATCCTCCACGCGTAGAGCCTTATCCAGAGCTTGTAAGGCCCTTTTCAAGCTCTCCTCTGAGTCACCTAGGTCTACTAGTACGCTACTTATGATGGAATTCGCGTATGATAGTAGGAAGTTGTTCCTCAGTAACTCACCTATCCGGACAGCTCTCTTGAGGCGCTCAAGACCCTCCTTAAGCTTGCCTAAGTTGACAAGCACCATGCCGAGTTCTAGGTTGAGGTAGCCCAATAGTTCAGGGTTCTTAGCGAATTTATCGATCTCCAGCAGTATGTTCCGGTAGCTCTCCAGTATCTCAAGTAGCCTGTACTTTATTCTGAGTAACCGATGCCTTAACGCGACGAGGCATCTCCCCTCATCACCTGCCTTCACGTAGTAGCGCAGTGCTTTAATGAAGAGTTCGACATTACCTGATGACTTTAGGTACGTGTCACCTACCTTGATGTAGTATGCTGGGTTGATATGCCTTAATTTCATCACGCTCCTAACCCAGTCCTTCAACCTAAAACCTGACCCGACCTCCTCAGCCATCCCCTTATCCACTAAGGTGTAGAGCGCCCTTACCGCACCCTTCATTCCGACCATCTCAGCTATCAACTCAGGGGGCAGTGCCTCATCAAAGTGCGCTAGAACCCTCAACGCGCCTCTCTCGGCGGGGGTTAGCGAGGAATAGATTCTCATCCAGAAAGCGCTCGCTATCGCACCACTACGTAGCGCGTTAAGCGCCTCCTCCAGACCCCTCTCCTTAACTAAGGTTGCGAATGCCTCCACTAACGCCGGTATTCCTTGTGTAGCCACGTGAACCTCCACAGCTACTTTATTATCCATGGCTATATTGTAGCTCTGAAGCAGGTCCCTAACCTCATGAAATTTCAGCCCCCTTAATTCAATGCTCTCTGGGGGTCTCGGTAAGGTCAGTAATTCCTGCGGCGTTACCCTGGAGATCACTATGAGTTGAGAGGCACTTATCCTCACAGCAATTACGGGTAAGAGTAGCTTGACTTTCCCGTCACCACACTTGTGGTAATCATCAAGCACAAGTATAGTGCCGGTCTTATCCGTTCCCTCGGCTAGGAGGCGTGCTAGAAGGTCATTATTGCGTTCTCCCCTCCGTAACGCGTCAATCAGTGCTACGTAGCCTCTCCTTTCAAGGGCTGACGCCACATGCCTTAAGAAAGAATAGTAGTCCTCAAGTCCAGTGAACTCGTACCATACGACCTTATCCGTTAACCCGTATCTATGCACGTACTCTGTTACGAGTGAAGTCTTCCCAACACCAGAAACACCGGTAACAATAACCGTACCTGGCCTGCTCCCGTACAGTGTTTTGAGATCTTTTTCCCTCCCAACGAATATCATGAGCCTTGGGGGCGGAGCATCATAGGACAGTATTAGTGCTTTGCCTGCTCTCCCACCACATTCTTCCCTGCCTTTACCCAGATCCTTAAAGAGTATCTTGGGTGAGGGGTAAGCAGCTACCAGCGTGAGTGCTTTCCTAGATAGTCTATATACCTTCAGGTTCCTATCACCTGAGCGAACCCAGGAGTACTCCACTAGACCATGTTCCTTAAGCCTCTTTAGTTTCCTTGAAACTATGGATTCATCCACGCCCGTGGCTTCAGCTATTTGCCGCGGACTTAGCTCGCCAGCCGATAACACGCTAATAATCTTAAGAACAACCTTGCTCGATAATAACTTCAACAGAGCGGAAACCTCTTCCAGACCTTCCACGGCTTCAGTGCCCTCAGGGGCCACGAACCTTACACCATCCCAAGATATACTGTCTTTAATGTTTACTTGTTTCTTGTTTTTAAAGTTTAACAATAAAACTTTGGTCTACTTCTTAACGAGTATCAAGCACTGTGCTATTAGAATGGCATGTGTATCTCTAAGGATTTCCTAAGGTGTTTCCTTTATTGGGTTGACATATCGTTCAGAGTAAAAATTCCGTAAGCAACGGGAGAGCTAAGAAGTCACTCTAAGCTTTCTTTTCAACATTAATGATTACCCTAGTTGTGTCGACCAACGTATCCTCTATTGGGCAGTGCTTCTCAACGAACTCCATAAGCTTCTTTAGGTCCTCCTCACTCGCGCCCGGTGCATCAACCGTTACTTTCACTCTAATCTCCTGGAAGCCCGGCTTGACGTCCTGACCTGCAAATCCTCTGGGGTCGTAATCACCCTCAACCTCTATCTCCATTCCCTTTATCTCTATCCCGAACTTACCGCTGTGAAAGCGCGCAACTATACCTATGCACCCAGCTAGCGATGCAAGCAGAAGCTCTGGTGGTAAGGGACCGGCATCCTTACCTCCCGCGAACTCAGGTAAGTCCTGAATTATTACGTGCTTACGGGCCTTCGTAACGACCTTGAAGCCTTCTTCGAGGGTTGATGTCACCCTTATTGTTTTAAGGCTCTTTTCGCGGATCTCGGGCAAGAATATCCCCAAATCTTACACAAGGTACGTATTAAAATGCGTTGAGGTTTGACTAATCTGAAGTACTCGTAAGAAATTGTATGAGGTAATATGAAAGGCATCATTATCATTTAACCTCAGTAGTGCTCACACCATGAGTAAACCTTTTATGGGTTGTCCTCGGTCTATTAATCGAAGTAAAGTATATGGTGAAAAATTGGTTAAGCAAAGGCATCTCCGCCCCGCCACCTCCCGGCGGGCGGGGCTAGGGGATGCGTGGCCCGCCTGGGTCATCCGAACCTGCCTGGGTTAAGGTATAGGTAAGTCAATCCCATCTAGATGTGGGGGTGAGGGGTGTATGGCAAGTAAAGGTTGGGCAATTGCGGCCGCAATAATAATAATCATAATCATAATAGGTGTAGTAGCATACTACATGTCCACTAGGCCAGGGCCAGTAACCACCACGACCTCCACATCATCACCAACCACATCATCAACGAGCACAACAAGTTCGTCATCCTCACCATCACCAACCACGTCGGCAGCGCCAAGTAAGCCTGTGCTTACAGGGAACTTCGAGAAGGACGTCATAGCGATCGGCAAGTACCTAGAGTCGAAGGGCATACACACAGTGAAGTTCACAGTGTGGGCTACCGGAGACCCCAACAGCGTTATGAGGATGTACGGCCTCTACGAGGCTGCCTACAGGATAAATAAGATCTGGGAGGAGAACGGTATTAACGTGAAGATAGTTATGAGCAAGTTCTGGGAGAGTAGCTTCAAGAAGCTGTACGATGAATTCCTGTCTGCCGTACCTCAAGGCACTAATGGCGACTTCTTCGTGAACAGCTACATCTACATCGCTAACCTAGCGAGCCAGGGATACATACTCGACATAAACAGCTACGTTGAGAAGTATTGGAACAGCGTCTTCAAGGACTTCTACACCCCACTAATGGAGGCGGCTAAGTATAAGGGCCACTACTACGCAGTACCCCAAGACACTGAGGCCAGACCCATATACGTGAGGAAGGACGTGGCGGCATGCATGGGGTGGGACATAAGTAACCTAGCTCAGCTAGTTAAGGAGGGCAAGTTCACGTGGCACGACATGTACAAGAAGGCTGAGGAGGCTGTAAGCAAGGGATGCGCTAAGTGGGGCCTAATCCACAGGAAGGGCAGCGCTCATCCAGACCTAGTGCAGTTCATCTTCGCCTACGGCGGCAAGCTCTATGACCCCAATACAGGGAAGCTAGTCTTTGACGTGCCAGCCATATACAAGTGGTTCGCCACCGAGTACGCGTTCGCGCAACACAAGCTACTGCCCAAGGACATGATGTCATGGGACTGGGCACAGCAGATACACCCGACAGTAGTGAATAACTGCAAGGGCTCACCGACCGGATGCACGCTGTTCTTCATAGGCGGCACTTGGCACTGGACGGAATGGCAGACTAAGGCTTACTACTATGACCCAAGTACTGGTAAGCGCAGGCCATTAACTCCCGAGGAGGAGGTCAAGAAGTTCTACTACATGCTCTTCCCAGCGGGCGATTCCGGCGACAAACCAGTCACGCTAAGCCAGCCATTCATGTGGATGATCGCTGAGAACGCTGGTAAAGACAACCCGAACTACGATCAGCTTAAGGATGTGTATCATGAGCTAGCCTTCCTGATGATTGTGAAGGCAAGTGACCCAGAGATAAATGCCATACACAGCGTGATCTCAGGCCACGTCCCCGTGAGGAAGGCTGCTGCGGCTCTCCTGAAGAACGAGACCTGGATAAACGACTTAATCAACATGAAGATAAACTTAAGCCCTGAGGTCAAGAAAGCCATTGAACCCATAGTCAAGAAGACTGCCAGCAAGATAAACATAGAGTTCCTAGCGAACGTAAGCTATATGCTAGATTATACTCACCTAGCACCAAGCCATCCACAGTACCCGAAGCTGGCGGGGTACTTCGCTGATGCGATAAACAAGGTGTTAATGGGTAGTATGACCCCGAAGGACGCTGTAAACTACCTGATCCAGAAGATTAAGGCTGACCCAGACCTCTCTAAGGCTGTTGAGATCGTTGGCAGCATACCTACCAACTGGTCATTCCCGTGAGGAGCTAGGATAAGGTGGCCGCAATGAAAATACGTAAAACAAGCCTACTCTTTTTCCTCGGACCCGCGTTATTCGTTGTCGCACTTTTCTACATAATCCCCCTCTTTCTTTCGGTCTACATAAGCTTCACACCCATGGTTGATTGGAACGTTAACAGGTACTTAACGCAGTTCGTGGGCTTGCAGAACTATGAGCGCTTATTCCACATAGTCATGTATGACCCTGACATGAGAGCTGTAATCATGACGACGGTGGTGTTCGTGCTTGTCACGCTAGTTATAAACGTATTCGGAGGATTGCTCCTAGCGCTTGCAACGTACTTTATGGACGAGAAGATGTCTGCAGCATACCAAGGGCTTTGGTTATTGCCGCGTATGACCCCTATCGCCGTCTACTCATTGCTGTGGTACTACTTCTTCCATAGCTCTGGGATAGGCGTACTTAACTCGATACTGCTTAAACTCCACTTAATAAATCACCCAATAGCTCTTGGTTTGGATCCGAAGTACCTTCCCTGGGGTGCTTGGTTCATTATAATATTCGTGAATGGGTTAGTAGGCGTTAGCTACGGTATGATAATATTCTACTCAGCCTTCAAGAGTATACCTAGGGAGTTAATAATAGCGGCTAGGGTTGACGGCGCGTCCACAACTAGGATAATAAGGCATATACTCCTTCCATTAACTAAGTGGCACTTCACGTTCGTAACGGTGTGGCAGATGTTCTCCCTTCTGATGACCTACGCTCAAACGTTCCTGCTGGTTGAGTGGAGGGTTGTCGACAGCACGTGGGGACAGACTTGGGCCCTCTACGTCTTCAGGACCGCCTTCACTACGACGAAGGATCAGGGGTTAGCGGCAGCAGCATCTACTTTCTTGTCGATAATAGGTATTATTTTAGGTATCATAGCCCTGAAGGCATTAGGTTACGAGAAGATGATTCTTGAGCCAAAGGGTGATATATGATGCCTGAGACAACCGATGTTGAGACAATAAATAGGCGTAGGATGAACTTAGCGTTAGGTATAGTGGTGCTAATAGCATCCATACCTATACTCGTGACGTACTTCATACTGATGGCTTCAAGCTTCACCAACCAGATGATAACTGGAAGCATGGTCGGGCAGTTAACATTTACGTTGAGAAACTGGATACTCTTCTTTGAGGGTAAGCTAACAGTTGCTTCTGCGGCAGTGTATTCTATGTGGGACATCCTCCGCTACATACTCAATACGTTCATAGTGGCGTTCGGCGTTATGCTCGTCACTACGGCCCTCGCCACGATGGCTGGTTATGCGTGCTCGCGGATGAAGTTCAGGGGTAGGAAATTCTTGATACAGTTGCTGATACTGCTGCATGCGTTCCCGGGCGTGTCACTGATAATAGCTGTTTACGCCTTATACATATTCTCTAAGGGGCCGATCCCGAGCCAGTGGTGGACGTTGTACGCGTTCATTTACGTAATAGTGGCTAGGGCAGCGCTCGAGATACCGATGGATATCTGGATAATGAAGGGCTTCTTCGATAAAGTGCCGTGGGAGGTTGAGTGGTCAGCACTAATAGACGGCGCGTCAAGGATTAAGGTGTGGAAGGACATAATATTACCGCTGGTTAAGCCGGGGATTGCCGCCGTGGCTATATTCTCCTTCATAGCTGGGTGGGGAGCCCTGATCTACGTGTTGGTGTTCCTGCCGCCGACGGAGAAGACGCTCGCCACGTACATAGCTGGGCTCCTAGCGGGAGGGAGCTTAGAGGTCGTGCACCTACCGGTGGTGGCTGCGGCAGGCACGCTCTACTTGCTACCCACGCTGATCTTCTTCTCTTTCGTGCGTAGGTACATGCTTCAAACAAGCCTGAGCGGTATAAAGGGGTGAGCCGCGTGGTCAGCATAAGGTTGGATAAGGTAACGAAGAGGTTCGGGAAGGTAGTGGCCGTTAACAACGTGGACCTAGAGATAGAGGACGGTAAGCTCTACGTGCTGCTAGGGCCTTCCGGCGGGGGCAAAACCACGACACTCTACCTCATAGCAGGGATATACAAACCCACATCAGGTAGGATATACTTCAACGAGAAGGACGTAACGGACTTAACCCCGGCCGAGAGGAACGTTGGGCTCGTATTCCAGAACTACGCCCTGTACCCCCACATGAAGGTGTATGACAACATTGCCTTCCCCCTCCGCCTAAGGAAGGAGCCTAAGTCAAAGATAGACTCCAAGGTACATGAGGTAGCTAAGTTCCTGCGCATCGAAAACCTTCTCGACAGGTACCCACACCAGCTCTCGGGAGGGCAGCAGCAGAGGGTTGCCCTAGCTAGGGCTTTAGTGAAGGAGCCAAGCGTCCTGCTCCTTGACGAGCCCCTAAGCAACCTAGACGCGTTGCTCAGGGTTTACATCAGGGCTGAGTTGAAGAGAATGCAGCAGGACCTAGGGATAACGAGCGTATACGTTACCCACGACCAGTCCGAGGCGCTAGCGATAGCTGATAAGATAGTAGTGATTAACAAGGGAGTCATCCAGCAGGAGGGAACACCTGAGCAAATATATGAGAATCCTAGGAATGTGTTCGTGGCGACATTCATAGGTAACCCACCCATGAACATCGTTAAGGGCACCGTCCTAGAGGACGGCACCATAGAGACGACTGGCTCACGCCTAACCCCACCACCTGCCGTGCTGGAGAAGATTAAGAGGCTGAAGCTGAAGAACATCCTAATGGCGTTCAGACCTGAGAACGCAGTGGTTTCCGAGCACCCCATAGAGGGTAGGTTCTCACCTATGGGTGACCTCTTCGAGGTTGAGCCCTTGGGGAGGGACGCGGTAGTTACGGTAACAGTCGGTGAGTTCGTCATTAAGGTCGTCATGCCTACGAGGGAGGCCATGCAGTTACGCATAGGGTCTAAGGTCTACGTCAATATAGATCCTAGCACCATAAAGTACTTCGACCCGAACACGGAGCTTAATTTAGAGTACATTGAAGCATAGCGTAAGTTAACATCATTTTAATCCCAACTAACCTAACTTCACGGCTAACATAATGCTGGTAAGCGTGCTCACACTCCTTGGTGAGTCCCTAATAATCTTTATCTTAGCTCTAATCACGGCTTTCTGGAGTTACGGACTTTACGGAGTCCGGAAAAGCCTATCAAGACTTAGGAAACCTAACTCGAGCATTACTCACACACCTAAGTTCTCCATTATCATACCTTGCCGTAACTGTGCCGACACCATAGCGACTACCATTAAATCCATAGCAACGCAGGATGCCAAACCCCTTAACATAGTCGTCGTTGATGACGGAAGCACGGACGGGTCTGCTGAGGTCCTGCGTGCGCTCGCATCGGAACTTGTTGGCCGGGGCCTAAGAGTGAGTGTGGTGAGGGTCGATAGAGTCCCGCAGGGCTGGCTCCCTAAGCCTTACGCTTGCCTGCAGGGCTACTTAAGGGTTAGGGATGAGTCCGAGGTGCTAGTATTCCTAGACTCCGACACGTGGTTCACTAGGGGGGACGCCCTGCGTGTATTAGTGGGTGAGGCGTGGGTTACGGGGCTGGCGTCATATGCCCCGCGATTCGTGTGCGGTACGCGTGCTTGCCGCGCGGCTGAGGTGCTCATGACCACGCTCTCCCACGCATTCCTAGGCTTTGATAAGGTGTTTGACCCTAAGTCAAGGATTGCCTGGTTCTTCGGGTGCTGCTGGGCTGTGCGTAGGGACGTTTACGAGGCATTAGGTACTCATGAGTCCGTTAAGCATGAAATAGTTGAGGATAAGGCATTCGCGGTGACTGCTAAGCGTAGGGGTGTGGGTTTCACCGTGCTTGCTGGCTTCGATAGGGCGGCTTCCCTCTGGCATCCAAGGTTAAGTGACTCGGTGAATGTTCTCGCCAGGATATTCTGGGGGAGGATAATGCGTGAGCGTGGACGCTCCTTAGCGTATGCTACGTTATCCCTCCTACCCTACCTAGCGCCTGCGTTAGGGCCTGTATCCTTGGTCAGCATGAATCCATTCCTCATGGTGGCTGGTTATGTGGCGTACGGGGTGTGTGTCCTGGCGCATGCCATCGGATCTAAGCTTAACGGTTATTCCGTCGCGTACGCGTTTGCCGCACCATACGTTGGTGTTGCCATGATATGCATGTTTATGTCCCGCATACTTAAGGGGGAGTTCGAGTGGCGCGGCAGGAAAGCGGGTGAGCTACTCGGCAATATCCATGCATGCTCAGCTTGAGCTGGGGGGTGTGGGCGTAGTATTTACTTGGTTGCCTCACCCACTTATTTGGGGTTACGTGACATGTTCATTGATAGGGTAGCTGCGTGGGTGTCTAAGCAAATTGAGCGTGTGGGCGCGCCCTTAAGAATTGTTGAGTATGGTGTTGGGGTGATGTATTCTTACGTCCTAGTAGAGTGTGGTGGGGAGGAGTACTTGGGGGTGGCGTTGACGCCCCTTGAGGACGTGGCTGGTGTGAGGGTTGCGCCGGTGAAGCGCGTCAGTAGCGTTGCTGAGGCGCTGTCGCTTGTCTCCTCCCTGAACCCTCTGGAGAAGAGTGTTGGTGTGGCCGCGGTCAATGCCGTGTCCTCCTACCTGCTCTGGGGTGCTGGGCAGTACCGGGAGCTACACATTGAGGTTGGGGTCGACATAGTTTCTGCGGTGCCGCGCGTGGCTTCTGGTAAGGTCCTCGTCGTCGGGCATATGGGGCCTTTAGTAAGGGCGCTGAGGGAGCATGGTGCTCGGGAAGTGCATGTTGTTGAGAGGTGCGTTGCGATGAGGTGCCGTGGCGCGTTGAGCGACTCAGCCCTCCCTAGGTTAGCTCCGGAGGTCGACACCCTAGTGGTTACTGGCGCGACGCTCATTAATGATACCCTAGATTACATACTGTCTTTAAGGAAGGTGAACTCCACCCTGGTCCTCGTTGGGCCCACGGCGGGCGCGCACCCAACCCCACTCTTCACAGAGGGTGTTAACGCGATCGCGTCAATGCGTGCGGTGAAGGTTAGCGTGGTGCTTGACGTGATTAGGCGCGGTGGCGGGAGG
>JALWZB010000015.1 GCA_027002995.1 Desulfurococcales archaeon
CGAAGGTAGAGGTAATAGAGACCAGCAATTACTACTACCTCAGGATACTTAACGTCAACCTAACGCCAAACAGCGTGATTCAGTACACCGTAGCCGCAACCCCAGATAACGACAAGCCGCAAATAAGCGACAAGGTAACGATTACCCAGTCAAAGAAAGATCCAACATGGTTTGAAGGAGTAGTCAGTGTCACCGACAAGGGTTGGGGAGTGAAGGACATCAAGGTATACTACAGCACAGACGGTGGAAAGAGCTGGAAGGAAGCTCAAGTATATGACATTAACACACCAACGTCACTCTCTTCAGGCTCTGTCGTGCTGGACTTCTGGATCAAAGGACTAACCAATAATGCACTACTAAACATAACAGCAACGGACTTCGCAAACCACACAACATTCAAGGTATTTAAATACGCCAATGGCGAAGTAACAACATTCACTACAACCACTACGAGCACTGCTACAACAACATCCTCTCCTACAACTACAAGTTCATCGACGACGACCACCTCAAG
Source organism: Desulfurococcales archaeon (assembly GCA_027002995.1). Classification (GTDB taxonomy): domain Archaea; phylum Thermoproteota; class Thermoprotei_A; order Sulfolobales; family NBVN01; genus WAOL01. The sequence goes on from JALWZB010000015.1 coordinate 515, forward strand.
CACCACGATAAGCACATCATCGACCACCACAACAACCACCTCAACAACGACTACGACAAGCACGACACCGCAGACCACGTCCAGTACCACGTTAACGTCGTCTAGCACCTCACCAACAACGGTACAGTCTCAGACCCCGTCAGGGCAGCCACTCTCTCCTGCAGTAGTCATAGGTGTAGGAATAGTAGCTATAGTTGTAGTAGGTGCAATAATGTACATAATATTAAGGAAAAGTGCTAAATAATTTTTATCAGTTAATGCAATTGAGCTAATTTTTCTATATCAACAATAACTACTCGGAACCGCAGGAATGCACTTTTAGGATCATTACTCGCTTTAAGTAATATTCCGCTGTTTAAGGACATTTAATAAATAACATTCTTCAGAGGATGCTGAGGTAATCCTACGTTATTGACAATATCTACATAGGATACAAAAAGCTTATATTGCCTTGACATATTACTCAAACTAAGCAAGAAACGTAGGGTGATGCCGATGGAAACAAGCTCGTCATAAGCGGATCCCGTCCTTATAGTGTCAAGTTAGTATGCCCTATGTGTGGAAAATCATTGCACCCGTCCTATACGTCCTTTCTATGTCCGCACTGTAGGCTTCCGCTAAGCGTTGAGCTAACTTTTCACAGAAACGTAGATTGGGAAGCAATACCTGGAAGCCCAGGTGTTTGGAGGTATAGATCCTTAATACCGGTGCCGGACAAGGCGGAGATAATATCGTTAAACGAGGGTGGGACTCCACTAATAAGGTCGAGGAAAGTAGGCGATGATTTAGGTATGAAGGAACTACTTATTAAATTCGAGGGGCTTAACCCCACAGGATCCTTTAAAGATAGAGGGATGACTGTAGGAGTAACCCTAGCGAGATACCTAGGCTTCAAGGGAATCATGGTTGCGAGCACAGGGAACACCTCAGCGTCAGCTGCGGCGTACGCGGCTAGGGCCTCCATGAAGTGTGTTGTTGTGCTACCCAAGGGAAAGGTTGCCCGGGGCAAGCTGTCGCAGGCAATACTCCATGGTGCAGTGATTATCGAGGTTGAGGGATCGTTCGATGACGCACTTAAGGCAGTGATTAACGCTTCATTAGAAAGTAGGGAACTGTACCCGCTAAATTCGTTCAATCCTTGGCGTCTAGAGGGCCAGAAAACGATAGCGTATGAGATATATGATCAGCTCGGGAGAGTTCCTGACGCTGTAGTAGTACCCGTGGGGAACGCCGGTAACATATCAGCGATCTGGAAGGGCTTTAAGGAACTCAAGGAAGGAGGAGTCATAGATGCCCTCCCAAGGATGTATGGTGTTCAAGCTGAAGGGGCCGCGCCGCTGGCTAAGGCCTGGAGTGCGGGTGAGTCAACGTTAACCCCGGTGGAGTCGCCAGAAACTATAGCTACAGCAATAAGGATAGGTAAACCCATAAACTGGGTTAAGGCTCTTAAAGCCGTTAAGGAATCAGGCGGCGCGATAGTTGCGGTAAGTGACAATGAAATACTAAATGCCCAATCCGCCTTAGCAAGGTTTGAGGGCCTAGGTGTCGAGCCAGCCAGCGCAGCCCCACTAGCAGGTTTAAGGGAGCTGCTTAAGTCACGGGAAATAGACCGCGATGAAGTAACGGTCATTATTGCGACGGGCCACGCCTTAAAGGATCCTGAGACAGCCGCATCACATGAGTCACCAATATTCTCCGCTAAAAGCCCCTCTGAGGCAGTGGAAATCATAAGGGGGCTGGTGAGCTGAGATGAGGGTCGGTAAGTACAGAGTATACGCTAGTACCGCAAACCTAGGTCCGGGGTTCGACGTGGTTGGGATAGCGTTGCAGGCATTCTACGATGAGGCAGAGGTACGTGTGAGCATGAATGGTGAGGGGAAAGTCAAAGTGAGGTATGTCGGTCCTTACAGTAACCATGTGAATAGCTTCGCGGGAGACTGCGTTGCAAAGCGAGCAGCACTTGCGCTCCTAAGGAGGTACCGTAGCGATGTTGACGTGAACATAGTGATATGGAAGGGAGTTCCCCCAGGAAAAGGCTTAGGAAGCAGTGGTGCTTCCGCTGCCTTAGTCGTGCATGCACTTGATGACATACTGGATCTTGGGCTAAGAGACGAGGAGAAAGTATTGCTAGCAGGTGAGGGTGAAGCTGCTTCTGCTGGAACCCCGCACTACGATAACGTCGCTGCCAGCTTGCTTGGTGGTCTCGCAATTGTCAGTAAGTCAAAAGCAGGTATTAAGGTATGGAGCACTAAGGTAAGGGCAACGTTCGTTGTCGCGGTCCCGGATGTGCACATGTATCACTCGAAGACTAAGTTGATGCGTTCCCTAATACCTGACGAGGTACCCTTAAACGTCCATGTAGAAAATAGTTCGTACCTAGCAACCCTGCTGGCAGGCCTACTAACAGGGGATCTTAAGCTCGCGGGGTACGGAATGAGTAATGACGTAATAGTAGCTAAAGCGAGGTCGCCTCACGTGCCGTGCTATGCTGAGGCCATGGAGGCCGCTATAAAGGCGGGGGCCTACGGATTCACGTTAAGTGGTGCAGGACCCTCAACAGTAGCTCTAGTTGATGAGTGTAACGCAGAGACTGTGGCTAAAGCACTGGAGAAGGCTTACTCATCATGCGGCGTGAAGGCACAGGTTGTGATAACTCAAGTTGCTGGTGGACCTGAACGCCTTGATTAAGGGAGTGTTACGTTATGCGTGAAGTTAGGATTAAGTTGATAGGCTTCGGGAACGTCGGACGGGAGTTTGTCCGCCAATTACTAGCTCGTGAGCGCATCATAGCTGAGAGATTCAGGGTAAGGTTCAGTATTGCGTTCATAGCTGACTCTAGAGGTGTGCTCTACGGGACCTCCACAATACGTAGAGACCTCCTTGAGAAAGCTCTTAACGTTCCTAGAGGGGCTGTTTCATCACTGAAGAGCGGTGTGCGGGGTGAATCAGCCTGCAGTGCCGTGGAAAAGTAAAGCCTGAGGTCGTTGTTGAGGTTACCCCGAGTGTCTATGACCTTAACTCTCCTACCTTAGAAAATGTTGATGTTGCATTAGAGAATAGTGTCGACGTTGTATTAGCAAATAAGGCGTCGCTTGCATTGAGGTATGAGTACTTTATGAAGAAGGCGGCTTCCCTTGGGTGCAGGATTTTCTTTAAGGCATGTGTTATGGCTGACACGCCGTCAGTGGATTTCATAATGTATGGTTTGAAGAGGGAAATTAGCTTCTCGATGAGCGTACTAAGCGGTACCACGAACTACGTGCTAGGTTTAATCGAGGACAGTCTAAACTTCAGAGGAGCTGTGAAGAGGGCTGTAGTTGAGGGCTATGCCGAACCTAACTATGCCACTGACTCAGAGGGCATAGACTTAGCGGCGAAGGCATCAATACCGTACTCGTTAAGCATGAAGCCAATTTCAATTAATGATGTGATTATTGAGAGTAAGATCGATGAGGGCGTTGAGGAAATCATCGAGAATACTAGGTCGGAAAGACTGAAGGTGAGGTACGTTGCGGTACTCCTCAGGAATGAAGCTCCTAGGGTGAAGCTAGTCACGCTTAGTGAGGAGGACATTATGGCTCAAGTGAAGGGTGTGCAGAACTGTGTTAAGATAGTGACCCTTGATGAGTCCAAGACACTGCTGATGGGGCCAGGTACTGGGCATAGGGTTACGGCCCTAACGCTTTCAAGCGACCTTCTGCTTTCCGTGCACAAAGTTTGGGATGGAGGGAATTAAGCATGGAAAAAATAATAATCACGAAATTCGGGGGGTCAATACTGTCTAACGGGTCAGACTACTCACGAATAGCTGACCACGTCAAGGACCTCACCGAGCAGGGCGTGGGGGTAGTAGTTGTAGTTTCAGCGATGAAGAATGTGACTAACTCCCTCATCAAACTGATAAGTCATCCAGTGCAGTACAGGACTATATTAAGCTGGATTAAGGAGAGATATGAGCTTGCGTTAAAGGATGCCTGCAATGGTGGGTGTAAGGAGGAGTTCTATGAGGCCTTCAAGGAACTCGTGACTGAGCTAGAGCGTGTTGCATGGGCAATTGGCGTACTTGGGGAAGTATCCCCTAAGGTCAAGGACTACATACTATCGTTCGGTGAGAGGTTATCATCGATAGTAATGTGTGCTGCTTTATCCTCTAAGGGAGTTCCGTGCGAATTTCTCTCGGGTTTCGACGCCGGGATCGTTACTGACGACAACTTCAGTGAGGCTAGACCGATTCACGAGATATCCTCCAGGCTCTCGAGGGCGAAAATACTGCCACTCCTTAGGGCCGGTAAGGTGCCTGTAGTCACGGGATTCATCGGCGGTACCTTAGACGGCGCCATAACGACATTAGGTAGAGGAGGTAGTGACTACACAGCGACACTGCTTGCTAGATATCTAGGTGCGGAGGAGGTTAGGCTATATACGAACGTACCAGGCATACTGGCTGCCGATCCTAGGTTCGTTGACGATGCACGAGTTGTTAGTAAGTTATCATTTAAGGAGGCTATGGAGCTAGCTTACCTAGGGGCTAAGAAGTTTCACCCGCGTACGTTCGAACCTCTCTTGGGCACGGGGATACGAGTGAGGGTTACCTCAATAGATGAGCCCGATGGCGGCACCGTCATAGATGATGTGGGTGGGGCACCACCACTTAAGGCGGTGGTGGCGCTCACCGGCCTGGCCTTAGTGAGTGTCGAGGGTGCTAGCATGGTTGGTCGCCTAGGGACAGCGGCTGAGATCATGCGGGCCGCTTCCGCTTCAGGCGTTAACATCGTCGGCATAGCCCAACCTGTCTCTGAGGTTTCCATAACGTTAGTGGTGAGAGATAAGGACGCCGATAACCTTGTTTCCGCACTGAAGGGGCTTAGGGATGGTTTCGTGAGGAACGTAGATGTGAGGAGGAACGTCTCAGCAGTTATTGTCGTTGGCGAGGGACTGCGTAATATGGGGACACTTCGCGACGTACTTTCCCGTGCTATCAACGATAGGGCTAAGCTAATGCTTTGGTATGTTGGTGACTCAAGCATAACGCTAGTGGCTGAGAGCGACGTTATTGGTGAGATCGTTAGGGGTCTTTATGAGGAGGTGATTGGAAATGGATAAGATCCCGGTTGCGGTTCTGGGCGCGACAGGCTTGGTGGGACAACGCTTCATAGAGATACTGAGTAAGCACCCCTGGTTCGAGGTAGAGTACGTTGCGGCATCCGAAAGGAGTGCAGGGCTCAAGTACGCTGATGTAGTGAATTGGGTTCTAAGCAATGAAATACCTGGGAGCGTAGCTAATCTAGTGGTTGGTAGTGTGTATGACGTGCCTGATGACATTGAGATAGTGTTCTCAGCACTGCCTAGTAGCATTGCGGAACTGGTTGAGGTCAGCTTAGCTAGGCGGGGCTTCACGGTGGTGTCGAATGCCAGTCCCCTGCGCATGGAGCCTGACATACCTCTCCTGAATCCTGAGGTTAACCACGATCACATTAACTTGTTGAAGGTGCAGAGAAGAAGGAGGGCGTGGAAGGGTTACATACTTAAGAACCCTAACTGTACGACAGTGATACTCACGCTTAGCTTAGCCCCGATATTTAACGAGTACGGCATAGAGCAGTTAATGGTTACTACAATGCAGGCAATAAGCGGTGCCGGACTACGGGGAGTGCCAGCGTACCTAATAACTGATAACATAATACCGTACATAGAGAAAGAGGAAGTAAAGGTAATGACTGAAACTAGGAAAATACTGGGGAAGCTCTCCGAGAGAGGAAAAGTAGAACCACTAAGCCTCCCTATCGCGGTAACAACGACTAGAGTGCCGGTTCTCGATGGACATATGGAGGTAGTGTACATAAAGACCTCCAACGAAGCAGAGCCATCAGAAATCATGGATATCCTTGAGAATTTCAAATCGCTACCACAGGAACTCAAGCTACCGACAGCACCAAGTAAACCAGTAATAGTGAGAAAGGAGAAAGACAGACCACAACCCAGGCTCGACAGGCTAGCAGGAAACGGTATGAGCGTAACAGTAGGAAGAGTTGAGAAGATGGAGGAACTAGGGGACAGGTGGATACAGTACGTGGTCCTAGGACACAACACCATAAGAGGAGCGGCAGGTACTGCAGTGTTGATAGCGGAACTATACACAAAAACAATGGGTCTCTCACACTAAGCCAAGATCTAAAGATAGCGCCCTTTTATTAGGTGGATCGGACGGATCGAAAGCTCACTTCCTTGCCTTAATTATAAGTACGGGTGGTGATGCTCCCCCACTCTCTTAATCGCCTGCGTAACCTCCCCGAACTCGTCAATGAGTGCAGGATCCACGCCCCTTTGAACGTGTTCCTTACCTACGTAGAATATTGCTGGAGTTGAGCAGAGACCGTAATCCACAACCTTAACCCCTATGTCCTTAAACCCGGCCTCATTGACTACTTCCGCAAGCTCATCCCCACTGAAGTATCTCGGTTCGCTCTCGATGAACTTCACTCTCATCGAATGAAACTTTAAGTGGTTCCTCTAAGGTTCGTTCCTCGCTATTGGGAGATTCTCAACTAGCACCACACATCCTTCAGGCTTAACAACTCTCTTCATTTCCTTAACCGCTGTCTTTATCACCTCCACATTCCCGAAGTTTCCTTATTGAGTGAACAGCAGCGACGACGTCAAACCAGATCTCTAAAGGGCATTTTTCGTGGCGTCGATAACGGAATACGCGCCGAGGATCGACATAATTGGAACGAAAACTACCTGGCGCTGGGAGCAGTACAGGGTCACCGCGGTCACGTTGACGCCCACGACGTTCTTCGGCGATTACGTGTTGGTGGCTGAGTTCACAAACCTGGGTGTCGTCGGCGGGACGGCCGTGCCTATGGGATTCAACGGGCAGATAGTGGACGCAAGGTCCGGCACCGTAACCGGGGTAATCGGAAACTTCTACAACTTTAGGGGGCAGGTGTCGTACACGATAACTACGAGTAGCACAACAATAACTGTCCCGATAACGCCTAAGCCGATTTCAGTGGTTTCCCCTGCTCTAATCGGGGTTGCGTTGCTGTTCTTCCCGCTGGCGGTAATGGTGCTGGCGCTGCTGAGGGATAGGCTGGGGCTGGACGAGCTGTTTAGTCGCTTAATGAGGAGGTACAGGGTCGAAGCGGTTGCCTACATTGCGTCGTTAATCGGATTAACCCTGCTTTTTACCCTAACCTAAACATAGCTACTAGGCTATTAGAAAAGGGTCATTACGGTGATTCATGGCTCTTGCACCCGTCCCAAACCCAGAGCACACCCCATTTGTGGAGCCAATAGTCATCGGAGTTGGGGTTGTCGAAGTTTCGGAATGTTTTTATTAACCACTCCGCCCCCAGATCAACATAGGCCGGATCATAGAGTAGGAACGCATGTCGTGTATCGTTGGTTGGGGGGTGTGGTCCTGGCTCAATCAGCGCCATGTACCTTCCGTCTACCAGCGTTATTATTAGGAAGTCATTACCTTTAAAAGGATATACGCTGAAAGTTATGAAGTCGAAGACTTGACTGTTGGTTTCCAGTACGTGTTTTGGTGGTAAGGTCGCGTTCAGTCGGTTGAGGTACTGTATGAACGTGTCCTTGACGTTAGTCTTGCAGAGGGTGCAGATCGGGTCGTAGGCTACGACTACGTAGGCGTCCACCTTGCGTTGCTCGTACGCCTGTAGGGTTGCGTTCAGTATCTTGCCTACGGTCGGTGAGAACACATCCCGGTTGCTTGTTCCGACATTTCCCCATTCTGCGTAGGGCACGAATACTATCAGGGTTTTGTTCGCGTGCTCCACCAGCTGAATCACCTTGTCGGGGCTGTTCAGGTATTGGAAGTTGCTCACGACCTCGGTTCTCGTTACGGTCGTTGTCGTGGTTACGGTTTCCGTTTTCGTGGTTGTCTGTGTTTTCGTTGTCGTCCTGACCTCCGTGGTCGTGGTCGTTAGGGTCGTCGTTGTCGGGAGTGTCTTGGTTTGGGTTTCGGTCTGCGTGAGTGTTTCGGTCCTTAATTCGGTGGTCGTTTTCCACGCCGTCGTGGTTAGTGT
>JALWZB010000016.1 GCA_027002995.1 Desulfurococcales archaeon
CCCTACTCAACTCGGTGCCTGGGTTAAGGGTCAGTAAGTGGCCGGAACCAATACCTGGGTTCCCGCCAAACCTGATTAACCCGCCACCAGGCTGCAGGTTCCACCCGAGGTGTAGGCACGCCATGGATGTGTGTAGGAGGGAGGAGCCCCCGGTCGTTGAGGTCGGGCCCAAGCACTACGCGTCATGCTGGTTACTTAGCAGGAGGTGATGGTTGGTGACCAGAGAACCCGTGCTTAAGGCGGAGGAGGTCGCGAAGTACTTTGAGGTTAAGGCCTACGGCAGGAAGAAGGTCGTGAAGGCGGTTGACGGCGTGAGCCTCGAGGTCAGGGAGGGCGAGACCTTAGGCCTAGTCGGCGAGTCGGGCAGCGGTAAGTCAACCCTAGGCAGGGTCATCCTAAGGGTTTACAGGCCGACGCGCGGTAAGGTATTCTTCAAGGGGCGAGACATAACGGACTTACCGGAGTCGAGGCTAAGGCCATTAAGGCGCGAGATGCAGATGGTTCCTCAAGACCCGTACGCTAGCTTCAACCCGCTGATACCCGTGGGTGAGGCGTTGACGGAGCCCCTCGTGATCCACGGCGTAGCTACGAGGGAGGAGGCGAGGGAAGCGATACTGAAGATGTTCGAGCGCGTCGGCCTCACACCGCCGGAGGAGTACTTCAACAGGCGCCCCCACCAGTTCAGCGGCGGGCAGCTTCAGAGGATAGCGATCGCGAGGGCAATGCTCCTCCAGCCAAAGCTCGTTGTTGCTGATGAGCCCACCTCAAGCCTAGACGTCTCAATAAGGGCCTCGATCCTCCAGCTACTGAAGGAATTCCAGGAAAGGCTCAAGCAGGCAGTGATATTCATAACGCATGACCTAGCCCTCGCCAAGCTCGTCTCAGATAGGATAGCGGTGATGTATCTAGGCAAGGTCGTCGAGGAGGGCCCCACCAACGAGATCTTCAGCAACCCGCAGCACCCATACACCCTAGCCCTTCTAACCGCTATACCGACCCTAGACGACTACGAGCCCCCGAAGAAGGTCGTGCTGAGGGGCGAGATCCCCGACCCATCAAAGGTTCCTCCCGGATGCAGGCTCCACCCAAGATGCCCCTTCGCCACCGATGAGTGCGGAAGGGAGGAACCCCCGCTGATCGAGGTGAGGCCAGGGCATAAAGTAGCCTGCCACCTGATAAGGAAAGGGTAATGACGATGCACTACGCGCTACTTAGTGGCCACCAGGAAGAGCCTCCCGCATACGGTGCCTGGCTTAGGTTCTTGGAGACCTGCCCTAGAAGAGTAGCACAGCACCCTAGCGTCACTGAAGCCGGCCTCCTCAGCGGCTAGCGTGAACTCAAGCGCCGTGTACATCCTAAGCCTATCACTAACTACGTAGGACCTAACGCTACCGTCGGGGCTGACTACGCGGACCTCACGCTTAAACACGATCACCGGCTTAACCCAGTCCTCAACCTCCCTCCAGTCATTCATGATGAGGGTCTCGCCATCAGGACCTTCGGCAGTCCAGGCAGTGACCCTGCCCTCGCCGAGGCCCCCTAACCTGTAGTTGGAGTAGTGTGGGTTCGGGGAGTCAGCGATGAACACCCCGCCACCTCTGAGCACGTGGAGGGCCGACTTAAGTAGCTTAATTAGGTCTCCCCACTCCGTCATGTAGGCTATTGAGGTGAAGAACATCGTCACAGCATCAAACGACTCAGGCCCGAACACCTTACTCAGCTCCCTAGCGTCACACCTAACGAACTTAACATCCGCACCCTCCCTACGCGCCTTCTCCCTAGCGATCTCAAGCATGTCCTCATGCAGGTCTGACCCGACGACCCTATAACCCCTCCTCACCAATTCTAGGGTAGGTCCGCCGGTCCCGCACGCTATGTCAAGCACGTCCCTAACCTCCCTCCTGGCGAACCTCTTAAAAGCCTCAATAGCGGCGTCGACATACCTTGGCACGACCTCCTTTAAGTACTGGGCATACATGTAGTCGTAGTACCTGGCGAGTTCCGTGTAGAGCACGTGCTCTCGCAGTGTCATGCACCCACGTAACACTTCGTACTTCAGCAAATATGTGTTGGTCGCTGCTCATCGTGGTGACTACAACGTTATTTGCTGTAACAGGAGATATATTGTATTGGGTGCGTAACGTGTCGGAGGAGGAGATAACGGACATTGACTGGAGGTCAGTTAAGTTTTTCGCGGCCGGCGTCATCATAGGCTTCCTGCTAGGCGTCTTCATGGTGTGGGTTGCCCTGACCCATGCTCATTAGGGCAGAACTGCCGGCGGGGGTGCCGAGTTAATGGCCGTGCCTGAGTGGTGGTACGTGCTCCTTCACCCGAGGCCAGCCTACCTTATAGTGTCGGGCTCGGGTGAGGATGTCGGGGTGATGACTGCTTCGTGGGTCATGCCCGTGGCTGAGGAACCGCCGCGGCTGGCCGTGGCGATGGATAAGGAGGGACACACTTACTCCCTCCTAAGGCAGGCGGGGGAATTCACCGTTAACGTCGTCTTCGACGACCACCTAGAGGCGCTGTGGTTGGCTGGAACCCTAAGTGGGTGGAGGGTGAAGGACAAGCTCAGGAAGGCCGGGATTAAGGTAACGTCGTCTAAGAAGGTGTCGGTGCCTAGGGTGGCTGACGCCGCAGCAGTGATTGAGTGTAGGTTGTGGCAGGCGCTCGATGTTGGGGAGACCGCGTTAGTGATTGGTGACGTACTCGATGCCTACGTGCTCGCCACGGAAGCCTTCAACGAGGCCTACGGGTGGGTACTCGGTAAGGCTAAGATACCGCTCCACTTAAGCGGTAGGGCCTTCACGCTCCCCGGCAAGTTACTCCTTGCTGGTAAGCAACGCAGGCAGTGATGCCGTAGTTCAGGTTTCCCCCTAAACATAATTATTAATATACTCTCACAAGCATAATCCTTGGATCAACCTGCCTCAGTGGGGGAGTTGTTAAGCTTGTACGAGGCATTAAGGAAGACACGCAGGAGAGGCAAGACCGTAAGTAAGCGCTCACTATGCGAGGTCTTCGTAAAGAAGATGCTCCCCGCCCTCAGAGCCCTCCTAGCCAGGGAGCTGATTGAGAGGCACGGCCTAACGCAGCTAGAAGTGTCAAGGATCCTAGGCGTTAGCCAGCCACTAATAAACTACTACTTAACGGGCAGGAGGAAAGTTCCTTACGCTGACACGTTAAGCAAGTGCCCCAAGGTCATATCCGTGGTGAAGAGCGTGGCGAGAACGCTGGCTACCGAAGGTACTAAGGGTAGGGGGGACGTTAACGTGGCGTGCCTACTCTGCACCGCGCTCAGAGCCTCGGACGCGTTAAGGGAGGCGCTGAGGGCATGTAGCATTAGAGAAGATGAAGTGGTGTACCCTGTGTGTGCAGGTTGAGTACAGCCCAAAGATTTCGGTCAACTTGCCCTGATAATATATAAATAATATATAATGAGTAACTCTGGACATGGCTTTAGCGGTACTTAGTAAGGCATTAGTGTCGTAGGCAGTAGTTCCTATGAAGAAGTATTTTTCAGGAGGTACTTAGAATACCTAGTGCTATTTTTATTCACGCGCATCAAAAACAAAAGTAAGCCTAATTCATATTAAGGAGTTGGTAAGTCTTAGTAGGTGATCTATATGGCTGAAGGTAAGCTTGAGGTCATAGGCAAAGATGTGTTAGGTAGGGTAATAAGGAATTACGCGAGCATGCCTTGGTGGGGTAAGCCAAGGCAGGAAATACCATGGTATCCAAAGATAAATTATGAGAGGTGCATCGGTTGCGGGCTTTGCTTCATAACCTGTGGCGGGCGCATAGTATATGACTGGGACTTCGAGAAGATGCGCCCTATAGTCGCTAGACCATATAACTGTATGGTCGGTTGCGACACCTGCGCAAAACTATGCCCTAGGGACGCAATAATATTTCCACATCTCGGTGAGCTGAGGAAGTGGCGTGACGAGGCAGGGGCCGTGGGTAAGGCCCGCAAGAAGATGGAGGAGCTGAGGAGGGCCATGAGCAGTGGCAAGCAAGGGTGAGCTTCAGGGAATCCCCCAACCCATGAGGTGGTTGAGTAGGGTATCCGCGGACTTACTGAAGGCGTTCGCAGAGCTCAGGCTAAGGGTGCAGGAGGGGGGCAGGCTAAGCGTTAGGGAGAAGAGGTTGGCCCTGACGGCGGCGTACGCCTCCATCGGGTGCGTCAAGTGTTTGGCAGGATGCATTAGGGAGGGTTTGAAGGAGGGCCTAAGTATTGAGGAACTTCTTGAGGCGGCCTCAGTGGCTGTTCTGGTGCGGGGTGCGGAGGCTGTCATTACGGTTAGTGAGGCGTTAAGGCTCCTGGAGATTAAGGCTTAAGCCCTTTTAACCGATATCAACCACTCTTAACTACTTATACAACATTTCAAAAAAGCTACATATAAAAGCATCAACACAGAGATACGCAAGGGTAACGGATGCGCGCAGTACTCATAACCGCGTCAGCACTCATGGTTCTAATAGCGCTGACCACCGCGATGATCACGCTCAACTACCCCATAACCACGTACCCAAGCGAGGAGATCGGTAACTCAGCGCCCCCAGCGCGGACGCAGGCAACCCAAACAAGCACTAACGTCACCGTAGCCGGGGTCGTTGAGGAGAGTAAGGAAGTGCTCAGGGAGATAACAGTGAACGGCATGGCCATCTCGTTAGCTGGCACGTGGAACTGTAGCGGCTTCAACTCACCGATTAGCGGTGCTGAGCTAACGCACATGCTGAAGCCGGGTTCGAGGGTAGTCATCATAGGGGAGAGGAGTTACGTGGGGTTAAAGGCGCTCATGGTGGTCATCCAGGGTAGCGGGACTTACTGCACGTTAATTCGCGGGTAACGCGTCCCACCATGTAAGTCATTCCTGAATTGACGGATTTTCTTTCGATTGTTAAGCGAGGATACCTCAACCTTATTTAGGGCTTACGCGAAAGCACGGGAGGGTGCGGGGCTTAGTGGGCAGCAAGGTATCCCTCACCTTAGTGGGTGTAGGCGCTTACTCAATGATCAGGGGGTTAGCGATCCCTGCTTTCCGCATCCTCCTCCCCCTCTACATGCTGAGCATAGGGTATAAGGTTCAGGACTTAGGGCCCATGGCCACGTACTCCGCCATAGTAATAGCGCTCTCCCTACCCCTAGTAGGTTACCTAGTTGACTCAGGCAAGGCTAGGGTGATGGGGGCGGCCTCAGGAGCCATGACTGCGGCATCCCTCATACTTCCGGTGGTGAGTGGTAGCTACGCTGTGCTGGTTGTAGCATTTACCCTATCGATGCTCAGTACGATGACTTGGCAGTCAGCGAGGAGCGCCATAGTAGCGCTTGAAGTCAGCCCTCAATCCCTTGGCAGGGCGTTCTCGTCGCTCTCAGCGGCATTCACCGTTGCTAGGATAGCGTCCCCCATGCTGGCCGTGTGGATTGCTGGACTCGCAGGCTATAGGGGCGCGATGCTAGTATTCGCTGCGATGGCTTTAGCTGGCTCTGTTCTCTTCTTAACAATGACTAGGAGTTACAGGGGCTTAATCAGTCCCGCCGTGAGTGAGGCTCGTTCGGGCGGGAACTTCCCTAGGTCCCTGCTTGCGGCCTACGTGAGGGTCTGTAAGCTACTCAGGGAGTACCCAGTGTTCATACTCTTCACGGTTATGGATAGGTTCGCGTGGAGCCTATGGCTACCTATGCTCAACGCCTACTTAAAAGACGTCTGCGGCCTAGGCGATGAGGGTGTCGGCCTATTCAACAGCTTATTTGCGGCGTCCATGCTAGCAACGTTCTACCCCGCGGGCTTACTGACCGATAGGATAGGCTCCGTTAAGGTCCTAGCTATAAATGAGTTAGTGGGGGCGGTATCCGCGGCGCTCCTAGCCCTAGCTGGCGGTGGGATGAGCCTAGCGGCTTACGCCTCAGCAGTCGCTATGGGCGTCAGCGTTGAGCTGTGGGTGGCCGGCTACAACACGCTAACGGCAACGCTGAAAGGACCTGAAAGTGTGGGGGAGGTCAGGGCGGGCGTGGACTCGGCTAGGACTGTGTTCTCGATACCCGCACCCGCCCTCGGGTCAGCCCTGTACGTGTCGCTCGGCCCCGCATCACCCTTCATCTCAAGCATGGCGTTAATGATTGGGGCAGCCCTCACCCTCACGCCAATGTTGAGGGGTGAACGCAGGCAGTAGCGCTACACTACGTACGTTAGTACTTAACAAGTTGTTTAATAAGTAATGAACAACTCTAGAGTACTTATTCAGCACATGATAACAAGTAATGTTTTAAACAGTACGTGCGCATTGAATGTTTGAGGGATTACAGTAATGGCGTACGCACCCATGACCCCCTACGGTGGGGGTAACGTGATGGCGCTGAGGGATGGGCTAGAGAAGCTGAGGAAGGCAGCACTACTCTACCTAGTGTCGGCGTTACTGGTCGGGATAGGCCTCATGGCCATAGTCATGGGCGGTGCCCTCTTCAAAGGTGTTGGGGCCCTAGCAGGGGCTGTAGGGATGATAGCAGCCGCACTAGTAGGTGCCATCCTAGGTCTAGCAGCGCTCTTCGCCTTCCTAATACCGGCCTTCTCACGTTTAAGGGAGTACGACGAGTCTAAGTTCGGGACCCCGGCAAAGCTAGTGAAGGTAGGGTATGGAGGGGGCTTCGCCTTACTCTTCATAGCGATGCTGGTCTTCGTGGGAGCGATATTCGCTAAGTCCGTAGGCATGCTATTCGGCGGCTTAGGACTCTTCGGGATAGCGGCAATACTGCTGTTCATAGGTCTAATAGGGATCATCATCGGCATGTTCAAGCTAAAGGACGTCAGCGGTGAAGGACTATTCACGGCTGCAGGCGTGCTCTTCATAATAGGGATATTCGTCAACATACTAACATTCATCGCTTGGATACTGGTGTACGTCGCTGCTGGGAAGGCCTTAAGCAAAATCGGTACTGGAGGGTACGCGGCTGCGCCGCCAGCCCAGCCAGCACCGCCAAGCACGCCCCCGCCACCAGCCTAAGCTGGGAACCCCAACCTTTGAGCAACCCCGATAAACGCATTTTTAAGTCAGCAAGTTAATCAAACCTAATTACTTAACTTATTGCTTAAATGATATTTACCTAATGTAGTGTATTATACATCAATTGTAGTAAGTATTACGATGACTAGCGAGTTAAGTTTAAAAATTCTTTACTGTTAATTAAAGTGGGTTTAACTAACAACACGTTCCAGCTTCGGAAAGAAATTGAGGGTTCCACCATGGGGTTCTGGGAGTCGTATAAGAGGTTCCCTGTAATATACAAAATACTGATTGGCTTTATATTGGGAATAATCGCCGGCATAGTGGTGGGGCCTAGCATCGCAGCGATCAAACCCCTCGGTGACCTCCTGATAAGGTTGCTGAAGATGATTGTTGCGCCGATCGTGCTGTTCTCGCTAGTTGTTGGCGCGGCAAGCATAGCCCCAAGTAAGTTGGGGAAGATTGGCGTTAAGATCATCATCTACTACCTCTTCACGTCGGCGGTGGCCGTCATCATAGGCATATTCATGGCTAGGATATTCAGCGTGGGTACGGGCATATCGCTGGGTGGGGCGCAGAAGCAAATAGCCGTCAAGTCACCGCCCTCAGTAGTTAGCGTCCTCCTGAACATAATACCCACGAACCCCTTCGCAGCGCTGACTGAGGGTAAGGTGTTGCAGATAATATTCTTCGCCATAGTGCTGGGTATTGCGCTGACGTACTTAATGAACAGCAAGAACGAGAGGCTAAGGAAGGCTGGTGAGGTAACTTACCGGGTCTTCGACGGCTTGGCTGAGGCCATGTACAAGATCGTTAGGGGTATCCTAGAGTACATGCCCATAGGTGTCTTCGCCCTAATAGGGTACGTCATAGCCATGTACGGGCCGAAGGTACTCGGCCCACTGGCAATAGCTGTCGTCGCCCTTTACGTGGGCCTCTTCATACACATATTCGTGACGTACGGCGGCTTCCTAGCGGCGTTCCGCCTAAACATCATCAAGTTCCTGAGAGGGGCTAAGGAGGCGATGCTGACGGCATTCGTTACGAGGTCATCCTCAGGCACCCTACCAGTAACGATGAGGGTTGCTGAGGAGAACCTAGGGATCAAGAGGACAGTATTCGCCTTCACCCTACCCCTAGGAGCCACGATAAACATGGACGGCACAGCCATGTACCAAGCCATAGCAACGTTCTTCATAGCTAACGCCCTAGGAATCCACCTAACGCTGGGACAGCAACTCCTCATAGTACTGACAGCGGTCCTAGCGTCAATAGGCACTGCCGGAGTACCTGGCGCAGGCTTAATAATGCTTGCCATGGTGCTCCAAAGCGTCGGCCTACCCCTAACAAACCCGAACGTCGCGCTAGCCTACTCAATGATCGCAGGTATAGACGTTATCCTAGACATGGGCAGGACCATGGTTAACGTGACCGGTGACCTAGTAGGCACTAGTATAGTCGCCAAGACCGAGGGCGAACTAGATGAGAGTAAATGGAAGTGAATAATCTTTTTAAAGAAAAACCAAAATAACCCAACACACCTTACGTACTAAATTAGTTATTAAATTCTTCCGAAAAATATCAACCTAGGTATTAAGGATCCTCAGAACATTAATTACTATCAAGGCGGCAACTCAGTAAGCAGTATTTCATGGTAATGCTGTCAAGAGTAATAAAATGATATCTGCTTAAAAAGTAAAAACTTTTATAGTAAAGATTATATTCACTCCCCATATATACTACTGGTGATGTAAAACGGGTGAGGTCTCCCTTGCCCGTAAGCTAGGCTTCTGGCACCTCTTCGCAATATCAGCAGGCGCTGTGCTGGGTAGCGGTATATTCATAGCGCTCTCCAGCTTCGCTTCCTCGGGCCCACTGATTGACATAGCGGTTATTGTGGGTGGCATCTTCTTCCTGCTATGGATGATAATAGGTGCTGAGTTCTCGGTGGCGATGCCTAAGGCCGCATCGTTAGAGCTCTGGGCCAAGAGCACATTAGGAGGTTACGCCGGGTTCCTGATGGGGTTCGGCTACGCCTTCGCGTGGGCGACATGTGCTGAGGCCTTCGCGTTAGGTATACTGACACACTACTTCGTCCCGTCAATAGACCCCAGGATCTGGGGCGTGATCTTAGTCACGATATTCCTGATCATTAACTTGGCTGGCGTTCAGTTCAGCGGTAACCTCCAGCTGGCGCTGACCATAGGCCTGATATCCATTATATGGTTCTTCAACCTAGCTGGCTTAGTGAAGATTAACCCAGCTAATTGGGGGACGTACCCGCCGATCACGGGTGCGGCGCTGGGCGGCGCGATAATCGCGGCGATGTATGCCTACGTAGGGCCGTTGCTGGTGGCTACCGCTGCGGAGGAGGCTAAGGACATTAGGGATATGCCTAAGGCCATGATCTCCTCAACAATATTCATCATAGCGATGTACGCCATAGCCATACTCGTACTCACGGGCGTCGTGCCGGCCTCAGCCTTCAAGGGCGTGAGCCAGGCCGCGACACCTATGGAGACACCCTTCGTCATAGGTATGAAGGAGATTGCTGGTCCGGCGGGCGTGGCGCTCATAGCGCTGGCCGCGTGGTTAGCGTCAGCGACGGACGTCCTCATGGGTAACCTGTACGGTGCGTCGAGGCTGTTCTACGGTATGGCTAAGGACGGCTACTTCCCGAAGGTACTGGCCTACGTATCCCCGAGGACCAGGGTTCCTGTATGGTCACTAATACTGGCGGCTATCTTCTGCTACTTCGTAGCCGCGACAGGATGGTACTGGGCCTTCGTCTACGTAGCCACCATAGCCTGGGATATTGACTACGTAATAATAGCGCTGGCCGGCTTCATGCTTAGGAGGAAGTACCCACAACTGCTCAGGATATGGAAGTACCCTGGCTACCCAGCAGTACCTATAATCTCGCTGATAGGCGCCTTAGCTGTGCTGGCGCTGTGCTTCATACCGCAGTTAGGTGGTGACATAAGGTACCTGTGGTTCACGATAGGCTACCTAGCGGTGACGTATGCGTACTGGAAGCTCTACGCTGAGAAGAGGGTCAAGCCGTTCGACCCTAACGAGTACATTAAGGCGCAGGAGGAGGCCATCAAGGAGGCTGAAAGGATCAAGGCTGGCAAGTAACGCGTGCGGTGAGGCTGGAGGCGATCATAAATACTCAAGTTTTTCCTCCCGCAATAATTCCTTGGGGGTGAATTACCGTGTCGTCCCAACCCTTCGGTTCTCTCCTGGAGGTGGATTTAAGCACGGGTAAGAGTAGGGTTGTTGAGGTAGCCCCGGAGGTTATTAAGTACTTCATAGGGGGTAAGGGTCTGGGTGCGTACCTACTCTTTAAGCACCTCAAGCCCGGCACCGACCCCCTATCACCTGACAATATGCTGATGTTTCTGACAGGACCACTAACAGGTACGCCCTACCCAACCTCAGGCAGGATGGTGGTAGTGACTAAGTCACCGCTAACTAACCTCTACCTAGACTCCCACGCTGGGGGGCACTTAGGTTCCGCAATCAGGTGGTGCGGTTACGACGGAGTAATAGTTAAGGGTAAGGCGTCAAGCCCCGTTTACCTGCTGGTGAGTGAGGAGGGCGTTGAGGTTAGGGACGCCTCACGACTCTGGGGCAAGACGGTCTCAGAGACTGTGAAGGAGGTAAGGAGGGAGGTTGGGGAGGACGCGCATGCCGCCGTAATAGGGCCTGCGGGTGAGAACCTGGTGAGGTTCGCCGCAATAATGATCGACAGTGACGAGGACACGTGGCGGGCCGGAATAGCTGGTAGGGGAGGGGCCGGCGCGGTGATGGGTTCTAAGAACCTGAAGGCCTTAGTGGTTAAGGCCAAGGGGAGGAAGGTGAGGTGCGCCGACACGGAGAAGTTAAGGGAGGTTTCCAGGAAGGCCATGGAGCTCCTGAGCAGGACGAAGTTCCTGAAGGTTCGTACAGCAATAGGGACCTCGTTCTGGGTCGAACCCATGAATAGGTTCGGCATACTGCCCACGAGGAACTTCAGCAGGGGTTTCCTGAAGGATGCCGTCGGGCTTTACGGCGAGTACTTAAGGGCCTTCGTCAAGAGGAACGCGTCCTGCTACAACTGTCCCGTAGCGTGCGGTAAGATCGTCGAGGTGGAGGGCGGTAACGTTAAGGTCGAGTATGAGGACATAGCCTTACTTGGAAGCAACTGCCTCATAGACGACGTGATTAAGGTGGCTAAGTCCCTTAAGGTCGTTAATGAGCTAGGCCTTGACGCCATATCTACTGGGAACGTGGTTGCGTTCGCCATGGAGTTACGTGAGCTTGGCCTGCTTAAGGATGTCCCCGCCTTCGGCGATCACGAGGGTCAGGTGGAGTTGATCAGGAAGATAGCTTACAGGGAGGGCGTAGGCGACCTCCTAGCTGAGGGCGTCGCTAGGGTAGCTGAGAGGGTGGGTGGTAAGGCACGTGAGATAGCCATGCATGTGAAGGGCATGGAGTTACCGGGCTACCTCCCCAGAGGCTCGTGGGGCATGGCCCTCGCGTACGCGACGTCCGACAGGGGAGGATGCCACCAGAGGGCCTGGACCACGAGGGCGGAGATTGAGGGGCCACTGGAGCGCTTCTCAACGGAGGGCGTGGCTAAGTTCGTTAAGGACACCCAGGACGAGCGTGCAGCCGCCTTCTCACTAATAGTGTGTGACTTCATACCGCTGTACAGGCCGTGGGAGGCGGTCTCAGCAGTGACTGGCTTGGAGTTCAGTGAGGAGGACTACCTGAGGGGAGGGGAGCGCATATGGAACTTAGTCAGGGTATTCAACATTAGGGAGGCGGGGATAGGGAGGAAGGACGACACCCTACCGCCACGATGCTTCAACGAACCCCTACCACTACCACCTAACGGTAAGTTCAGCGTCAGCTTAAGGAGGGAAACGTTCGAGCTGATGCTTAACGAGTACTACGCCCTAAGGAAGTGGGGGATGGATGGAAGGCCGAGTAAGGAGGTGCTGGAGAAGCTTGAGTTAAGTAAGTTCTTCCCCGAAGTACTTAACTTCGCTAGCGGTGGGGGCAGTAGTTTTTCAGGGTGAGCCTAGATGTGCGCACACACTTGGAGGATAGGCTTAATAGGCTTCGGGAACGTAGGGCAGGGGTTCGTAAGGATCCTCGCGAGGAAGGCGGAGACTCTGAGGGAGAGGTACGGCTTCGAATTCAAGCTAATCGGCATAGCGGACCCCATTAAGGGCTCGGTGTACGACCCCGAAGGCCTTGACCCGAAGACCCTGATAAAACTCATAGATGAGAAGGGACACATTAAGGACTACCCCGCAGGGAGGAAGGACATAGATAGCCTAACTATATGCAGGTCCGAGGACATAGACATAGTGGTTGAGGTAACCCCAACAAACATTAAGACCGGCGAGCCAGGCCTAACCCACATTAGGGAGGCGCTGAAGCACGGGAAGCACGTGGTGACATCGAATAAGGGACCCATAGCCCTAGCGTACCCAGAGCTTAAGGAGCTAGCAGCCAGTAAGGGAGTCATGCTTAGGTTCGAGGGCGTGGTGATGAGTGGGACACCCTCAATAAACCTTGCCCTCGAGGCAATGGCTGGCGTCGACATAAGTAAGGTTGAGGGGATAGTGAACGGCACGACCAACTTCATACTCACGAAGATGGAGGAGGGAATGACGTATGAGGAGGCCCTCAAAGAGGCGCAGAGGCTCGGGTACGCGGAAGCCGACCCGACAGCCGATGTCGAGGGCTGGGACGCGGCCGTTAAGGCTGTGATAATAGCTAACGTCATTATGGGAGGCAACATAACCATCAACGACGTTGAGAGGGAGGGAATAACTAAGATAACTAAGGAGGACGTGAAGGACGCCCTAAGCAAGGGGCAGAGAATAAAGTTAATCGCGAGGGTGGTTAAGGAGGGAGGCAGCGTTAAGGCGTCCGTCAAGCCCGAGAGGGTGAGCTTAACCCACCCACTAGCGAACGTCATGGGCGCCATCAACGCGTTAACGTTCTACACGGATCACTTAGGCCCCGTAACCATAGTGGGGCCCGGAGCGGGCAGGGTGGAGACGGGTCAGGCAATACTAACAGATGTGCTCGCCATACACCGGCACTACGCTGGGAGGTAAGGGTGGTGGCGTTGAAGGTAGTGGATCTCTCAATGCCTATTGAGAGCCTGAAAACACCCATGTTCCCAGGCTATCCCCAACCGCTTAAGGCAGTATTCACAACCATAGAGACCCACGGGTACAACTCCAACATATGGGTCTTCGTGGAGCACACCTCAACACACGTTGACGCGCCAAACCACTTCGTCAAGGAAGGCCCGACAATAGAGAAGGTACCGGCAGACACGTACGTTGGTTGGTCAACAGCCCTAGACTTCACTAACCTCCCGCCAAACCATGAGATTAGCGAGGAGGAGCTTAAGGCGAAGGTTGAGGCATTACCGTTTAAGGTCGGGGAGGGCTGGATCATCCTCCTCCACACGGGGTACAGTGATAAGGCAGGCACTGAGGAGTGGTATAAGCACCCAGGGCTGAGTGAGGGTGCCTGCAAGTACCTGGTGGAGTTAGGGGTTAAGGCGATAGGTGTGGACGCCCCCAGCCCCGACCACGAGCCGTTCCCAGCACACAACATACTCCTACCTAAGGGAATCGCGATATATGAGAACCTAATCAACCTGGATAAGGTCGTCGGAAAGAAGTTCCTCTTCGTCGGCTTACCGCTGAAGCTCGTGGGAGGAACGGCCTCCCCAGTAAGGGCCGTAGCGATAATAATGGAGTGAGTGCGGGGTAAGGAGGGTAAGGCAAGGAAAATATTTTTCAATTAAACCACCCACGCACTCCCCCGAACTACTCAGCCTCACCAAGCCATAGCACCCTACGCCGCAATGGATCCGCAGACCCCGCACCATAGAACCACGTAACTACCGCCCTAACCCTCACCCCACTCAGCTACGTACCCCGACTTTATCCTGCGGAATCCCTTACCCCACTCACGCATGAGTTCGCACTCAGCCCTCAACCCCGTGCAGTGCCCGACATGAAGCTCTTCTACCCCAGCGTCCTTAAGGCCCTGCTTAACCTCCTCTATCTCCCCACCCTTAGCAGATATTAGGTGGAGTCCCCCAAGGACGGCCCTAACGCTCTCCCCCGTTACCTTGGCGACGCGCTCAACGATGTTCAGAATGCCTGAGTGGCTACACCCAGTAATGACTACCGTCCCGTAACCCTCCACGGTAATCGCTAATGCGGTGTCGTCTCTGAGGGGGTGGGGCTTGAGGGTCCCGTCACTCAGCACGACGTAATTGTCCTTAACCTTAGGTTCGGGACCCTTAACTCTCGGGATCTCGCCGAGGAAGTACGTGCCCGGAACGCCCTCGATGGGGGCGGGCTCCTTACTTAGGGCGGGGTTAGCCCCGAGTACCTCAAGCTCCTTAAGCGTGGCCGGCACACCCACACCCACTCTCTTCCCTCCCCTCAACGCTATTGATGGTAGGAAAGCGTCTGGGTGCGCGTAGAGCGGGAGCGTGCTGGGAGGTAAGCGTAGCCACTTAAGGAGGCCTGGTAACCCACCACTGTGGTCGTAGTGGTTGTGGGAGAGCACCACAGCATCCACGCGCCTTAAGGACCCCTTAACATTAAGGATAGCGGCGTTCCTCGCAATGACGCTGAAGGACTGCCCCACGTCCAGCAGGACCCTACGCGTGACGCCGTCATCACCCGTAACTTCCAGGAGCACGGATAGCCCGTGCTGACCTAGGAGGCCGCGCGCATCGTACCCGGCGTAATCCTCCACGAGAACCGTTGCCTTAAGTGCGAGTGCCTTACTGGGGGTTGCGTGCGTGCCGCAACACCTCCACTACCTTAATCGCGGCACAGGTTAAAGGGTGTGGTGGGGGAAACCTAATTACCTGCGGTCAACCACCTTAATGTGGGCACGCAGCGCTTCACGGTGGAGGTGGTTCGGCTGACTTCAGCAATGCTTGGCGAGGGCTTCGTTCTCCAGAGGTTCGTGCTGGGACCCATTAACACGAACACCTACGTGGTGACGGACCCTGAGGGCGGGGTGGCGGTGGTTATTGACCCCGCACCAGGGGCCTCCGAAGCCCTTACCCCCATCCTCAAGGGGTTCGAGGGTAAGGTAATCATACTCATAACGCACGCCCACTTCGACCACGCCTCAGACGCCGCACGCCTCCGCGCCTCGCTGGGCGGCCCGCCTAAAGCCGTCTGCGTCCTCCACGAACTCGACAAGTCAATGTATAGGATCTCGGAAGGGGCTGCTAGGTGGTTCGGCGCTGAGTGGGAGGACCCGGTGGTTGACGTGTACCTAACGGTGCGTGAGGGGGTCGAACCCGTTAAGCCGTTGAGGGAGGAGGGCGTGGCGGCCCTAGCGATCCACGTGCCCGGCCACACGCCCGGGTCAGTGACTTACTACTTCCTAGACGCTAGGGCGGCATTCACGGGCGACACCCTATTCAAGGGGACTATCGGTAGAACGGACTTCCCGGGAGGCGACCCCGAAGCAATGAGGGAGTCGCTCCGCAGGCTGGCACGGGAACTACCCCCGGAAACAAGGATACTGCCCGGCCACGGCTCCCCAACAACCATGGGTAGGGAGTTGAGGGAGAACTACGCACTTAAGCAGGCGCTTGAGGGGGATGAATCCTAGCGGGGGAGGAAACAGTAGGGCAAAAAACGTTATGTAATTTTAAACGCGCTCCACAAGTTACTACGCAGTAACCACCCTCCCTGACTCTCACCCTCACGCACTAACACTTATCTCACGGTCGATTACGGTGGTTCTAGTCACGCCGAAGCTAAGGAATACCCTACTAACCCTGTCTCTCCCGTCCTTAGGGAGTATTCCGTCCCTTAGGATCCTCACCAGCAGCGCGCCAACCTGCAGGTCGTTCTTGAGGGCGTACCTCCTTATTCTCTCGAGGGTTTCCACATCTAGAACGTTCCTCACCATGCCCTCCCAACCCCATACTAATATTCTTTAATCCGGTGTATATACTTTTCCTCATCAACCTGCTAACGCCGGAAAATATGTGGGGGGTAGGGCTATTTCACGAAAGAAAAGTTAGTTTCCCGAACCACGGCGCGGGGACTCAAGCCTCCTAAGCACTAGTGAGGGCGTGGCCGCAGCAACCATTAGGATTGCTAGCCCAACGAAGAAGTACGCCGGCCCGTAAACCCACGTACCTGAGGCCCTAGCTAACTCCTTCGACACACCCGTAAGCACTAGAGCAACCACGGTAGTCGCTATGAAGCCCGTGACCCTAACGGGGGGAGGCGCGTGGCTCAAAACCCTAATCCTCCAAGCCAGGAGCGGGTACGCTAGGAGGGAGAAGGCGAGGCCACCAAGCTTGAAGGGCGTGTCGAGCCCGTACGCGTAGCCCTCCCAAACCCCGAGCACACCCACGATGAGTGAGAGGGTAGGTAGCGCTAGGGCAACCCTATTGATTGGTGTGCCCACCGCTAACCTCCTCCCAGGCCCCACGACCAGCGCCCACACGCAGGCACCCACCACCAGGCCGAAGGCCGCGCCGCCGAGCACGTCCCTAACGTAGTGGACGTGGAGACCCACACGCGACGTAGCTATCGCAGCAACGACCGCGCCCGAAAGCACGGCTAACCCGACCCTCCTGAAGCGGAGGGTGAGGAGGGACCAGAACGAGGTTGAAACCTGCGTGTGCCCGCTGGGGAACCCATACCCCTCAGCAGGCTCCCGCCACAGCACCTTAGGCGGGCGCGGGAGCGCGAAGAACTCCTTCAACCAAATAACTAGTGCGCCTGAAGCGATGACGGCCAGCAGGGAAGCAATGCCTGCGTCAGCATCGATTAAAGTCATGACGGCTATGGAGAGCACGACGTAAGCCGACTCCTCACCCAGCGACGTTAGGGTAAGCCACAGCCTCGTCGAGTCCGTAATCACTGCCGCCGCAAGTACCGCGGCAACTATAAGCGCTAAACCCATCAAGACGTAGTCAAGCACGAGTGAGTGCTTCCCCCGCGACCCCTCCTCACCCACCTCAAGCACCAAGTACTACAGAAGGCGCAACGCGTTTTAAGTGATTTCATTTCAGATTAAAATCAAGTGCATTAACTTGAGTTAGGCGAACACGCTTACCCTAACAAGCCTCGAGCCTTAGCAGGTAATGTGAGGGCGTAACCCATTTCCGCATGGAGCGACCCTCCTCATACATAATTTTAATGATAAGGCTCCCCCTTTGGGTTCCTTAATGCCGCACACCCACTTAGCAAGGCACGCGAATCTAGAACATGTGCTTAGGATACATAACTCGGTATACTAAGTAAGCCACTAGTTAAGGAACTTGAAAACTATGAAACTAACCGCCTCACTAACCTGATAGGACCCACGGAAGAATAGGTGAAGCTGGGGTAGCTGACGGGGAACCCTGCCCTCCAAATGACCTCCATCGGGCTCCCGAGGCCCTCCGCCCGCAACCCAAGCCCCCGGGGAGGGGTCGACGCGCGGAGAACCCGGCAGTCCCGGGCCCCCGGGAAACCCGGGCTGTCGAGCCCCCCGCCCGCGACCCCGACTTGGGTGCGGGCTTTGGGTCCTCAGGAGCCCTTGGAGGTCTGCGGAGGGCTTATTGTTCCCCGCAGCCCCCAGCTCCGTACTATTCCTGTGGTTTCAGTTCCTTTAAAAGGGGTTAGGCTCTTGGGGTTGTGTTGAGTCAAAGTATGATTTAAGCCTCCCTGAAGCACCGAGTTTAATTGGGTGATGAGTTTTCGGGGAGCCTCGAGCCGTTTGGTGGCGGTGACGACGCGGTTACCCTCCTGACCCCCTAGCTTGATGTGGGGGTGATGCCTTCTTGGCCGCTGCTGATGCGCAGGTTAATCACGACTACCTCAGGTTCGGACCCTATTCTCAGGGGTAGGATTACGGTGCCTATACCCCTGCTGATCACCACGGTGGTGTTTCCGACCCTATGCATTCCTTCGAACATGTTTCTTGGGCATCCTTGAGGTAGGAAGAGCGGGTAGCCTAGGATCTTGACTTGACCTCCGTGGCAGTGGCCCGCTAGTGCTAGCCCCTTAAAGCCTTCCTTCGCGGCCCTCAGGGCTAGTTCGGGTTCGTGCGTCAGTAGTACGTAGGCGTCGGCGTTAGGCAGGGACTTAACCATGCTTACGTCTGGGTGACCGTAGATCATGTCGTCTAGCCCCACAACCACTACCTTAACGCCCTTGATGCGTAGGGTTACGTACTGGTTGATCAGCATGGTGCCTCCGTACTCGTCGAGGATCCTGGCCTCCTTACCTGTTAGGCCTAAGCCCCTCTCCCAGTTTCCGGGGACCGCGTATATGGGTGTGTTGGGTAGCCCCTCCCTCACTAGGGCGAGGAACTTGCGGAGTGTGCTTAGCCCTTCAGCATTGCTTACAGCGTCCCCCGTCACCACGATCACGTCGGGGTGTGTGTTGATCACGAGCTTGGCTAGGCGCGCGACGCGTTCCGACCAGCTGGTGAAGTGCGTGTCCGAGAGCTGAGTGACCCTAATAACTATGTTTCCCTCACCAACCGAGTATTCGGTCACGGTTAAGTCGCTGGCCTGGTTCAAGACCAACGTGATCGCCGTTACCGCAACAACTAGTAATGCTAGGGCGGGTAAGGCCTTCCTTAATCTCCTGCGGTTAAGCCTCAGCGCCCCCTCCCTCGACGTTACCTCTCCTCAATCTCCTCCCGTCCCCCAGGACCCAGTACTCGCCGTCCTCCCTCACCTCAAGCTTGTATATGGGTGCCTCATGCTTAACCCTCTCAAGGACCTGCGCAGCGGCCTCGAACGCCTTACCCCTGGTCACGGCGGTGACGATGACGTATACCGTGGGGTCGCCCGGCCTTAAGGCGCCGACCCTATGAAGGATCACCACGTCCTCAACACCGAATTCCTTGATCGCCCACTCACCTATCTCCCTGAGCTTCTCCAACGCGTAGGACTCGTGCGCCTCGTAAACAAGCTCCTTCACGGCGGAGCCGTCCACGACCCCCTTAACGAACCCCATGAACATTACCAGCGCTCCGCAGCCCTTCCCCGCCACCTGCCTAGCTAGTGCCTTGAGGGTGGAGTCCAGCTCCACGTCATCCTTAATGACCCCTACCTTAACGCCCAACTCAACCACCCGACGCCGGCGGGAGCACGTCCACGACGTCAGCGTCGTTAACGATGTCGCCCTCCCTTAAGGGCTTCCCGTTGAGTAGGTAGATAACGTCGATCTCACCCTTCCTAGTTAAGTCAAGGACTTTGGCGAACCCCGGTATTGATGAGGCGAGGACCTCAGGGAGTTCGGATGCCTTGACGCTACCGTCCTTGAGGTTAACCTCGAATTCCTTGCCGCCCACGTAGTCCCTGAGGAAACCGTAGAACCTGACCTTCAATGCCCCGTAACCCCCACGTTAAGGGGTTTAATGACCTTATAAGGTGTGCTGACCCTTGAACCCTTAAGGAACCCACATTAATTTACCTTGACTTCCCTTAATAGGGTGGGGACGTTACGGCATGGGTGCCGCCGATGCCATCGTGTACTTCGTCGCGTCAGTTGTTCTGGTTTCGGGCGCGTTACTGGTGTTGCTGGCGGGGAGGATCCCGGCTAACCCCATCTTCGGCTTCAGGATTGGCTACGCTTACGTTTCGAAGCGGGCTTGGGTTAAGCTGAATAGGGTGGCTGGCGCGTGCCTCTGTATCCTGGGAGCGTCGCTAATCCCCCAGTACTTGTTGCTTGGTGACGCTGGGACCACGGTACTGCTCTTCGGAGTTGAGCTAACGGCCCTCACCGCCGCCCTAATACTTTATGGGGAGAGGGTGGCTGAGGCGGAACTCATATCGGAGGCCGCCCCCTCCACACCCGGCAAGCCTATTCCCGTGAGGGGGTACGGCATTAACCCGCTTGCCGCCGCACTAGTGATTCTTGGGGTGCTGATACTTGCCTACTCAGCCACGCTCCTCCCGAGCATTAAGGGTGGGGAGGTAGCGGTCCACTTCGGGGCCTCAGGGGAGCCCAACGGCTTCATGCCCGCATCCCAGCTACCCACGCTTTACCTCGCGCCGGCATTCGTGGGTGGCTTAACCGCTCTCTTCATGTTCCTGAGTGTTAGGAAGCCTGAGTCCTTCTACAAGCCGTGGCTCACGGAGCGGGAGATCACGGTACTGACTCACTCGCTGCAGGTGATACTCGCATCAGTGTTCCTCGTGATCTCCGTGGCGATATACGACACGATACACTACAACATCTACGAAGCACACGCGGTCCCCCTGCAACTCCTCATACCCGCCTCACTCGCGATGATCCTCGCACCCACAGCAATCCTCGTGGCTGTGTCGGTTAAGGCCTACATGAGGTGGGTTAAGGGGCTCAAGGGTTGGTGACGCGTCATGAGCGGTGACGCCCTCCTCACTAAATTATTAGTTAGGATAAGGGATGAGGGAATTAATGAGGCCCGCGCCCACGGCTTAGGTGACGTCGCTGAAGCTACTAGCGTGCCTGACTGGTGCTTAACCCAAGCAGTCCTTTTCAGGGCAGCCAACATAGCTGTGTGGGGATTCGAGGACGGGAAGGAGTTGAGCCTCGAGGAAGTCATTAAGGAAGCCGTTAAAGGGGTTTCAAGGAAGCCTGAAGCCCTTAAGACTCTCTGCCGCGAGGTCGACGCCCTCGTCAGGAGGGTCTTAAGGGGCGTGGGGGATGGTCGCGCACCGGTCTTCGTCGATGTTGGTTGTGGGTCCGGGCTCGCCCTAGCCCTCATCGCTAACCACCCGTCAATTAAGGGTGGGGTTGAACCCCGCTTAATCGGTGTTGACCACGACCCAAACATGATCGAGGCACTCAAGGTGATGCTCCCTCAAGCCACCCCCATTCAAGCGTCAGCCGAGTCACTCCCCCTACGCCCCAGCGTGGCGGACGCCATGTTGAGCATAGGGATGGTGCATGAGGTCAGCAACGTTAAGGCCTTCATAGAGTCGGCGGCTCACGTATTAAGGGATGGTGGTGAGGTACTCGTAGCTGACTCCTTCGCACCGCCACTCACAGCCACCCTCATGAGGGTTGGGAGGAGGGTTAGGGTAGCCATGAGTAAGGGGCCGGAGAATCCTTGGGGCCTTAACGAGGTGCTAGGCGTGCTGAGGTCCTTCGGCTTGAGGACGCGTTACGTGAGGAGGCTAGGTTCAAGCGTTCTGAGGACGTACCCGGCAATCGTAGTGGCTGTTAAGGGGCTCGAGAACCGCTAAGGAGCGACCAGCCCTACGGAGGGACCCGCCCTTCAAGGCTTGGGTGCGTACTGGTTGAGCATGTCTGTGTTGGCCCCGCAACGTTACCGTCCCTTAGCTACGTCCGTAGTGGGGGTTACGAACCTGATTCAGTAAATACCGCTTCAATTGCTTCCCAGGGGATGATCCCTCACGTAGCTCGCCTTAAAAGCAATGTTAAGGAATTCGACCAGACACCCATACGGTTTGATCTAACGAGCTAAGAGCTTATAGGGGCTGGGAAAAGGTTGGTTTTAAGGATTACTGTCTGCTGAGGAGTACGGTGAACGTTAGTTGGTCGTCGTTCTTGTACCACCACCAGTAATACTCGCCACTATAATCCTTAATCACAAGCTCTGGTACTGAGTGGAATTGGTTGCGCTCCACAGCCTTATAAACATTAACCGTGACCGTGAACGATACTCCCTCCAGCGATATTGTGAGGGACGTAGTAACGCCGGTTACCTCATCAGTTATTTCAGTATTATCGGGTCCTAGACGTATGTTGAGATCGGTGTCTTGCAGGTTGGCGTAGGGTGGATGGTTCTGTGGCTCAGAGTACCTTCCAGCAGGTATTAAGCGGTAGTTATAGACTTGATAGGGATACAGTAGCTGGTCATCGTATATGTAGCCTCCGTCAGGCCCGTCGACTTCATGGTACTCGTAGAGGTACTTGACTTTTAATTCCACCAGTACTCTGTCACCGTCCGACACGAACTTCAGGCCTGAGGACGGTGTTGAGAACACGAACGATGCTAGGCCCTTGCCTGAAGCTTTCCACTCACCTTCCCCGAGTATGTCGTCACGCTTGGAGAATGCCGTTAAGAATACCGCTGCCTCAGGGTTATCAGGGAACTTGATGGCTACTTTAACCCCGGGCACGCTGTTTAGGTATGTGAACGCCACCCATGTGTAACAGTATCCTTTCTTGTAGGGTCCCTCAGCATCCCTCCCCTCCTCCGTTATCACTATCTTGCATGCGGACGTGGCCGACGCTCCCCCAGTGCTGGTACCGGGGGTTACGGCATTCGCTTTTGGCTCCCACTTCACGAGCTTCACGTTGACTAGTTTTGTGGGTATGACGTTGACGTACTTGGTGTAGGAGTACTTGGGCAGGACCCTGCCGTCCGTGCCTACGCACGTGACTGACACCACGTATTCCTTGGGTTCGTAGGACTTGATGTAGGTGTTTCCGGAGGAGTCCACCCCGTACTCCACGGGCACCGCGTTGAACATGTGCCTAACGACGACTAAGCCTCCCGGAGGTGCTTCCCCGAAGTAAAGGAGCTGCGAGTACCCGTCCTTCGTGGGCTCCAGGGTGGTTGCTAACCTACGCACGCTAACGTAGCAGTAAGCCACCCCAGGACCCCCAGGCACCTCAACCAACAACTTATCCATAGCCTTAGGCTTACCACTCAACCAGCTATTTATTATTACCTGCAGGTCATCACTACTTGCGGCGTAAATGACTAGTGATAGCGTAGCGATGATCGCTGCTGACGCTATTACTAATGCTAGAGTATTCCTCTTTGAAAGCATGTTGATTTCCTCATAAGATCTTTTCTCTATGAAGTTATAAGCATTCCATTACTTTAGACGCGTGAATCAAGCGGGCTACGGTAGTTCATGGGGTCTGCGAGTCTATGTTAAGGGAAGTTGCTGAGTAATCGCCTCCTTACCCTTTAAAATTAGTTTAAGGGGCGCAGGCTCTCTCGTGATCCCGGGAAGACTACCCACTCCCGCGGAGGATGAGCTTCAGGACCTCAGCGTGCGAGCCGAACACCTCCCACATCCTCCCCGAGTACCCCTCGCTTAGCTTCCTCACGGCGTCCGCCATGAACTTGTCTATGGTGGGCGTGGTTAGTGAGGGTGGGTAGGGCTCGTAGTAGTCGGTCCCCCTGATGATTGCTGTGGCGAAGTGCCAGAGTGTCTTAGCAACCTTGCGCCCCTTCACCGCCTTAGCCTCAGCGCCGCGGGAGACGAAGGAGCAGTGCAGCACGTATATTCCCGCAACCTTAACCCCCTTAGCGAGGGCTGAGGCCCTAGCACCTGAGGTGACCTTATCCAGGTCGAGGATGACGTACCCGTGCCTAGTGGTTTCCTCACTCTCAGGGAGCTTAATACCGTAGACCTCCCCAACCCTCGGGTCGTAGACGAGGACTCCCGTCCCGCCAACAACCCACGCCTCACCACCCCTAACCTCAACTAAAGTATTCTCCGTGGTTAAGGGGACCCCACCCCCAGCTAGGGCCATGGCTAGTAACGTGCTCTTACCCGTGTGCGGGTACCCGAGAAGCATTACCGCCTCCCCATCATCCCTAAGCACGGTCACGGTGTCGGTGAAGAGGAGCTTCCCACCCCTAACGTAGAGCCTTGACAGCGCCTGCAACACGAAGAAGTAGGGCGACTCATTAACGTAAGGTGCTGGGGGCGGTGACTCAACCCAGTACTCATCAGCCTCACCCGCACCCTCCCTAAGAACGAACCTCCTAACCCTAAAGGACGCGCCACCACCGCTTAAGCCCCAGTGAACTATTGCTTGAGGACCCCTGAGCGTAGGAATCAACGCACCCGTAAGAGGCATTAGCTCGAACGTCGGTAAGTAGCGCTTAGGGAAGGAGCCCCCGAAACCCCTAACCACCTCGGAAGCTCCCCCACCCCTCACCCTGAACTCCACAGCAACCCCGTAAGAATTCAGCCTAAACACACTCACAACCAACACCCAAACCTAGTACAGAGTCGAGATAAAGCACTTTCGCAACTCCCTCACCCCTCAGCCACTCAATTTCTTCAGATCCTCCTTCCCCACCTTACCCCTATCATAGTCCCTGAGGAAGTCCAGGTAGGGCTTCATATCCCTTATCAGCCACTCAATCAACTCCTCCCTACCCCTACTCAATCTCTTCACCCTGAAAGACGTTAGTGGAAACTCCATAAAAAACCCACACTAGCATTAGGACCCGTTAAGGAAGAAAGGGCCCTCAACACCTAGCAAGCTCCCTCAACATAGCCCTAGCCTCGGAGAAGGAGATCTCCCACCTCAACCACCTCTCATAAATCTCCCTCCCAAGGCGCCGCTTACTCGGCGGAAGGTCATGGATCATACCGATAAGTATGCCTGCCTGATCCCTCCTTACCCGCCATTCCCTGACAGACATGACCAAAACACTCCTCCCTAAGGAATACATTGGAGAAACATAATTAACCGTACGTGTCAGAGACAAGGAGGTTCCCCCACCACGTCGAGAGGCGGGCGCAGGACCTACTTAGTGATTAGAGCCTTCCCCAAAGCTGAACGCATCTCTTCTCACACGCTTCCAACGGGTCCACTGCCGAAGGCTACATCGTGCTCCACAGGAGTACTCTCAGAGCTTAGCGGTTAGTGTCCTAGCAAAGGAGTTCATTCACAAGCCGATCAGGTAGGAGAAGAAGCTCCTCAACTCTTTCAGGAACTATGAATTTAGGTTGGGCGGAGGGACCTCTCAGACCTCCTAACGCCAGAGGAAAGTAAGGGGAAAAGGGCTAAGGGAAGTGAGTAACCACTTACCCGCCCTATAAGCCATCCCCACGACCCTGCTGGGGATGGGTTGCTGGGTTATTAGTTCGTCACCCAATAGAGATTGTGGAGGGAGGTGCCATAGGATGGTTTACAGGTATTACTTCACGAGCGTCTTAAGGCCTAAGGCGTCAGTCTTGGGGGCCCTCATGGCCGAGATTCTTGTGAGGAAGGGTAGTAAGGCGTTCAGGGAGGCGCACAAGATCTATGACGCGTGGAGGGAAGGAAGAATAAGCTACGGTGACGCCCTAAAAGCACTTAAGGCAATGCTGAATTAGGTGTCCCCCAACCTCGTTAACCACCCTACTCATTCCCCCGGGGGTTCTGCTCAAACACATTAACTACCGCATAGGCATTACTTAATGGGTGTGTATCCCTTGGTAATGTCTGTTAAGGAGTGGCGGGTAAGGAGGGATCAGGCAGGTATCCTCATAGGTTACGTGCTCCACGCCCCTAAAGGCAAGAGGAGGGAGGCGTGGAGAATCTACTACGCCTGGAGGGACTGGAAAATATCCTTCAGGGAGGCTGAGGAGAGGCTGATCAAGCTCACAGGCCTCTACAGGCCCTAAACACTTGTTCGGGTTTCTTCAAGGGAGTTAAAAAATGATGACGCTTAGGGAGTGGAGGAGGTGGAGGGATCAGGCTGGTGTGCTGCTCAGCCTCTTAGACCTCGTGCCTGAGGATAGGAGGGGTGAGGCTTGGAGGATATACCACCTATGGCGTGACTGGAAGCTATCTTTCGCGGAGGCCAAGAAGAGGATCCTAGCGCTGGCTGGGAAGTAAACTTTCATGTTGGGCTGGGCATAATCATTCGTTAATTAAAATGGTGATCGCCTTACCCCCAAGAATAATCTTCGCTTCATGAACGTTGCTCCTATAACGCTTTTTATTGGGGGATGTAGTGTATTAATTTACGGGGTTTAATGGACTGTGCTTAGGGTGATTGTTTTATGTTTATTGGTTGGTGTTCTTGCGAGCTTATTTGTGATTATGTTTGAGTACTTACTTACTAATTACTCGTCATGCGTGGCAACATGCTTGCCGCGGATTGCTTTGGGTGTCGCCTCCGTTTTCGGTGGTTACGCGTTGTTGAGGATGTTGCGTGCGAGGCACGCTATGGGTGCTGGTGTTGAGAATATTGTTTATGAGTACCACATACCGTTCCGTGCTACGCGCGTGGTGGATCTGCTTGGGAAGCTACTCTCAACGATAGTGACTGTTGGTGGCGGGGGTAGTGGGGGTGTTCAGGGCCCCTCAGTCTACTTCGGGGGGTATATTGGTGGCTTAGTTTCCGACCGCTTAGGCCTATCGTTCATTGAGAGGAAGGCGTTAATGCTGTCTGGGATAGCGTCGGCCCTGTCGACGTTCTTTCAGACGCCCTTAGGCGCTTTCTTCTACGCGTTGGAGATACCCTATAGGAGGGACTTAGAGACGAGGTTCATTGTGCCGGTACTCCTATCAAGCATTACCGGGTATACGTTATCGGTGCTTGTGTTTGGGAACAGGTACTTACTACCGAAGATCGCTGTGGTGGAGGTGCCCACCCTCCTAAACCCTATGAATATTTTGCTGTACTGCGTGCTGGGGGTTGTGGCCTCGGCGTTCATTTACCTGTTCATACTTGTTGATAGGGCTTTACTGAAGCTTAGGAGACGGTTAAGTAGGGGACGCAGGCTTGAGGTGTTGGTAGCGCTGTGTTATTCCATGCTCTTCGGGCTAGTGATATTCTTCGTGCCGGGGGCGGCTGGCGTGGGACACCTAGGATTCATAAGGGTATACTCCTCGCAGGCATACATTCAGGCACCACTAATTATCGTAACGTTAATAGTGGCTAAGATGGTCGCGACCTCATTAACGATAAGGTCTGGAGCGAGTGCAGGGTACTTTGGACCGAGCCTGTTCATCGGCGGGTTGCTGGGCCTATTATTC
Source organism: Desulfurococcales archaeon (assembly GCA_027002995.1). Lineage (GTDB taxonomy): Archaea > Thermoproteota > Thermoprotei_A > Sulfolobales > NBVN01 > WAOL01. The sequence goes on from JALWZB010000016.1 coordinate 26,752, forward strand.
TACGGTGCCGTAGCTAAGCACCTGTCAAACCTACCGCCCCTAATATTCATGTACGCAGGCATAGCCGCGTTCTACGGTGCCGCCTCAACAGCACCCATAGGTATAAGCGTGCTAGTCACTGAGCTATCAGGCAACTACTCACTAATATTCCCAACACTCCTATCATCATTCATCGCCAGGGAGTTAATTGGCAACACAACACTATACATAACGCAGAGGAGCGTAAGGCTGAAGAGAAGCATTGAAGAGCTAATACTCATAGCATACAGAGCTAAGAGGATCTTAGGAGAGGAGGTACTAGACACACCCATATCGGGGATTCCACTCCCCACACCGCCGCACGTGAAGGTAGGTGACTCCACAGACAGGGTCTACCGTCACTACGCAAACACCGCAACACCATACATACCGTTAATCAACGAATCAAACAAACCGTTAGGAATAATGAACATAGAGAAACTCGCAACCAAACACGGCAGCCCAACAATAAACGCTGGAGAACACGCGATCAAGGTACCGACCATTAACGTTAAGGAAAAAATAAGGAAAGCCATATGGGTGTTCTCAAGGCACAACACGGAAGTACTCATCGTAATAGATCATGAAGGCAAGTACCTTGGAGTGCTAACCGTCAATAACGTTAGGAAATACCTAATAACAAGGATATGGAAATCAAGCAAGAACGCCGGGGGTGAGCACCACACAGGGGTTTAGCGGGGAAGGACCCAGCTCTACTCCCGAACCTGCACCGCGTTCACTACCCCACAAAGCCGCACGGCAATTAATTCACTACGCGCGACTCGGTAAGTGACTGACGGCGTTACCCCTTAATTACCTGCCGCGCTTAAGTGTCGGGGAGGAACCATGGGTTCCGGTAGCGGTTGGCTGGTCTACGCCTCCCTATGCCTCCTACTCTGGGGCTTATGGGGGCTAGTCCTCAAGGTTGCCTCAAAGGGTTCACCCTGGATCACGGTCTACTTCCTCTCAGCTGTGACGTCCTTCACCATCGCCGCCGCAGCCTTCATAATCAGCGGCCACCCCCTAAAGACCGGGAAAGGAGCCCTACTAGCCCTCCTAGCAGGCGCGTTCGGCGGCGGAGGATACCTACTCTTCATGAAGGCGTTAAGCGAGGGTAAAGCATCCATAGTAGTACCGCTAACCGCCCTATAC
>JALWZB010000017.1 GCA_027002995.1 Desulfurococcales archaeon
TGAACCTGAACGTATGTAGAAACCACTCAGTAACGGGTCTGCCAAATAGGTACCCAACTCCTCTAGGGGATGGGATTCTGTAGTGGTTAGACTCTATGGGATCATTCCAGAGTATCTCGGTCATAACATTGAAGTATTCGCTATGTGATTTGCCCATGAAGTACTCTACTAGGCTAACCTCTTTTTTGAAGGTCTCCGTAGGTAGGCCTCCGTGAAGTGCCACAAATTGATTCCTAACCATGAATACTAGCGGGAGGCTGTCGAATATCTCCAGAGATTTATTGTAAATTTCTAGGCCTCTAATATACCCGTACCTAGACCGTAAAACGCTGGGGTAGTCATGAGGGTAAGGTTTTAGGTTCTCAGGTGGCTCGTGATTACCTCTAAGCAGGACAACGGAATCAGGGAACTCTTTCTTAAGTATTAATACGGTTAGGAACGTCTCTATTTGATGATCTCCTCGATCTACGTAGTCTCCGAGGAAGACAAGTGTGAGTTCACCCTTAGCGAGTCTTTCATGAGATGTTCTTGAAAGTATAGTTCTTAATGTACTTAAGTCCCCGTGAAGGTCTCCAATAATTAAGAAAGGTGTATTTGGCGGTGCTTCAACGATCCATCGTCCGTTGCGATTTTTTCGTTCGGTCTCAAGTATTGCCAACGTTTCTTCTAGGAACTTCATAACAGAGCCGTATTCCATCGATATTTCTTCGGCCCTCCTAACAACCCAATCGAGATTTCTCAAGGTTATCGTCCTCCCTAGTAGCGTATTTCTAAGCGTAAACAATACATGAACAATTAAAACATTAGGCTTTTATTAATTCGGGATGAATCCCACATTTAAAGATGAAGGGGTTAGTTCCCGTCAAATGTCATGGGAGGGTGTGACGAAGAGGAATGAGTGATCGGAATTCGAGAAAAATGAATTTGGTGGAATTCATGAGTGCTATGGAGGGAATGATTAGTAGTGATTCTTTAACCGCGGTATTTGCTATAGCGGATGAGGAATGTGCTAGAAAGATCATATTACACTTTAAGGTCTCTGGGTGTGAGCCCTTAAGTGAGGTTAATTTACTTATAATGTACATCCCGTATGCAGATATTGTGGAGCCGTTGCGCCTAGAGGTAAAGATTAATCCGGATAAAGTGTTAGCACGGGAGTTTATGAGTAACCAGTATAGCAGGTTAGTAAAGTTAGGGGCGCAAGTAGCTATAAGTAAGGATGGGGTGTATGCTATATTCAAAGCGCAGGATAGGGAAGACTTAGTAGGGTTCATTCGTAGAACTCTAGGTCTAGTTTGCGAGGTTTTCAGCGGTAAGAAAGGTAACAAAGAATTCAACCTAACTTATGATGGTTTCACGCTGGTGAGAGAATGGGTAAATTGTACTTAATAGGATTAGGGTTAAGCCCAGATCTCATTACGTTAAGAGGGCTTGAGAAGGTCAGGAAAGCACGTAAGGTATACTTAGACGTCTACACGAGTTCCTTTCCTGGATCTGTAGACGAGGTTAAGAGGATAGTTGGGCGTGATGACATAGTACTAGCTACTCGAAGCATGCTCGAAGAACGTAGTTCTGAAGTCATGGAGGAGCTTGAGCATGGGGACGTCGCGTTACTGGTCATAGGGAATCCTCTGCTAGCAACTACTCACGTATCATTACTTATAGAAGCGAAAAGCAGAGGACACAGCTTTGAGGTTGTGCCCGCACCCGGGATCATACCCAATGCTCTGTTGCTCGCTGGCCTGATGATATATAAGATGGGTAAGCCAGTTACGCTAACGTACCCTCGGGAAGGTATTATTTCAGAATATCCATATGACGTCATTAAGGATAACGACTCACGGAACCTCCATACTATACTATTGCTTGAGATGGACATGGAGAAAAACGTAATGATGACCATACCGGAGGCGGTGAAGCTACTATTTAAATTAGAGAGCATGAGGAAGGAAGGCGTCATTAGTGGTGACCGTAAGGCGGTCGCGGTTTCTGCACTGGGTTCCCGCAAGCAACGCATATGTCCATACAAGCTTAAGGAACTTCTTAACTATGAGGGGGAGGGTCCGCACACATTAATATTAGTATCCCCTAAGCTCCACTTTATGGAGGAGGAGGCGCTCACGGTGATAAGGGATGAGTTCTGCAGAGAGCCTTGAGGAAACACTTGCATCTAGGATTAGGACATACCTAGGGATGGTTTCTAAAGCCCTCAAGCAAATAAGCATTGACTCGCTAGGGTCTCATTCGAAAGCTCTAGAAGTTCTGAACTTAGCTAAATTGTACCGCGATGATGCTGAGTACTACTTAAATGTTGGTGATCTACCCACCGCGTTGGCATGCATATCGTATGCTGAGGGGTTGCTTGATGGCCTAAAAATTATGGGTTTAATAAGCATCTCGTGGGCTCGGGAGAGACCCAAGAAAGTGCTTGTTGCCGGCACTTTCGACATAATACACGCTGGCCACATACGCTTCCTAAGGGAGGCGTGGAAACTTGGATTGGTTTACGCCGTGGTCGCTAGGGATAGGAACGTCCAAAAGTTCAAGGGAAGGCTTCCAATAATGCCTGAGGACATGCGGCTAGAGGTAGTGTCCTCTATAAAGTACGTGTATAAGGCACTCCTCGGCGATGACACTGACCTGCTTAAGCCTGTAGAGCGTGTGAAACCCGATATAATATTCTTAGGCCCGGATCAGCCTATGGACGAGGAGTCCCTAAAGAGGGAGCTTGAGCGAAGAGGCATAAAAGCTGAGGTTAGGAGAATGTCAAGAAGGGAGGGACCTGAGATCGCGTCAAGTACCTCAATAATAAAGGAAATTCTAAGGAGGTACTGCGACAGTAACATCACTAGTGATAAGCAATGATAAGTAATTAAGTGTCTAACATAGTGATAAGTCTAGGCGGTGAGTGCCCTTAGAACGTAAAATTACCTCTTCTTCCTACCGGTCCTTCTGGCGGCGATGTGGCCTACCTTCCTACCAGGTGGGGCGTTCCTTGACACTGTAGATGGTATTGACACGCTCTGGTGTGAGCCACCGCCGAACTTGTGGCTAACGGCGTTCATGGCAACTCCGCGCACTCTAGGCCAGATATGTGCTTTGGGCTTCCACTTGTAGTACGCTAGCCCAGCTTTCAGCAGGGGCTTCTCAGTGCGTCCAGCGCCTGCAGGGATACCTATCGTAGCCCTGGCTGTGCTGAGGATGTTCTTCTGCCTTCCGCTAGGTAGCTGAACTATCGTGTACCTTCCGGACCTACCTAAGATTATGGCATAACTACCTGACTGCCTCGCTAATTTACCACCATCTCCCGGTCTCAGCTCTATGTTGTAGACCTTCGTACCCTCAGGGATCTTGCCTAAAGGAAGCGTGTTCCCTATAGTTATTGGTGCGTCTGGCCCAATAGCTACTTTCTGACCTACATACATACCCTCCGCTGCAGGTACATAATACTCAGTGCCGTCCTCTAGCTCTATGTGGGCTAGGGGTACCCACCTACCGGGGTCGTGAACCAACTCAGTTACGACGCCCGTTAACGTGACGTCGCTTAATGGTGGATACTTAGCTGGCGCTACCCTTAAATGTCCTCTGTTCCTGAACTGTTGACCCCCACGGCCAGCTCTTTGTTGCCTTATCCTCTTACCCATAGGTCACACCCCCATCCTGGATTAGATTATGCCTAGGCGAGTTGCTACCTCGCTGGCCTTGTACTCTGGGGCGAGTCTGACGTAGGCTTTCTTCTCGCCCTTAGGAGTGATTAGCGTACGGACTTTTTCAACCTTAACGTCGAAGAGTTCCTCGACTGCCCTCTTAATGTCGTGTTTGGTAGCCTTTAAGTCAACTATGAAAGTTAAGGTATTGGCGGTCTCAATGTAACTCAAGGCCTTTTCAGTAGCCACAATCCTCTTTATCACGGTAGCTGGATCCCTCATGCTGAAATCACCTCAAACTTCTCTCCTATTTTTGATAAGGCTGAAAGGCTATACACGGTTAACCTACCTGGAACACCGCCAGGCGCGAGGTGTAGCACGCCTAGGTTGTCAGCAGAAACTACGTCCACACCAGGCAGATTCCTGAAGGCCTTTACTGCAGGGACATCATGTCTCGACACGACTATGAGCAAGGATTTGGGAACCTTATATCTCCTCCCCCTCATCTTACCTTTCCCGCTCCTCACTCGCTTCCTTGCTGCGGCCCTTTCAACATCCTCCCAAAGACCTAGGTTCTGTAACACTCTCTTAGCCTCAGCAGTGCTGCCCACGCTCTCTAGGTCGTCCACAACAATCACAGGTAGGGTCTCTACACTGAACTTATGGCCTCTCGCCTTGACTAGCTCTTCTCTGGACGTCGCAGCAATGGCTGAAGCTATCGCTCTAATGCGTTCCTTCTTATTTATCTCCTCATGAAGTACCTTCTCAACCCTTGGTGGATGAGCGAGCCTTCCGCCACGTGTCATTGGAGCTATTACAGCGCGTCCATTATCAAGCCTCGGAACCCTTGCGACGCTGTGGTGAATACCCCACGACTCGCCAGCCCTCCTCATGCCGGCTAGGGGATCTCTACCCTTAGGCTGGAGCCTCGCTGTGTGGGCAGAATGGAATGCCCTTCTTATTAGGTCCTTCCTCACTGGTAGGCTAAAGACTGAAGGTAGCTCGACTTCTTTAACGGGGGTTCCATCTAGTCCGTAAACAGGTACTCGTTTCCCCGAGCCTTCCCTTAATCCGAGCCACACTATCCTGTATGTCATCACTCACCACCCAGCTCAGATTTTGCTTTCTAAGCTCACATAAATTACCTTAGGTGCCTGCTCGGGCGTCCACTTGGGCGGCCTTACGGGCCATCGCAGTACGAGTGGACGTTTAGGTGTTCCTTGCACGCTCCCCCTAACAACGATGTAGTCGGTCCTTAGGAGGCCATAGTGTGGGAATGCGCTTACTGGTGTAAACTCGCGCAGGATCTTCTCCGCCTCCTCGGCAGGCTTATCGCTTACTATCCTCATAGCTATGATCCTCTTATTGTATTCTGTCCTCCTGTGCATGCCCATTTGGCCAGCCTGTGGCACAGGGCTAATCGCGCCAATGCCTGGGCTCCTAGCGCCTATCCTTCTTGATCCTTTCCTCTGTTTATTCCATTTCGGTAGTTCCTTAACGCCGAACCTTTTCACTACACCCTGGAATCCTTTACCCTTAGTTACTCCTATTACGTCTATGAACTGGCCTTCACGAAACACGTCTGAAATCTTCAAGGGGTTTCCAAGGATGTTTAATGCGTACTGTACTTGATCCTCTACGCTTCCTCCACCCACCTTAACCTCTACGATGTCAGGAACCTTCTTGCTGAGGCCTCCAGTTAACCGTGGCTGCGATGCCAGAATTAAGGAAACCCTAGCAACATAATCCTTATTATTCTCCAGCTTCTTACGTGCCTTCTCAACGCTCTCTTCACTCACCTTCAACGACTTTATTCTTCGCTTTATCTGGAGCTCCTCGGGGGGCTGTGCCCAGACCTCCGTAAGTGCCCGTAGCCCGCCGACGGTTGCTTCATAGAATCTCGCCGCAACAGGGATCATTGGAGGCGTCTCAATTACGGTTACTGGAACGAATACTTCCTTCCCATACGTTGGGGTCCCGGGTCTATCATCAATTATTAATATGTGGGTCATTCCAACCTTGTAACCTAAGAACCCTAGGGCTCTGGGCTCATCGAAGTCCACTTCTGGCCAAGTCTTCACTCTAGGCACAAACTTGGATGCCCTCTTCCTAGGCCTTACCCCTAGGCTACCCCTACGAGGCGCTGAATGCTTCCGCCGTGCCATACCTCCACACCACTACCTCCAAGTGTCTGCTATCTGGCTTTAAATCCTTAGCTTATAACGCTTTTGAAGGTTGTGTCAGCCTATGTCCCTACATCACCCATCAGAACTCGGCAAACACATCATTCACTTTCACACTTACCTTAATAAGGCGGGTAATAAGCTATGAGAGGAGGTTAGCAAGAATGGGAGGACGCCAGAGAACAACGCTCTTCATGGGTGTTGGTGGAATAAAGGAAGAAAAGAGGAAGGAGCAGGAAAGAGGTAGGCAGAAGGGTAGGGGTAAGAGAAAGAAAAGGTAGAGTACCATAAGTTTTTACGTCACTAAGCCGGCAAATCAGTGAGGCATATTAATAATGTAATATTGGAGTTGGGGTGAATTGAAGGCTTTTGAGTGGCCTCCTCGGAAGCATCCGGTGCATATAGTGGTGGTTATACCTGCATCCAACTTATCAATCCTACCTACACTTCGGGAGAAGACGGAATTCGCTGGTGAGCTTGGGCGTACCCTAGCGATATACAAGGTTAACGACGTTATAGTATACGATGACGAATTTGCTGAGGAAGGCGACGCTGACCTCCTAGCAACGTTGCTGAGTTACCTGCAGGTTCCACCCTATCTTCGAAAAAGGATAGTCCCGATAACACCTGAGTTAAGGTATGCGGGGCTTCTACACCCGCTTAACATAGTTACTCACAATCCCACAAACAAAGCACCTGCCCGCGGTGATCTTAGGGAGGGGGTTGTGGTGGTCTCATGGGGTACGACAGCTAAGACATTCGTGGGGTCAAGGAACCTTTGCTTTACCGAATCGTCTCGAGAACTTAAGCCGGGAGAACGGATCCTAGTCAGGATCGAACGCGCCAAGCCTATGAGATGTCGTGAGGTAAGACCGGAAGAGATAAAGGAGTACGTAGGTTACAGAGTGTTGAGGGCAGGAGACGACATAATTGATGCAATAAGGTGTTTTAACGGTGTAATTGTTCTAACATCTAAACAGGGCGAAAGCTTTTCCAAGCAAGGACTAAGGAAAGCCCTGCTAAGCGAGGCGTTGCGGAGCAAAGGATTAGTTCTGTTATTTGGTAATAGCAAGCTAGACTTTGATGAAATCCTCGGCAAAGAGAGGTTCACAGCCCTTGAACCGGTGTGGAGAGTGAACTTCATCCCGGGGCAAGGGGTACTCTCAGTAAGAACCGTTGAGGCTCTACACGCCGTTTTGGCCCAGATAAACACGGAGTTATGGTCTAGGAAATAACCTTAAGTGTTGGCCAGGATAAGAGAGGAAAACTAATAAAGCTCGCAAAGTAAAGACGGGTTGGTGCGTAGAGTGGCGCTCGACATCGAGATACCACCAGAGTGGAAGAAGTTCAGGTATAGAGGAAAGACCCTCGAGGAACTACTGAACATGCCTATGGATCAGCTACTAGAGTTACTGCCTTCGAGAGCAAGGAGATCACTACTCAGGGAATCCTCCCCTGAGATACAGCAGAGAAGGATGGAAATGGGCATTAAGGAGTCCCCTAGGCTAAAGTTGCTTAGGAAGGTTATGGAGGCTAGGGAACTACTAAAACAAGGCAAGAAAGTTCGCATAAGGACGCATGTTAGGGACATGATAATACTGCCAGTAATGGTCGGACTCACAATTGAAGTATATAATGGTAAGGAATTCATACCGGTGAAAATAACGCCTGAAATGATAGGACATTACTTAGGAGAGTTCGCGCCAACAACTAAGATAGTGCAGCACGGAGAGCCAGGCCTTAAGGCAACTAGGTCAACACTGTTCGTCGCAATGAAGTAAGTAGTCTTGCATTTAACCAACGTACTTCTTCAGGCTTTTTACGAGTCTACCAACGTCCTTCTCGAAGAGGATTAAACAGACTTCCTTACCGTTTCTTAACCTTATTAGTACCTCTGATATGTTTCCACTAATTTCCTCAGGAAATAGGTCAGCAATATCTCTCCGTGTCCTCCTTAGGGGGTACTTACGGATGTTGAGGACATCCCTTGCGTGAATCTCTAGTTCCGTGATGCCTTTGCTTGATAAGATAGTATGTAGCTCCCTTATTGAGAGTTGTCCCTTTATCTTAACAAGTCTGTTACTTATGTCTGGATAAGTTATGATACGTACCTTCCCTGGGGACGCCACGATCTTGCACTTATGAAAAAATCTGTCCCTACGTATGTATGCTGGCTTGATTACTGGCATCGTGCTTAACCTTTGACAACCCCAATTGGTCTGAGCCTAGCGACTAGCGCTGCTATTTTTACTTGGTGAGTTACCATCGCTACTTTGTCTACGTCTTTGTATGCACCAGGTGCCTCCTCACTTATTACTCTCCTAGTTGCTGCGTGGAGGTATATGCCTTGTTTAGCTAGGCTGGAGGTGACTTCCTGAGGTCTGTAGGTCCTTATTGCGGCGTGTCTCGACATCCACCTGCCAGCTCCGTGCGCTGCTGAGTAGAACGTGCGTTTCCCTTCAGGCACTCCTACCATAACGTAGCTAGCCGTCCCCATGGAGCCCGGTATCAGTACTACCTGCCCTATTGACTTATGGTCCTTCGGTATCTCTGGGTGACCTGGCGGGAACGCCCTTGTTGCCCCTTTCCTATGAACCACGAGTTTCATT
>JALWZB010000018.1 GCA_027002995.1 Desulfurococcales archaeon
ACCCTCCTTCTCTTGGGCGGCTGAACCACTACCCATCCGTACCCGTATCCCCCACTCCCGTAGTATCCCAACGCCGTGTACACCTGGTTAAACTGGGTTGAAGGGTTAAAAGTTAGGCGCTACGTACCCATATCACTTAACGCTTCCTGCCGTTCCTTACTGATTAAGTCTATTGCGACAGGCTCCTTCACGTGTAAGTCCAGCTGCGGGAACGGTATCTCGATCCCAGCTTCATCTAGCGTTGCTTTCACCTTAGCCACTAACTCCATATAGGTTTCGAACCACATGCTCGTCGGTACCCAGCACCTCAGCTTAAGCACTATCGCTGAGTCAGAGTAGTCCACCACGTACACCTTGGGGGGCGGGTACACTAGGACTAGCGGGTGCTCCTCAAGCATCCTGCGTAGGGCTTCCCTGGCTTTCTCTATGTCTGACTTGTAGGAGATACCTATCGGTATGTCTACCCTCCTAGCGACGCTTTTGCTGTAGTTACTTATGTCTGAATTCATTAGTTTCTCGTTAGGTATCCTGACTAGGACACCGTCCCAGGTCCTTATCTTGGTTGACACCATTGAGATGTCCTCCACCCTCCCAACGTAGTCTAGAACCTTGATCGGATCCCCTATCTTGAACGGTCTCTCAACGTACAGTAGTAGCCCGCTGAAGAAATTCGCGAAGACTGTCTGGGCTGCGAAACCTATGACTAAGCTCGCGAAGCCGCCCACCATCAGCAACCCTGTTAGCTGTATGCCGAATGGCGAGAGGGCCGCAATAACACCAACCAGTATTATGCCATAGACCACGACCTTCTCTATACCCACGTAAACATGTGGGGGGACCTTAGGCCTTAAGGACCTTCTGAGCCAGTACCTCGCTAGGATCGCTACAGCTACCGTGACACCCAAGGCGGCAGCCACTCCGACGTAAAGAAGTATCTGCTTCTCGAGTGCTGGCAGGGACTCGAACATCGTGCCTAGCCTCTGAATCACGTCCTGCGGGAACATCTTAGGGTCCCTCCCTGAACTCCATGTAGAAATACTTTGCGACGTTATGATCAACTAGGCCGCGAACCTCCCTCAAGCCCTCGACAGGTAGTTGCCCCTCAACATTACTGACGTACATAACATTATCCCGCACCGACCCCCTCATTGTGCCGTAGAATACTGAGAGACGCTGCCCTTCCCTCACGTATAGTTTTAATATGCTTAACCTAGCGTAGATCCCCTTCACCACCTCCGGTGTCGGGGACTCAACCACGACCTTGACCAAACCCTCAGCACGGTCCCACGCATCGGGGTTCGAAACAACTGTGGATTTGAACCACCTGCAAATCACGCCTTCGTAGGGAGTGCCTACCACAGTATGCTTAACTTTGAAAGGTGACAGCACCCTCAATACCTTCTTCCCCACAGCCACCCGTAACTCGTAAGGGATCGTGACCCATATGCTGGCAGTTCCGGAAACAACTATAGGTGCTCCTAGGTCTAGGTAAACGCATTCAGCTAACCTTACAGGCACATGAGCAGGTAGGACAGGCTCGACGTTAAGTGGTGCATCAGTGACTAATATGAATTCCTCCTTAACGTACGGATCCTCAACCACAACCTTATCGGCACGCTTCACTATCCTAGCGAGGCCCACTCGAAGCTCATCATTCACCAGCATCACCGCTCCCTTAATCCCTACTTAGGGTCAGTATGTTTAAATGAGGAGAGCCCTTATGATCCAGTCGATGCATGGGAATGCCTGGTTATATCGATTAACGTAACCTAGTTTTACATCCCTCAATAAATTTTATACATGTAAAAACCTGAGTAAATTAAATTAAGCCTAGTATCACAGGATAACAGTACATATCGAAAACTTAGAGAATGATAGGTGAGAGTCGTGCCAGGAAAACGCTACGGCCTTTTAACTGAAAGACAGTATACAGTCCTCAAATTAAGGATAGCTGGTAAAACCCAAGAAGAGATAGCCCGGATGCTTGGAACCTCAAGGGAGAACATATCGATAATAGAGAAGAGGGCTTGGCGTAAGGTTCGCCTAGCTGAGGAGACCCTAAGGCATGTTAAGGAGTTACTCTCAGTCGCTAAGGTCACCATACCGCCGGGAACACACCTAGTCCAAGTCCCTGGCATGCTAATAGCTGCTGCAGATAAAGCTAACGTTAAGTTAAAGGGGAACTTCACGAGAATATACGACGAGATACGATTCAGAGCCGAGAGCAGCATTAAGGGAACCCATGTAATTAAGCCGGTAACCGTAGTGATTTACAGGGACGGAACCTTCGAAGTTGTATCCGAGGACTCCCAAAGGAGCATGAGCATAAGGGAAAGAATCAGAAGCACTATACATTCAGTGAAATAGGAACGTTTAAATTATGTTAAATCTGTTTAAATCTATGATTTTTATGGTCTGAGGGCGATGGGAGCCGTGCTCCAAGCCCAATGGGATATAGCCTCTTAGATAAGGACCTTGTGCCGTTGTGCTCGACAGCCGCCAATGACCCTAAGGGATGAACCCTGCGCAGGGGTGAGCCCCCTGGGCGAGGCGAAACTCCCTAGGCACGACCACGAACTAACATAAAACGAATGGAATGAACACCTAAAGAGAAACGGAACAGCCACTAGCGAATCGCCTTTAATTACCTCGATTTCTTTTCAAAAAATTGAATTCTTGCCAGCATTGTGATTATGCTTGCTGATTCACTAGCGCTTTTAGCACCCTAGAAATATTAAGTTGCCTCGCCCCTAACCACCTGTACATACGTCCTCAACTTTTTCCTTAGCTAGCCTGTCCTTAAGCTTCACTATTGTTTTAAGCACTTCAATGAACCTGTCGACTTCCTCCACGGTGTTGTAGATGTAGTAGCTCGCCCTCACGGTTCCCTTAATGCCTAGCCTGTAATGTAGGGGGTGTGCACAATGTCCTCCAGTCCTCACCGCTATGCCGAAGAGGTCAAGCGCCTTACCGACTGTATGGTAATGCAGGCCCTTCACGTTGAATGAGACCACACCACCCCTAACCTCAGGGTTCTTCGGGCCGTACACATCAACGTCGTCCGCTAGCTCTTCAAAGCGTTTTAACGTGTGCCTCACTAGCTCCTTCTCATGCTCCCTTACGTTCTCCATACCTATCCTCATGAGGTACTTTGCCGCCTCAGCTAACCCTATCGCCCCCGCTATGTTTGGAGTGCCAGCTTCGAAGCGCCATGGTAGGTCATGCCATATCACGGAGTCCAGCGTGACGTCCTTTATCGTGTCGCCTCCTGACTTGAAGGGCTCTAAATCCTCTAGAATGTCCTTCCTGCCCCAAAGTACGCCTGTCCCGGTGGGGCCTAACATCTTGTGTCCACTGAATGCTAGGAAATCTATTCCCAAGTCTCTAACGTCCGTGGGTGCGTGCGGTACCCATTGAGCACCGTCGGCCACCACTATGGCACCTACACTGTGTGCTACCTTAACTATCCTCTTCACGTCATTCATTGTTCCGAGTACGTTACTCATCATTGGGAACGCCACTACCTTCGTTTTCTCGCTGATCATCTCCTCGAGCATGTCGTACCTTAGTAGCCCGTCGTCAGTTATGTCTACGTAACGTATCTTTGCCCCAGTGATTTCGGCAACTTTCCTCCAAGGTAGCATGTTGCTGTGGTGATCCATTACCGTGAGTATTATCTCGTCTCCCTCACGGAGGTTCTTAAGGCCCCAAGTGAACGCGACTATGTTTATGCTTTCAGTAGTGTTATATGTTAGTATGACCTCCTCCCATGAGTAGGCGTTTATGAAATGAGCTATGACCTCATGTGCCTCCTCGAATGCCTCGCTCGCCTCCTGTGAGAGGGTGTGGAATCCCCGGTGAACGTTTGCGTTGTATTGGAGGTAGAACCTAGCTATGGCAGCAACGACCTGAACCGGTCTTTGGGTGGTTGCCGCGTTATCGAAGTATATTAGGGGGTTTCCATTCACTACACGCTTAAGTATTGGGAAGTCCTTCCTTATCTCCTCAACGTTAAGTCCCACCCTTACTCGCCTCCTGTATTAGTTTCTTGAGCAACTTAAGGAGTGTGTCCTCATCCTTAATCGGCTTCTTCACTGGCTCGCCCCTCTCCGCTTTCTCAGCACGCTCCTTGAACGTTGGGACAGCCTTCTCTAGCTCTAAGTCTGTGAGTACCCCCTCATACTTCTCCTTATACTTTATCTCGCCGCCTTTCACGTGGACTAAGTACGTGGTTGGCGATGCGTGTACGTCGAAGTACGTGAACGTCGCTGCCGCCGTAGGTGACACGCATTCCCTAGCGAACCATCCGCACAGCACTATCACGAATTTATAGTCGCTGAGTTTCTTCGCGTACTTCCTCACGAAGGGGTACCAGTAGATGTCGTATCTGCGGCAAGCAGGGCACTTAGTGTTGTCGAAATAAATGACGTAGTAGCCGTCCTCCTTAGGGACGAAGGGGTCCGGGTCGTCTGAGGGCTGCATTACCCACATGTCATCCTCAGGGTCGTATAGATATATACCCTGGGGGGACGTTGAACCTACCTCCTTAAGCCGCGTTATCCTCTTCGCCACGGCTTTCCCCACATTATCCGTTAGCAGGATGTTTCAAATAAACCTAAGCTTAATTCAACTTCCACGCTTTAAGCAATCATGATTATCTTTGTGCAACAGTTATGACCTTATAACGATTCACACGTGCCTGCCAATACGTGAGCGTGAGTTTAAGCAGTTCTAACATGATTAAATAATTTAAACAGGAAATGAAAGGCTTATAAGCCTCCCCTCCCATTACAGAGGCTGAAAAATAAATGGGATAAAGGTGATGGAAATGACCGGACAGAATTTGAAGATAGTGGTAGCTATAATTATAACTTTGATAATAGGTATAGGCATAGGCTATGGAATATCGTTAGCCACACCAACAGGAGGAGGGCAGGCGTCATCCTCACCAACCTCAACCGGAGGGACTACCACTGTAACGGTAACTAAGACCGTGACCCCGTCCACAGGCAGCAGGACGAAGGTGTATAAAATAGGGTTCACGCTACCGCTGTCAGGAGAGCTGTCCTCGGTAGGTAAGATGTGGGAGCGGGTAGCTAAGATGGCGATCGATGACCTTAATAAGAAGGTACAGGCATACGGCTTCAATGTTAGGTTCCAGGCTGTGATACTGGACGACGCCACACAGGATGAGAAGGCCCTGCAGAACGTACAGACGTTCGCACAGCAGGGTATTAAGGTCGTGATAGGGCCTGCTGCGAGTTCCCAAGTTAAGGCTGTGAAGAGCTACGCTGATTCGAACCACATAGTCATAATATCCCCGTCATCGACAGCCCCCACGCTCGCGATACCGAATGACTACATATTCAGGACCGTCGGCTCTGACGCGCTTCAGGCTAAAGTGCTGGCCGCGCTAGTCGAGCATGAGGGCGTGAAGAAGGTCGTGGTGTTCTACAGGAACGACGAGTATGGTAATGCCTTCGCCGAGTTCTTCAAGAAGTACTTTGAGGAGAGTGGCGGCACCGCGATACTGCAGTCCTACACTACGGGCCTCTCCGACTACTCATCCGAGGTGAACGCGTTAGCACAGAAGGTGCAGTCCAGTGGTGCCGAGGCTGTGGTGCTCATCTCGTTCGACACTGACGGTGCCAACATATTGTCACACGCGGCCAACAACCCCGTGCTGTCGAAGGTAAGGTGGTTCTCATCGGAGGGCGTGCACGGGGCCTCCGAGCTACTTCAGCCGAGCCTAGCTAAGTTCCTGATAAGCGTTAAGTTCATGGGCACTAGGCCGCAGACCCCGCATAACGTGCTGTATGAGCAGTTTGCGAAGAGGTTCAAGGAAATGACAGGTAGTGACCCACCAGTGTTCAGCGAGAACCTATACGACGCGGTAATGCTTGCCGGATGGGCCATCCTCAGAGCCGGTACCTATGATGGGGCAGCCATAAAGGACGCGTTACCGAAGGTGGCGGCTCACTACTACGGACCCAGCGGGTGGACGTACCTAGACGAGAACGGTGACAAGGCATTCCAGCAGTACGCTATATGGTCGATAAAGCAGGTGAACGGTAAGTACGAGTTCAGCGACATAGGGGTGTATCAGGGAGGCGCGGTAACCCTAACGTCACAGCCGGGCTAATCAAGAATAGCCTCAGCTTTTTGATCGAGCCTGCTTTCACCCTTAACCTCAGCTTAACCTCTCGCTCGCAGTATGCGCGTAACTGCGGTCTCCGGAGGTGGGTGTAATGGTGAACATGGATGCGTACCAGGCGCTGACCGCCGTACACATAGCGCTAATATATGCGGTGCTGGCGGTACCGTTAACGCTTAGCTATAAGACCACCAAAATAATTAATTTCGTTCACATTAACTTCATCACGTACGGCGCTTACGCTGCCGTGCTATTGTATACGTTCTTAGGTGTTGACAACGTTTTCGTAGCTATCACCGCTGCCTTCATCATCGGCGGTATCATGGGTGTCATAGATAACGTGGCTGTCTTCGAGCCTCTGAGCAGGCGCGGCGCTAACGTCGTGATATTAATGATAGCTTCAATGGGTCTCTGGATATTCTACAAGTACCTAATGTATTCAGTGCTTGATGTCCTATCCAGGGTTGCTAAAGCCAACCTAGTGTCGGTGTTACTTAGGTTCGAGACCTTACCTAGGGTCGTTGTTGGCGGGATGCACGTAACGAGTGCTTTCTTGACCGCTGCCATAACTGCTGCCGCGCTAGCGCTCATGCTTTACTTCATACTTGAGAAGACTGCTGTTGGGAAGGCTATTAGGGCGATAGCAGATAACCCGACCCTAGCCGAGATATCAGGTATTCCGAGGGGCAGGGTAGTTAATGTCATGTGGTTCATGGCCGGCGGGATGGCGGCGGTCGGTGGTGTTCTTTGGGCGATATTCGCTATAGCCACTCCCGAGGTCGGCGACACGCTCATACTGCAGGTGTTCGCGATAGCCGTGATAGGTGGTTTAACCTCACTTTCCCGGACGGCGTTAGGCGCCTTCATAATCGCGTTCGCTGAGAACCTAGGTATGGCGTTCCTTAACCAGGTCTTCGGTGTTCCCACGAGCTTCAAACCCTTCATAACGTTCTCCACGCTACTGATAGTCATCATAGCGTTTCCGCCTCTAGGTGCTGGCGGTGGGTTACCGTATAGGTTCCTAAGGAAGAGGAGGTGAAGGGCATGCTACCCAGCTTCGATATCCTCGGGTTCCTGGTTTCGTGGGGCACGTTCCTAGGCATCTACGCGATCCTAGCGATATCGCTTAACCTTGAAGTGGGTTTAACCGGCATGGCTAACTTTGGCAAAGTGGCGTTCTACGGGATAGGGGCGTACTTAGCCGCGTCCCTCAGCGTGTACACTGTGCTCGCAGTATACCACGTTGCGGCCGCACCCTACACTACGGAAGGGATCATAGCTCTAGGCAAGTACGGTGGTGCTAGCCCTGCCTTAGACCTAGGGATATTCGCCGCGTCATTAGTGCTTGGGTTCATCATCGCTGGGTGCGTGGGGTACTTACTGACGTACCCAACGCTTAGGGTAGGTCCGGCGTTCCTTGGAATAACGTTACTCGCTTTCGGGGAACTCCTGAGGATATTCCTGCTTAACTACCAACCCCTTGGCGCTAGTAAGGGGTTGAGCGGCATACCGCACCCGTTCCTGTGGATTCCTGACCCCGTGCTTAGGGAGAGGCTCTATGTCCTCGTAGTGTTGGGGTTCCTAGCGGTGACGCTGTGGTTCGCTGAGAGGATAACTAACTCTCCGTTCGGCAGGGTGCTTAAGGCGGTTAGGGATGATGAAGTGGCAGCGCTCTGCATGGGTAAGCACGTGCCTAGGGTTAAGGCAACAATCCTCTTCATAGGCTCCGGCATGGCTGGTGTTGCTGGCGTCCTCTTAGCGTTCTACATGAGCTCAGTGAATCCGAACATGTTCGTGCCGGCTGTGACCTTCAACATCTGGGCCATGGTCATACTCGGGGGTATGGGGAACAATAAGGGGGCAGTGGTTGGCGCGGCGATAATAACGTTCGTGGACAGGATACTGACCTTCATAACCCCCAACCTAGGCATAACGATAATCACGCCCGACTACGTCAGGTGGATGATCGTCGGCATACTCATCGTACTCGTGCTGATGTTCATGCCCGGAGGCCTGGTACCGGAGAAACCAATCAAGACACCAGCGTGGGAGGCTGTAGAGAGTCTGGAGAAGGAATCCAAGGAAGGAGGTTCAGGGGGTGTGAAGCATGACTAAACCCATACTCGAGGTTAAGGACCTAGCCAAGTACTTCGGCGGCGTCAAGGCGCTTGACGGAGTGACGCTTGAGGTGCCAGAAAGAGGAGT
>JALWZB010000019.1 GCA_027002995.1 Desulfurococcales archaeon
GGATACGGTCGCGTACATTACCCCGAGTACTTACGATGAACTCGTCAACCACGTTAAGCAGGCATACGAGGATTTCCTGCGCGAGGTCTGCCCGGAGCTGAGAGGTGAGGTCAGCTTCATTGTCGCCCCAGGTGTTGGAAGCTTCAAAAACACTGTCCTGGAGGGCGGGCGTGAGAGGAAGTTAAGGTTCAGATTCAAGGGGATGCTCCATGACTTCTACAGCTACGTGCTGGCAGGGATCTCGAAGGAGGTCGTGAAGGCATGCGGCACTAATGGACATGATGGTAGCGTTGAGCTACACCTAGACTTGACACACGGAATAAACTACATGCCAACATTAACTTACAGGGCCGCGAGAGAGGTAGCTAATATCCTCTCCTGGAGCAGAGAAATCACGTTGATAGTCTACAACTCCGAGCCATATACTCAAGAAATAACGGAATATAGGATACACACGGTCGAGGACTCCAAGATGTTACCGGTAGCGTACAATAGGGCCATAACGAGCCCTCTCAAACCCATGAAAACACTTACTGATAATGTGAACGAAGCTAAAGAAATAAGCAATGAGGTCAGGGAACTAGTTAAGAAGGTTAATGTTGACGAACTAAACGCCTTCATAGGCTCGATAGCTAATGGACTACCACTAACACTTTACACATTATACCCAAACGCCAAAACACTGGAGGACGTTCTGAATAACCTTCTCCACCTCTACAAAAAGTACACTATAGTGAAAGCATTAAACGACGCCATCATAGTGGAGCACAGGGTAGCTTTCAGGGAGCACTTCAACATTCTAACCACGGCTTGGCTCCTAGCCTCAACGCTAAGGAACCACGTATCTAGGAAAGACACCGTATCGATGGAGGATGTTAAGAGGATCACGAAAGAGATTCTAAGCAAGAATGAAAGGCTAGAGAGCATGATATCGAGGGACATCTATGAGATAAAAAGCAAAACCACCGAATACGTTAAGAAGGTTAGGGGAGACTTCGGCTGGACACCCCTCTACGCGCTCTTCACGGAAGAATACGGGAGAGATGCGGCTGAGCTTGAGAAGGAGTGCTCACTGAATAAGTTAAGGCAAGGCGGTATGGAGAGGTTCAGGAGGAACTTCCTAGCGCACTCAGGCTTTGAAAAGTGCGTAACCCTGATCAAGCATGAGGAGGGAGAAACATACTTCAGGTACTTGAGCGAGGCCAAAGACCTGATACTGGAGGCAGCAGCAAGGGGACTCCTAAAAACGCAGTAACTCAAGGCACCACACATCACTACACCCCCAAATATTGCTGAAGCCCCCTAAGATGATAATCCATCACATAGGAACTACATTAAACCTGGGCATGACTCCGTCCGCGGATCCCCAGCCTCCAAGCGATGGCCCACGCAATCCGCCTATGTAAGATAATTATTTGGTTAGTTCCTCATTAGGTGGTGAGGTACGCTATAGCGGGTGACTGTGATGATGCTGGCAGTGATTCGCGCGCCCTTGGAGGATACTGGTAAGGTGGTTGAGGCGTTGAGAGGCTACTGCGTCGTGGAGGGTTGCGGGCAACTCAATGACGCGGTGCATGTAGCGATAAGGGAGTGCAGAATCAAGCTAAGGGATATGTGGCACCCGATAACGCAGGCACTCATTAGTGGTGTGAGAATATCTGAGGCTACGATAGTAAACGTAGAGACGCTTCAGGCGATAAGGATAGACCTAACGGGGGATGAACCAAGGATAGAGGAGGGTGAGGACCCACTACTAGAGGGAAGCACGGCGATGATAAGGTACAGGATCACTGACAGGCACGATGTTAGAGCATGCGCAGATACGTTGAGTGAGCTGATGAAGCAGGGGGTGGTTAAAGCGTCAATCAAGATAACGCAGTCAGAGTGCGTGGTAACGGTAAGTCTAGGGGACGTTGTTCCTAAGCAAAGGAGGCGCGAGGTCGTCAAGCACGTTAGGAGGGCGCAGTATGAGGTCTTGGTTGGGGGGTTGACGCGTGCTTAGCGGGGAAACCATTATCTATTACGAGCCTCAATTAGTACTTGATGCGTTATGGCCGGTCTCTTCATAAACATAGATTCTGGGGTGAGGGTTAGTAGGGCTGATGAGTTAGTCTGCACCAACTCATGGGTGTACAGCTACGTACATGACGTACCCGTCTACCTCGTAAGCCCGGACACCATGGATCGGGTATGCCCGCCTGACTGGTCGGCCGGCATACCGCTGTAGGAGTCGGGCGCGGTTAAGGAGCTCATTGACTCCTTCCTGCAGGAGCTGGGCGAGGACATTGGCGAAAGGCTCGAGAGAGTGTATAGGGGCTTAGAGCGTTACGTAGCGAAGTTCCCGTGTGATGGGGTATTCATGGATAGGGGACCCTCAGTAATCGATGATTACCGGGTGAGCTACCCAGCCATTTACGTCACGCCGGAAAGGATACTCGAGTCTG
>JALWZB010000020.1 GCA_027002995.1 Desulfurococcales archaeon
GAACTCCGCCTGAAGGCCTTGGGGGCAACAAGCATTATAGAGGTCACGGTCGCGTTAAGGGAACACGTCACTAAGGCGCATGAGTTACTTACTGGGCTAGCTGAGAAGGCCTACGTAGTACAACCCCTAACGATTGTGTGCCACGTACGTGACCCTGATGAAGCTCTGCCAAGAGTATTCAAGGCACTTGAGGGTGCAGGTATCGACGTCAAGGAGGTTAAGGTGAGGAAACCCTCACTGAGCGACGTGTTCCGAGCACTTACGGGAAGAAGCCTTGAAGAACCCCTGGAGGGAGGTGGTTAGGATGGCCGATATATTCCGAATAGCCCTTTACGAATTCAAGTCATTCGTTAAAGACAAGTCAGCGGTCTTCTGGACCATAGCATGGCCCATTCTCTGGGTATTCATAGTGGCGTACATATTCATGCCTGTTAGCGGGGTCCACATGACCCTACGTGTCGCAGTGGTCGATAATGACAAGGGATTACCGTCGAGTAACGCTTCCTGGACCATCCCATACCTAAACATGACGGTGAAGAAGAACTTCACTAGCCTGTTGGTGGACACGTTCGCTCAACTCAATGGCAGTAACGGGACCATATACAAGATTAAGGTCATAAAGAATGCCTGTAACGGCAACCTTTCCGAATGCCTAAGCATTGCAAAGGAATTGCTAGTGAATAAGGGGTTCGATGTCGCGGTAATAGTGCCGGAGAACGCCAGCAAATCCCTCATGATGTGGGCCCCGATCAGGATAGCGTTACTGGTTAAGGGTGCGATGCCTACCGAAACGTACATGAGGTACGGGTCCATCATGAGCGTCTTAAGCAACCTCATGACGAACTTAAGCATGAGGAGAGCTGACGCCGCAGCACACATGGTTACATCGTTCTACTCCAAGTTCTCGAGAACCACTAACTCGTCAGGCGCTTGGTGGAACCACACCAGCGCAAACATCTCACCGAAGGTCATGGAGAGATACATTAAGTACTTCTTCTACAGCATAGCTTTCCCGCTATACCCTAAGCTGGGTACCGTGAAACCGCCAACGACTGCCGACAGGGCGGGGCAGATAGGATGGATATCGGTGGGTGCGGTCGGCATGTCCTTGATGACGGGCCTCCTTACTGCTGGGGCAGGCTTCTTCCTACATAGAAAAAGTAGTGGTGTTCTGAAGAGAGTGCTCTCTAGCCCAGCAACGCTCTTTGAGCTCCTAGGCGGGGACCTGCTCTCAGCCATAGCTATCTCCGCGCTATCTGCCGCAGTAATCTTAGGGATGGGTATCGCAATCGGTGGCAGGATAGCGTTTAACGCTCTGAACCCTGACCACTACCTGGCAATCGCGCTAATCTTCGTAGCCGGGATCTTCGCGTACGGTCTAGGACTCCTCATAGCGCCTACGGTGAGGTCCACTCACGCTACGGGTGCAGCGACCGCCATCGGGTTAATGCTGGTCTTCCTAACAGGGATCTGGTGGCCGCCCAAGGAGATGTTGCCCGCACCGCTTCAGGCATTCGCAAACATCTTTCCACCTGCTTGCGCGTTCGAGGCTGTGAGGGACATACTGGTATGGGGCAAAGACGTGGCGCAGACTTACTGGAACGTTATTGTCGCTATCGCAGGCACTTTTCTGCTGTATGCGGTGATAGCCATAGTATATCACGGCAGGGCCGAGAAGTTTGCTGAGAAACTACTGTGAGTTCATTAAGTAAGATGTAATGTTTTTCATTCTCTTTTTAACTTTCTTATCGGCCGTAGCCCCACCGAGGTGGAAGGATGGCAGAAGCCGTGGTAGTGGTGGAGAACCTGCGTAAGGTGTTCAGGGATGTTGTCGCTGTTGACGGCATATCCTTTAGTGTGAAGCCCGGTGAGGTCTTCGGCTTAGTCGGGCCTAACGGGGCTGGTAAGACAACAACGCTTAGGATCCTCGCTACGATCCTTAAGCCCACCGAAGGCACTGTACTCATCTACGGAATGGACGTAGTCAAGGAGAAGGATAGGGTGAGGAAGATCATCTCCTACCTGCCCGAAGAAGCTGGTGCTTACAAGAACATGACTGGCTACGAGTACTTGAAGCTTATGGCGAGGATCTACGGTCTAAGCGATGACGCCGTGAGGGAAGGCGCGAGGCTATCCGGCCTAGGTGACGCACTGAAGAGATATGTGGGGACCTACAGTAAGGGCATGAAGCGGAGGCTCCAACTTGCTAGAGCCCTAATGGTTAAACCTAAGTTAGCCATTCTCGACGAGCCAAGCTCGGGGCTTGACGTAGTACACGCTGTGTATGTCAGGAACGTGATTAGGGAATTCGTTAAGGAGACGGGTGCTGCCGTCATCCTTTCCTCGCATAATATGCTTGAGGTGGAGTACACCTGCGATCGGGTAGCCCTGATAAACAAGGGGAGGATAGTTGCTGAAGGTACCCCTCACGAGTTAAAAGAAGCGTTTAACGCGAGTAACCTTGAGGAAGTCTTCGTTAAGGTGGTGGGTCAGCAATGATGAGCGAGTTAGTAAAAAAGGAGGTAATGACAACCCTAAGGGACAAGAAAGTCATTATCTCGACTATAGTGATGCCCATAATCATCTTCGCGGCCATGGGTGCTATCTACGGCTTCGCATTCAGCGCTGTTGCACAGCAGGCCAAGCACGTAGCTACGCATGCCCAGATACTTGTTTGCGACATGGATAAGGGACCCGTGGGCGCTTACGTGGTTCAGTACGCCAGAAATCACTCATCAGTAACGTTCATCAAGAATCAGTGCACGCTACGCGAGATAGCTGAGGGGCTCTCGAGTAACAGGTACGACTTAGTTGTCATGGTTCCTAAGGGAGCCTCCGCCAACTTCACCTCAGGTAAGCCCGTGATCGTGAAGATATTCACTAAGGCTACGGGCATATCAATGATCGCAAGCATAGGGGTGAGCCTAGCTAACGCATTCATCGATGGGGTCAACGACTTCCTTAGGTCCCTCATCCTTAAGTCGGCAGGACTTAATCCGGAATTCACGGTGAACCCCGTCAGGGGGTATGCGATGGTGCTGTTTAGGGGGCAGTTCGTGCCCCCTCAAGCACTGGCATCCCTGTTTATGGTTTCATTCACGTTCGTTATGGCGCCATTAATAGTCATAGTGACGGCGTTGGGCTTCGCCTCAACGTCCATGGCAACCGAGAATGAGGAAAAGACTCTGGAAGTTCTCCTCTCACTGCCCATACCGAGGGTCAAGATAGTGTTGTCGAAGCTTGCCGGAACCCTGGTGGTCGCCGCGCTTGCGACCGCGTCATTCACCATAGGTATGCTAATATATACGTCAATGGTCTTCGGTGCCGTAACGACTTCCGTGAGTAACGCGAGTTCAAGCGCGTCGGGAAGCGCTGTGGGTGCGACTCCACAAGCATTTAACTCAGCGGCACTCGCATTACTGGGTACGAACGCCTTACTAATTATGGTGGTGGGGACATTCCTCTCGTTGCTGGCAGTCGCGTCACTAGGATTGCTATTAGGTTCATTCGCCCCGAGCGTTAGGGCATCCTCAACATTCACAGGCCAACTATCGTTCTTGGTAATGATTCCCGGCTTCCTCCTAATGTTCCTATCACTCTCCTCCCTAGGGCCCGTAGGTATTGGCGTGCTAATCGCCTTATCCCCCTTCATAACGCCGATAGTGGCTATGAAGGCGTATATAGAGGGAATCACCTGGGCAGTGCCCGCGAGCCTAGGGTGGAGCGTTGCGTTCTCAATAATGATGATACTTATCGCGGCGAAGCTGCTTGACTCAGAAAGGTTACTGAACATACAGTACTCGCTACTATCAAGAGGCACGAGAAGGAAGAGGAGAGGAGGTATTCGCTTTAGACTCAGGTCAAAGTAAAAACACGGCTCCCCTTTTTCAACACGTTAAGTGAATTAGTAACAATACTTTCTTTCCCGCGCTGACAAGCTCATTATATTTCCTGACCGCCCTCCTAGACTTATCGATAAACACCTCAACACCCCTTCGCCGGAATGCCTCAATAACGTCGTCATCCACCCTCATTAACCCGTCATACCCCGTCCCTATGACTACCGTGTCGGCGGGCTCCGCTAGGTAGTCTCTAACGTCCGGTATCTGCAGTCTATGGCCTTCGAGTCTCCACCAGTCAATTACCTTGCCTTGAGGGGTCACTACCACGTCATGCGTGTATGTCTTACCGTTAATCACGATCACTCCAAAGTCATAGTGATCTATGAGTGGCTGCTTACCCATGCTGCATCACCTTCGCTACCCTCAGCACCTTCCTCACAGCATCTACCGCATCAAAGCCGAAAACGTTTATCATTGGCTCCTTACCGATGTCGCCAGTGTGGTATACGATGTCAGGAACTTTCCCCCCAGCCCGCCTCACCGCCACCTCAATGCCCCAAGGTATGGTGCCTCCTTCAACGGTCTTGATTTCCTTAGGTTCCTCAGACCTGTCGTAGTAGGAGCACGTGAACCCCAGCTTCTTCGCTGCCTGAATGAATTCCTCGGAGTACTTCACGTTAACAGCCCCCCTGATCCTCTCGTCGAACTCCATCGCCTTCAGCACTGCCCTAGCTAGGTGAGATGACACGCCGAAGGATGGGGGACCTACTGCCCTAACTGCTTTACCGTACCTTACTACGCGTCCCTTAACTGCCGCGACGTCCTCCACGCCCTTAGCATATCTCCTTGAAATAGCGGTTACTACGTTCATCTGTACCTCAGGGACCAAAGGATTCACTAACTCACCGTTCTCCTCTAGTATCTCAATTGCTCTAGCTACCGATGCCAGAGCGGCCCATCTCTCGGCCGGAATATCGACCCATGCTGAAGGGTTCACTGGGCAATGCCCTCTCCCGACACGCGTGCCATGCTCTATCGCTAGGGTCACGAACCGCTTAGCGATCCCCACGGAGTCCTCCACGCTTAATCCCTTAGCTAGGCAGGCGGCGATGGCGGCGGAGAACGTGCATCCCGTGCCGTGTGTGCATCCCCCATCAATCCTCTTAGCCCTGAATTCCTTGAAGGAGCCCTCGTGGTAGAGGACGTCAGTAGATTCTGCGCCGGGTAAGTGGCCGCCTTTAACGACAGCTGCCTCAGCCCCTAGCTCCTCAACAATGTACTTAGCGGCCTTCCTAGCGTCGTCTAGGGTCTTCACCCTAATGCCGGTGATTCTTTCGGCTTCACGCGCGTTTGGGGTAACGACCGTGGCTAGAGGTATTAGCTCCTTTATGAGGGCCTCGATGGCGTCGTCCCTGAGTAGCTTCGCCCCTGACTTAGCTACCATGACGGGGTCAACAACTAGTGGGAACCCGTACTTCCTTACCGTCGCGGCGACCGCCCGTATTATCTCGGCGTTGCTGAGCATCCCGGTCTTAGCTGCGTCAACGCCAATATCGTCCGCCACAGCCTCAATCTGCGCAGCAACGACTGCTGGGGGGACGTCATGTATTGCCCGCACCTCAAGCGTGTTCTGCGCGGTAATGGAGGTTATTGCCGACATTCCATGCACACCTAACGCGGCGAAGGTCTTGAGGTCCGCCTGAATACCGGCCCCTCCTCCCGAGTCTGACCCCGCTATCGTTAAGGCACGCGGAATCCTGACGCTCATCATGCCTACCCCTAAAAGGTGTTGGCTAAGCCTATTTAACAGAGTTGCGGAAGATGATGTTCCCAGACATTAATGCATGCTTAGGTAAAATCGCCTCACGACGGATTCGGAAAGATGACTGACGTTAGCGTTAAACGTTTGGATAAGGCATTTAGTGCGGTGGGATTATGGGTGAGTGGGATACAGGGTTCGGATGGGTGGTTATTAATGGAAAGAGATACGGGCATGACGTAATAGTGCTTCCTGACGGCTCCGTGCTTAGACGGAGGAAGGAATTATCTAAGGATCTACGGAGGTTGTTCAACCACACGCCCTTCACTCTCAGGGAGTTTGATTATCTCCTGAGGATCTGTGGTTGCGTTCCTGAGGTGCTTGTCATCGGTTCAGGGCAGTATGGTGACCTACCGGTGATGGAGGAGGTACTGAGGAGGGCGGAGGAGCTGGGCCTCAAGGTAATCGTTAAGAGGACTCCGGAGGCCCTCAATCTGCTTAAGGAGATGATTGCTAAAGGGCGCCTAGTTGCTGGCGTGATCCACGTTACTTGTTAGCTGTTTTCATGATTGAAGAACCATTAGGGTCACCACGATCACAAGCAGTATGCCGCCGAGCAGGCTTATTTGCGGGCTGTACCTGACTAATTTATCCTTAACCCTACCCAGCCTAGTTATCCCTAGCACCGCAACTAGTATCAGGATAAGGGGTGTGACGAACACAACGTTGTAGGCTAGGAGCAGGGCCAGTTTCTCAATTAAGGATTGAGTGGAAATCACCATAGCAAAGACCATGTAAGGCCCAGCACTGCACGGAAGCAGGGTGAACGATGCCAGCAAACCTATTACGAACGATGCCAGGACACCAATACCGCCCCTCACAGGAAAGACGCGGAGAAGTCTCCCAGCCTTACACTCAGGGTCACCCTCTCGGCACACATCCTGCTTGGCCGTGCCTCTCAGGTCCCTGACAGACCTATATATTATGAAAGCAGCGTAAGCAAAAGCCACAGCAACGACTAACCCGCGGGGTATGAGGGAGGCAAAGGTACTTAACCCCAAACCAAGGGCCAAGTAGCCAGTCATTACCGCCGCAATAAAAGCTACGCCAGCGAGCGCCACCCTCCCTCTAGACTCGCTCACCGAGATGGAAATAAGCAGGGTGGCATAGAGGGCGAACGTACATGGATTCACGGAATCCGTTAGGGCTAAAGGAATTAGGAAGCCCAACAACTCCGCGAATCCACTAACATGTTCAATACTTTGAGAGGGCGCGGATGACGCACCAGCTACTGCGGCGGTAGTCATGACCCAAATCCAGAGCATGACTATTAACATTACGCGTAGGTGGCCTTCAGGCCCTGCTCGCCGCCAAAGCATGGTATTACCCACTCTCTATGGATTTGAGTCCGTTAAATTGTTAGCGTACTAATTAACCACAACCGCATCTAGGCTAGTAGACAGGAACTGTACCGTAAATGGTTCGAGAACTAATAACTAGGGATATGAAAAAGTAAAGAATCTGGGAGAGGTAGGAGCTAAAAATTGGAGAAACGCGTTACTGCTGGTGTGGGTTAGACGCCCTACAGCCGCAGGTGACTCCTGCACTAGCGACTGCGTGGGGAGCCACAACCTCCGCTTCTTTCCTGCCTTCAGCTATCATGGCCTCCAGTGCGGGTCTAATCCTATGCATGTTTCGCCGTACTAGTGAGAGAAATAGCTTTATGCCTAGCCTGACGGGCATTAAGAGAGGCTCGTTTAGGTAGAACTTATTGATTAGGTCCTCAACCCAGTACATTGAGTGCTTTAAGCAGAGCTCCAACACGTCGATGTGCTCCTCCTTGAGGCCGTGTTTCTTGAACCAGTCTCTGTTCTTTAACGCGCCCATCGGGACGAAGAACATCGGGACGATTAAGCTCCTGTAAGGCCTGAGGCGGTCTAGTAGTTCTGCCGTAGCAACAACATCGTCGGGGGTCTCCTCCGGCAGGCCTAGGATTATAGTTGCTGCCGGTATTATGTAGTTCTCATGCATTATTCGGAAGGCGTCCTCAACGACCTCAGGCCACTTCTCCGGCGGGTAGGGCGCTGACTTTGCCGGCATTATTATCTTGGCGAGCCTAACGCTGCCTGTCTCTACGCCTACCTCCACCCCTATGTACCTCTGTTTAGGTATTATCATGTCCTGCATTAGCTTAGTTACGAGCTTATGCTTTTCCTCTGCATACTTTATCGCTGCTAGGCTTAGGTGCGCCCACGATATGGTGCCAGGCGTTGCCTTAAGTACGGCCTCATGCAGTCTGAGCAGAGGTTCTGGTCTCGGCTTAACGCCGTCGGCATGGTATAGGAAGACATCCTCACTATGAAGTATGGTGTTCTTGATTCCTGCACGCGCGTTAACCTCAATCTCTTTGAGTATGTGGTCTATTGGCATGAACCTAAGAGGTCTTAGCGTCACTGAGCAGAACTTGCAGCCCCTAGGACATCCTCTCATTATCTCTACCAACCCGTTTACGCTCGCACCCTTGATGACTGGGATCTGCTCTA
>JALWZB010000021.1 GCA_027002995.1 Desulfurococcales archaeon
CAGGCATCGAACGTCGCACCTCCCCATACTTCGAGGGAGTAGAACCCTACTTCGTCGATTACCTTTGCTATGGGTATCATGTCTTCTGTCCTTAGCCTAGTTGCTATCAGGGATTGGTGCGCGTCACGTAGCGTAGTATCTATTATTTGAACCATCCTTCACCATCCCCGACCTTCCGACTGTTTTGAGAGGTGTGGCTGAGGAAATACACTTTTCCTTTGTTAAGGTTCAAGCGTGTCGGGTTAAGGGATGGGTATGGACGATGGTGGAGGCTTGCGCAAAGTCACGGCATTCGCGTTCACTAGTACGGTATTACCCACGTTATCCTACGTCGTCATGGCACCTTACCTTAGGTTACTGGGCTTCAGTCCCGTGGAGTATGGCATACTTGGGAGTTTAACCACTGCGGCATCCCTTGCCTCGCTCCTCCTTACTGGGTGGCTTACTGACAGGTATAGGGCATCCACGCTCGTGCTTGCCGCGTTACTCCTCGAGAGCGCTAGTTACGCTCTCACGGCATCAGGGTTGAGACCTTTAATTTACCTTGCTTCAATGCTTGTTGGCGCGTCAAGTGCATTATTCACGATCCCTATCGAAGTTCTTGTTAGTCGTATCACGAGTAAGGAGCGCTTTCATTATTCCTACACGTACCTATACGCCTCCATGAGTTTCGGTAATGCCGTGGGGGCGATCCTTGGTTGGGTTCCCGAGCGTTTAGGGGCAGTACTCGCGGTGAGCACTTTGGAATCCTACCGTTACTGCCTACTCATCATAGCGTTACTTAATCCCTTACCCGCTTCATTCTTGCTGGGTCTTCGCGAGGAAGTAAGAACTACGTCTAGGCGTAGTTCGGGTATTGACTTACATGGCATTGTCTTAGCCTTCAGGACCTTAGGGCAAGCGTTTTACAAGCTCGTGGTGTTTGAGGGCGTGATTACCTTGGGTGCATCGCTAGCGATCCACAACGCTAACTACTACTTCGTACTGAAGTACGGTGTCGGTAGCGGTGAGCTCGGGACACTGCAGTTCTTCGAGAGCCTCGGTATGGGGGCGTTGATGCTTACTATGCCCAAGCTCAGTGAACGTGTTGGTAACCCGCTGAAGACCTACGCTTACGTGGCATTCACGAGCCTACCGTTACTAGTAGCCATAACCTATGTGAATAACTACTACCTAGCCATGACGTTATTTGTTGCCCGCACAATAATAAT
Source organism: Desulfurococcales archaeon (assembly GCA_027002995.1). Lineage (GTDB taxonomy): Archaea > Thermoproteota > Thermoprotei_A > Sulfolobales > NBVN01 > WAOL01. Next base: position 1,212 of record JALWZB010000021.1, read on the forward strand.
GAATGTCGCCAGCCCCCTCTTCACTGCATTCACGATGTCTATACTCCCTAAAGAGCATAGAGGGAAGGCCCTCTCACTCATGAACATCATCAGAGACCTCGTTAGCATAGCTGGCCGTAGCTTCGGTGGATACCTACTTAGCGTGAACCTCGAATACCCGTTCAGGATAACCACCGGGGTGTACTGCGTGGCCCTAACATACTTACTGCTCGCCTTCCGCAGCACAGAACAGGAAACGAGTAAACCAGGTAGCGAGAAGCCTCCGGAACAAGCTCACTTGACTGCGTAAGTTACGCTTAACCCCAATCACAACAGGACAGGGATTGGTGCGGGGGGTGGGATTCGAACCCACGCAGGCCTACGCCAGCGGGTCTTAAGCCCGCCCCCTTTGGCCGAGCTCGGGCACCCCCGCCCAGATTGTATTCTTGTTTGGGGGGTTTAAGGTTAATGGTTAGCAGGGATCCATGTTAAAGCTTAAAACCGGTGCACTCAAGAAGAGTTATCGGTGGGGGCCCGTAGCTCAGCTAGGATAGAGCGCCGGCCTCCTAAAGGTCCGGGGGTTCCTAACCACTGACGGTTCCCCGGCTCCGACCGGGGAAGCCGGATGTCGGGGGTTCAAATCCCCCCGGGCCCGCCACACGCCCCACCGCTTCCGAGCTTCCACTACCTTAACTGCGTGAGTCACTGGAATTCACTAGCTGGTTTAATGACTAATGCAGAAGGCGCAGACCGTGTTCGTTAAGTGTCATGCCAGTGTGGGATTACACTTCACGGTTTAGTGAGGCTTGTTCCTGAAGAGGTTATTTTGCTTGGTGGTGCCGCGGCCGGGATTTGAACCCGGGTCACGGGCTGTCCACGCAGGGCCGGCTCAAGCCTGCTCGAAAGGCCCGCATACTTGGCCGGGCTATACTACCGCGGCACCAATAACGAGGATTTTCAGGGGCTTAAAAGTCTTCTAATGGAGGTGTGGTGCGGCGGCCGGGATTTGAACCCGGGATCTCCGGCGTTCCGCGGCACAGGACCACTGCCTTGGCAGGCCGGCGTCCTAGACCAGGCTAGACGACCGCCGCCCAGATTGAGTTACCTTGAACCCCCTTTTAAGTTTTAGTGGGTTTAGTGACGCGCTCCTCACCACCCTTACCGACGCTGTTAGGATTACCGCTAATCCCACACACCACGACGGAGTTAGTCCTGCGTAAGGGGTTAGCGCCGACGCCACGAGTGTCCCACCTAAGATGGACATGCTGATACCTGGTAAGTCCCTGTTTAGGACGTAGATGAGTGGCGTTAGGACGATAACCATGGTTAATGCGATGAATTCTGGCGGCGGGCCCCATAATTGACCGTGCAGGGCTGACGAGGTGACCCACGCTAAGTATGTCGCGAGCGAAACGGCTAGTGCCACGCGCCACAGCATGAAGCTTACTAGGAAGAGTGTTAAGCCAAGTAAGAACTTAATCAGCGGGAGGGTGAGCCACGCCACAGGCGGCGAAGGCAGGCTCACACCGGTAAGCGACAACACGAAAGTTATGCCGACAGGGCCGAGCCACAATGCGACAGCCAGACCCGTGACGGTACGCGTGACGTAAGTGCCTAGGAATGCCGTGAACAACCCACACACCACAGCAACCAATGCCCAAAACAAAACTCACACCGTGCTCTAAGAACAAGCAAACCTTTAAAAGAAAACCACCCCCACAAATACGTGGGGCCCGTAGCTCAGCCAGGTGGAGCGCCCGGCTGATAACCGGGAGGTCGCGGGTTCAAATCCCGCCGGGCCCACTAAAGCATTTAATTTAGGGAGAGTGGGGGGTCACGACATTATGAATCCCCTAAATCACTTTATTTTTGCGGTTTCCCTCACCCTAGTAGCTGTTGGTCCGCATACTTACTCGACGGTGCTTGCAGTATTAGTGACCTCACTGATATTTAGTGTCCTTATAGATCTCGACCACCTAATTAATAAGAGAGGACCGAGGCACCATAAGAGAACGTGGATTCAGGAGCCGTTAGGCTTAGTACTTATCGGCATTCCCCTCGCAACATTATTGTATCGCCTCACAGCAAGTATCTCAGCATTCTACATGATCATAGTGCCCTACGCCTCCCACATACTGCTTGACTACCTATGCGTATTCGAAGCTGACCCGTTATCACCTATCACTAAGAGGTTCAGGAAGAAGGAGGGTTTAGGAATATTCTACCCTGACAGCTTGGTTAAGGGTTCTAACGAAAGGTACTGGAACGCTCGTGTCAATGAAAGAGGATACAGAGCTATATCTGAGAATTACTTCACACCGATAGCGCTTGCTTTACTCACTTTAGCTATAATTAATGTAGCGCTTGGGTGAAGTTGTTATTGGCTTAGCGGCTGTTGCTTAGAATATCTAGCTTCATGCCTTCGCCAGGGATTATTGAAACTCTTAATGCCTTGGTATAGTGGTTAGTCATGCGCATTTTCTTGATGATTAAGTATCTCCGTATCTCCTTGACGGACTCAACCTCATCCATCCATAGATGAATGACGCCGTCAGCAATATGCTCTAGGCCGAAACCATAGGTTGCCCGGGTCGTCATTGCGTACTGCGATACCAGTAATGCGGTTACGTTTTCCCTGTGTGTTGCTATCTTCAATTGGTATGAGTATTTTCGCGCCATTACGGGTTTATCTGCCCAGAATGCTGAGAGTGAGTCTATGATTAGTCTGACATGCCTTTTTGGTGAGCGCCTGGTTTCATTTACTAGGTCGAGTACTCTGTAGGCCTCATTTATTGCTGCTATGAGGACGTCTATTTCTAGCGCGGCGTATTTTCTGCTACGCTCTATTTCCTCTACGCTGGCTGAGAGCTGCCTTGCTGTTTTGAGGAGGCTGAATATGTCTATCACGACTAACTGCGGTTTCCTTACGGGCGGCCTGCCTCCCAGGTAGTGGACTTCGTAGTCGTCGAAGTACATTCTGAACTGTCTTGCCTGCCTCATAACGTCGCGGAACTCTGCTTCCGTCGTTATGTAGATTACTGGGTCACCGGCTTTCAGGCCTGCCCACGCGAAATGCATGCAGAGTATGGACTTACCCGTGCCCGGCTCCCCCGTAACCGCTACCCACGATCCCCTAGGCACTCCTCCCTCGAGGGCCGCATCCAGCCTTGGTATGCCGGTGCTGGCCCGCTGAATTTCCTGACTCAAGGGCCTTTCCCTTACTAACGTATTGTTTTCGAGGGATACAACATTAGCGGTTTGAGCTAATGCTTATAAGTCGGTCATTCCACCCTTCCAAGGTGTTGCCTATTGTGGCGTTCCGCTTAGATCCCTGGAGCTCTGAAATGATCCGTGAGTATGATAAGTTGTTCAAGTACTTCGGCATAAAGCCTTTCAAAGATGTCCTGCCCGAACTAAGGAAGGTTGCTGAGCCGCACCACCTAATGCGTAGGGGCATAATCTTCGGTCACAGAGACTTCGAGAAAGTCATTGACGCGTTAAAAACCGGGAAGAAATTCGCGATACTTACGGGCCTCATGCCGTCCGGACGGATGCACTTCGGGCATAAGATGGTCATAGATCAGGTGATTTACTATCAAGGGTTGGGAGCTGAGATATTCATAGCGATAGCCGACATTGAGGCATACGCGGTCAGAAAGATCAGTAGGGAGGACGTAATCAACTACGCGGTTAACGAGTACGTTGCGAACTACCTTGCGTTAGGGCTCAAGCGTGAGAGGCTGCACATATACTTCCAGTCGAACTACGCTAAGGAGTACTACAGGCTTCTCCAGATGTTCTCGAGAAAAGTAACTATGGCTGAGTTACGGGACATTTACGGTGAGGACGTCGGGCCAGGTAAGATTATGTCCGTGCTAACGCAGATGGCTGACATCCTGCACCCGCAGTTAAAGCACTTCGGCGGGTTTGATGTGGTGCTCGTTCCTGTGGGACCCGACCAGGATCCGCACCTGAGGCTGTCGAGGGACGTTGCTGATAGGTACGCGAGCGAGTTAGGGTTGAAGAGGCCGGCATCAACATACCACCGTTTCATGACGGGGTTGCTGGGAGGGAAGATGAGTTCTTCTAAACCAGAGTCATACATCGCGCTGACGGATGACCCGGATGTGGCGGTCGCTAAGCTAATGAAGGCGCTGACTGGTGGTAGACCCACTGCCGCCGAGCAGAGGAGGCTTGGAGGAGAGCCGGAGAAGTGCCCCGTGTATGAGATGCTCTCCTACCACCTCATAACGGACGACAGGGAGCTAGAGAAAGTGTACACTAGGTGTAGGAGCGGGGAAATGCTTTGCGGGCAGTGCAAGCGGGAAGCTGCGGAGAGGTTACGTAAGTTCCTAGAGGAGCATCAGAGGAGGTTAGAGAGGGCGAGGAACATCGTGGATAAGGTTGTTGACATACCTGATTTTTAAGGTCCCTCAGCACCCCTAGCCTTGAGCTAACCTTAATAAGTTGCGAGCAGGTTTACTTCTTGACGCCGGGGTGCCCGAGCGGCCCAAGGGGGTGGGCTCGAGTCTTCCGGCTTGACGGTGTGGGAGACCCACTGCCCCCTGCGGGGCACGCGGGTTCGAATCCCGCCCCCGGCGCCAAACAATTACTTACGTTCCTCACATCCCCTTAAGTATGCGTAGAGTGACCCGTCACAGTGTATGCCGGGTGTGTTAAGGAATTTGAAACCCTCCCGGCAGGACGCGAACGCCAGTCCGTACTTGAATGCGGTTTCCCTCACCATGAGGATATAATGCAACCTCAGTTCTGGAGGGAGGTAGTAGTAACCATGTGTCTTAACCCCTTTACCAATGTAGAGCTCCCTAAGCTTAGCTCCCTCATCAGGGAATACCTCGCTCAGCATCCTCAGGGAGTCTGGGCGGGCTTTGTAAGTGGATGTCGTTATTTGTAGGGCGCCGGCTTCGGCTACCCTAGCCACCACCTCCTCGATGCTCTCCTTGGAGTCGTTCACGTAAGGTATTATCGGATCTAAACGCACGGTAACGGGGATTCCTAACCTAGATAGTTTCTCGACAGCCTCCACCCTAGCGGTTGGTGAGGGCGCGCCCGGCTCTAACTTCCTGGCTAGGGAGTCATCAAGGGTAGTTATGGTTATAGCCACTGATGCCTCCGCCCTCAGCAAGATGTCCGCATCACGTACCACTAAGTCGGACTTCGTAACAACAAGGATCCTGAAGCCCCTTGATGCTATGTACCTTAGGGCCTTCCTCGTTAAACCCAGGACCGCTTCCGGGGGCGTGTAGGGGTCGCTCGACGCACTCAACTCTATTAGAGCACCCTTAGGCAATAACCTCAAGTCATGCAGTAAGTCCCTCAGTAAGCGTGCCTTCGGGCGGGGCCTGCTGAAGCCCCTGATGTAGGACCTAGCGTAGCAGTATAGGCACCCATGACCGCAACCCGTGTACGGGTTGAGAGTAAACTTCAGCGGGCACGTACAGTAGGGGGAGCCCCACGGATCAAACAGCCTCACTACCCGCAAGCCTTGCCTAAGAATCCGTGGAGACATAATTGATGCTCCAAGCATACTCCGTGATGAACCCCTTTAAACAAGCCTGTGATTTCCAGATCCTCCAACATGTGTGGCTGACTTAAGTGACGAATCCAGGAGCCTTGATGCGGTACTAGCGCGAGGATAGAATTCGAACCCACGCAGGCCTCCGCCATCGGGGCCTCAGCCCGACCCTTCCGGCCGAGCTCGGGCATACTTAACTGATGTAGATGTCCGGCACTCTATGCTTTCGGGATCCATATCCTTGTTATATTATCTACTTTGTCGAAGTCTGCATCTTCCGATGCGATCACTTTGATTCCGTTGCTCCTCATCGCCCCTACGTGTAACGCGTCAGATGGTCTCAGATTATATTTTAGGATGATCTCCCGTGCCTCATTGAATTCCTCCTCACACAAAGGAATTACTGTTATGTATGGCATTACGATGGAATCTATGAACTCAAATGTTATTTCGTATGGGACGCCATACTTTTTCTTTGATATGTAGAGAAGCTCATCCAACACTAGGTCGTCAGTATATAGCCTGTACTTGCGTGTTAAGTCTATGAAGAAATCCTCATATATGGACCTAGTCGCTAGCTCGCTAACTGTGTTCAAGTATATGAGGAGGTTTGCATCTATGAACGCCTTCAATTCTCGAACTCCTCCTCTAGGTGTGTCTGACTCAATTCACCTGGTTTGGGTTCTTTCCTGCCTTTAACTATCCTTAACCTACTAGCATGCTTCCTTAACGCGTTCCTCAGCTCCTCCACATCAACTTTTCTCAGAGGCTTCAGGAGTATCCCATCCTTAATTTCTACAATTACTTCATCACCCTCCTCTATGCCGACAGCCTCCCTCAGCGCTTTTGGCAGTATTATGTATCCCTTCCTACCTACCTTCAGCCTTAAGGGCAAACCTAATCCACCTCTAGTCAAACTAAGTCAAACCATGTAATCAACTTTTGGGTTATTCGCAATTCAACAAGACATGGGTATCGAAGGGACGTCTACTAAGCTCTCGCTGCTCTTATGCAACTATAATCAAATCGATAGTCTTGGTGCGGGGGGTGGGATTCGAACCCACGCAGGCCTCCGCCATCGGGGCCTCAGCCCGACCCCTTTGACCTGGCTCGGGCACCCCCGCCCGTTGATTTCTGAATTGTCACCAATTAATAAGTCTTTGAGTTCTTCTTAAGTAGGTGGGGCGTTTAACTTGAGCAGGAAGGTGTTTCATGAGTTAGTCCACCCTGATGACGTTCTCAGGGTGGTTGAGGAGTTCGTTAGTCTTGAGCCCTTGGGTGTTGAGGTTGTGGGGCTCGATGAGGCGTTCGGCCGTGTTTTAGCTGAGGATATTAGGGCTGCGTGGGATGCTCCACCATTCGATAGGTCTGAGGTTGATGGGTACGCTGTTTCGTCGGAGTCCG
>JALWZB010000022.1 GCA_027002995.1 Desulfurococcales archaeon
AGGGCTGCTATCACGATCAGTGCTGAAGCAATCCTCGCAACCATGCGTGCTCCACCGACCTTACCTCGTTTTCTTTCGATAAAGCTCTAGCACTGGAACGGCGTTGTTCAAGCTTCTTGAACGGTGCGTGGGGCCCTTACCTTAGGTGTTTGAGTATTCTTGGGAGTACCTGGCTCTTCCTTGATGTCACACCAGCTAGTTCGGCGTAGGGTTTGTTCGTTAGGTCGATCTTTAGGGCTTTTTCGATGGGTTCCCTGTCGCCGACCGCCATTAGGTATGTTTTGTTGTCTATGCCGTCGGTTATCATTAGTGCTAGGAACCTCAGGCCCTTCTCTTGGGCGACCTTGGCCATGGTCTCTAATATCCTGTTATATATTATTAGGTAGTTCTCCGGCCTCGTTGTGAGTACCTGAGCTATCCCGAACCTCACCCCCTTAACGTTGAATACCTTGAGGTCCCTCGTCACGATGTCTCTAGGGTCGCTGGGTTCGTTGGCCGCCATCGCTATCCTCATGAAGTTCACTGCCTCATCCAAGCTCACGCCAGCCAAGTCCGCCAGCTCCTTGACCGCCTCCCTATCCAGTGGGGTCGTGGTGGGGCTCCTCAGCAGTAGCGTGTCCGAGAGTATGGCGTAGAGCATTGCCTCAGCAAGCCTCGCCGGTATGCTCACCCCGCATTCCTTAGCCATCCTCCAGAGTATCGTGTTCGTTGAGCCGAGGGGCTCCACCCTGAAGAGTATCGGGAATATCGTCTCCACGTCCCCGCCCACCCTATGGTGGTCCACGACAGCAACCACCTGCGCTTCCTCCACACCATCCACCGATTGAGAGAACTCGTTGTGGTCCACGAGCGCTACCGGCTTGCCTGCCTCCCCCACGAGCTCCGCCCTACCTATGATGCCCTTCAGCCTGCCTAGCTCGTCAACAACTATGGCTACTCTGACCCCGGCACGCACCATCTCCTGCTTAACCTCGGTGAGGAGGGCTGACTCGTGAACCGTTAGTGGGTCCTCGGCAAACCTCTCTACGGGCTGGCTCAGGTCAAGTAGCCTGAGGGTCGTGTAGGTGTCGTATGGGGACACGGCCACGATCACGTTGCTCGCCTTAGCCAGCTCCCTCACGGCGGGCTTGACCTCGTGACCCCCAGTAACTATCAGTGCTGATACTCCGGCGCGGAGGGCCCACACCTGCACGTCCTCCCTATCACCCACGACCAGTATTTGACCCTTGATTTCCTCGGCCCTAGCCTCCTCGGAACCCTTCCCCCACGCGCCAACATAGACCCTCCCGTCAAGGCACGCTTCGGGGGACCCGACAACCACCTTGCTTCCCGACACCTTAAGGAAGTTCCTTAAGGGCACGGAGTCCAGCCTGAGCCTCATTGAGGCTAACTCACGTATGAAGTACCTGGCGAAGGACTCGATCGTGAATACTCCTTGAACCCTTGAACCCTCCCCAACTATGGGTACCGCCGTTAACGACTTACTAACCATTAAGTCGACCGCCGCCTTCACGGGGTCACCTACCGCCACGCTAGCGTCCCCGCCCCTCATCACGTCACGTGCCCTAACCCTGACATCATCGATCGGTTCGGGAGGCGGGAGCCCGACCTTCTCGAGCACCACGCGCGTTTCCGGCTGGAAGGAACCGACCCTGCATGCCTTACACTTAATGCCTACGGATGACGCTAGGTAAGCGAACGTGAGTGAAGAAATAACTGCGTCCGTGTCCGGGGCCCTGTGGCCGACGACGATGACTTCACGGTCACCCACGAGGTCCCGCAACATGCCTAATTGACACTTAAGGCCCTCACCCGCACTCACGCTTCCCCACCCCAATCAATTGCTGAGGCGGCTTAAACCCAATTACTTCTGAAGCAACAGGAAAAAGCTTTCGTTAACAACCCGGTAAACCCTCACGGCATAGGCTCCCCGCAACTAGCTTGAGGTCGCGCCAGGTGTTGACGTTACTGAAGGAGTTCAGGACGCGCTCCAAGCTTAACCCCGCCTCTGCCGCGAATACCTTAAGCTCAACCGTAGCTACGGTGCCTGAGCGTGCAAGTAGTTTGAGGAGCTTCTGGATGGATGTGGTGCCGCATGCAAGCGCCGCGTTAAGTATGGGGGCGAAGGAAGACCGGTACACGGCGTGGAGGGGTTCAAGGAACTCGCCTACCTTAGGGACGCACGCGACGTACTTATCGCTCACCTCGTAACACTTGTTAATTAACGCGTCAAGCACCTTAGGCTCGATTAAGGGCATGTCGCCAGCAATGATGAGGCAATCCCCCAACCACTTCAACGCTGTCAGCACGGCGCCGGGAGGCCCCACCATGAACTCATCCACGATGACGCCGTCAGCGCTGCTTAGGCTTGTAGTGTCCCAC
>JALWZB010000023.1 GCA_027002995.1 Desulfurococcales archaeon
GGCCTCGCCCTGATGTGGGAGATACTCTACATAGCGTCCTCCCTAAGGCTACCGATAGTTCTCGCGGTAGCCAATAGGGCGCTCTCAGCACCCATAAACATCCACTGCGACCATAGTGATGCTATGGGTATGAGGGACGCCTCCTGGGTCCAGCTGTTCGTGGAGAACACTCAGGAGGCGTACGACACGACGATACAGGCATTCAAGATAGCTGAGGACCCCGAAGTGCTCCTGCCGGTGGCGGTGAACCTAGATGGCTTCGTGCTCAGCCACACCTTAGAGGACATATACATGCTGCCTGAGGAGGAGGTGCATAAGTTCCTCGGCGGGTACAGGAAGGTCACGGGGAAGACGTACGTGGACTACCTAGGGAAGGAGGTTGAGGTCAAGCTAGACCCCGCCAACCCGCTATCCTTCGGCCCGCTAGACCTCTACGACTACTACTTCGAGCATAAAGTACCTCAGATCGAGGCCCTCAAGAAAGCTAAGGAGGTTGTTAAGCGCGTTAATGAGGAGTGGTACGAGCTGACCGGCAGGAAGTACGGTGACGGAGTAATTGACGCGTGGGGCGTTGAGGACGCCGACATCATCGTGACGGTGCTCGGAAGCACTGCAGGGACCGTGAGGCACGTGGCTAAGCAGCTCAGGAAGGAGGGAGTGAAGGTAGGCGTGCTGAGGATAAGGCTCTACAGGCCATTTCCGTTCGAGGAGGTCGCTAACGCGATCAAGGGAGCTAAGGTCGTCGGCGTGATGGACCGCGCGCTGAGCTTCGGGTCCTTCGGCCCGTCATACCTAGATATCTCGGCAGCTCTCTACGGGCTTAAGGAACGCCCACTCCTAGTGAACTACGTGTATGGTCTAGGAGGCAGGGACGTCCCACCATCACTGGTAAGGAAGATGTTCGAGGACCTAATCGAGGTTGAGAGGAAGGGAGAGGTGGATAAGCCGCTCAAACTCCTAGGTGTTAGGGAGTGAGGAGGTGATCACGTATGCCCGAGGGTAAGGCTCAAAACCCGTACAGGCTCCTCATATTCGAGCCCGGGAAGAAGTACGAGTTGCCGCTAGTACTTAACCCGAGGAAACTGGCTGAAGAGAAGCAGTCCATATTACTACCAGGTCATAGAATGTGTGCTGGGTGCGCCGCACCGGTAGTGGTTAAGCTACTGAGCTTCGCGATAAGGGGGCCAACAATAGTAGTCAACGCTACGGGCTGCCTTGAGGTGGCGACAACAATATTCCCATACACGAGCTGGGCCGTCCCATGGCTCCACGTTGCCTTCGAGAACGCGGCCAGCGCCGCCTCAGGTGTTGAGGCAGCGATTAAGGCGCTGAAGAAGTCGGGTAGGCTACCTTACGACCATGTCGATGTAGTTGCGATAGGTGGTGACGGAGGCACCTTCGACATAGGGTTCCAGGCACTCAGCGGCATGGCTGAGAGGGGCCACGACATAATGTACGTGCTGTACGACAATGAAGCGTACATGAACACAGGCATCCAGCGCTCAGGAGGCACACCGCCCTTCGCATGGACGACCACGAGCCCCGTAGGTAAGGTGCTCCCAGGCAAGACGCAGTGGAAGAAACCCATAGCCGACATAATGGTGGCGCACCGCATACCGTACGTGGCTACGGCCTCACCAGCATACTGGGTTGATGCGGTGCAGAAGTTCAGGAAGGGCTTAGAGGTGGACGGCCCTTCATTCATCCACGTAATAAGCTCTTGCAATAGGGGCTGGAGATTTGACACATCACTATCGATCGAGGTAACTAGGCGCGCGGTCGACACCTGCTACTTCCCGCTATGGGAGTACGTACTGGGTAAGGGCTACTTCCTAACTGCAAGGTCACTGCAGATAGCTAGGAAACCAGAACTCAAGCAGCCAATCGAGAAGTTCCTCGAGGCGCAGGGCAGGTTCAGGCACCTACTGAAGCCCGAGAACAGAGAGCTAGTGAAGAAACTGCAGGAGTACGTGGACGCCGTCTGGGAAGACCTACTCGAGAGGGCAGTCAACGCACCAAGGTAAAATAAAGGAAGATTTTCCTCTCCACACAACCCCACGCCTTCTACTCATTCCTCAAATAACCTTTTAACATTTAATGATCCTAAAGGAATTCCCTTAACTCGTAAGCCCGAATAAGTTTTGGTGTGTTTTTCCTTAAGAACTTCTTAAGTTCCTCGAGTGAGTCCTCCCTAACGATCCCCGAAACGCTAGGCACTCCCTGGGCTTCTCCTTAACTCACTTAGGCACCCTATACTAAATGATAGTTTAACGCTCTTTCCCCCATACATGCCATGTAAACAGGATCGGAACCAGTTGCTCAGAGGGGTGGGAATCCTACCGTGTAGCCTTCTTGCTGATATTTTATCCAGTAGAATACGT
>JALWZB010000024.1 GCA_027002995.1 Desulfurococcales archaeon
CCCACCGATGCGCGCACCTCACGCAGTCCCATGAGCAGGGATGCGCTAACCTAATTAAGGATTCCTGAGGCTCGATGACGTATTGAAGTGTATATACGTGAGGTATTTATATCTGTCTGATATGTCTTTACAGGACATATCTGTTAGATATATGGGGTGGGAGAATGGCTAAGAAGATAATGGTTCAGGGAACCGGGAGCGGTAAGGGCAAGAGCCTAACCGTGTGCATACTCTGTAGACTGTTAAGCAATGAGGGCTATAAGGTAGCGCCGCTGAAGTCCGTGAACTTCACTGCCGTAACGTATAAGCTAGGTAACGGCATGGAGTTCGGGTACTCCCAAGCACTGCAGGCGGTCGCCGCTAGGACGGAGCTCAACCCCGACTTCAACCCAATAACGCCTAAGCCGTGGATTGACGGCACCATAAGCGTGTTCGTGAGGGGCAGGAAGGTTGTTGAGGGCGTTAGGTTCACGGGCGAGGACCTCCTAGTCCCTAAGAACGACCCTGTGACCCAGATGTTCAAGCCTGAGGCGCTTGAGGGGATCGTTAGGGAGGTTCTTGCGGAGCTTGAGAGTAGGTACGACGTCATAGTGATCGAGGGTTCAGGCCCGATTAAGGTTAAGGGCTTAGGAGCGATGAGTAAGGCTGTCGAGTTCGCCAACATGCACGTGGCTAGGATAGCTAACGCCCCAGTACTAATGATCGCGAACACCCCCGACTCAGTTAAGGGCATGCTCTCAATGCTGAGCGAGGAGGAACTGAACAGGATCAAGGGCTTAATAGTGAACCCCTTCGACGCCTTCAAGATAGCTATGGATATAGGGGCTAAGATGAGTCCCGAGCTAGCGTGGGAGTACGGGAAGGCAGTGTACGGCGACCTAGGCAAGGACATAGTCGCGGTACTGCCCTACATGGAGGAGTTAGCCGGGATGCCCGAGCTAGACCCGGTGCAGCCAGCACCAACGATACCGCTCGACCTGTGGGACACGATGATCGAGAAAATAGCGAATAAGGTTAAGGACTACATAGACATGGGTAAGATACACTCCATAATGGGCCTATAAACACCTTTTACTCCGAAACCGAGGATCAAGCACAAATCTTAATCACTTTAAAAAGCATTAACACTAACGGGAATCCCGAAAATGACCAGCACTTCACCCCAACCACTCACGCGTGAGGAGAAGGAGCGCCTACTGAAAGCCATCGAGGAGGACCGTGAGTTCAGATACGCGTTAATGGGTCTCCTAGGCATGAGGGAGCTACTGGAGAGGTTCGCTAGGCTAGAGGAGAGGCAGGCAAGGCTGGAGGAGAGGCAGCAGAAGCTTGAGGAGAGGCAGCAGAGGCTCGAGGAGCGGCAGCAAAGGCTGGAGGAAAGACAGCAGAGGTTAGAGGAAAGGTTCGCAAGGCTGGAGGAGAGGTTCGCAAAGCTAGAGGAAAGATTCGCGAAGCTAGAAGAAAGACAACAGAAGCTTGAGGAGAGGTTTGCGAAGCTTGAGGAGCGCTTCGCTAGGTTAGAGGAGAGGTTTGCGAGGTTGGAGGAGGAGCAGAGGGAGACGCGGAGGTTAGTCACGGTGATCGCCCATAGGTTTGGGGTGATTAGCGAGGAGGCCTTCAGGCAGGCGATGAAGTTCGTTGTTGAGGATGCGTTAGGTGCTGGTGAGGTTGAGAGGTGGAGTCACTACGACTCTGAGGGGGTGGTGTATGGGCATCCCTCAGTTGTTGAGGTTGACGTTATGGTTAGGAATGACGGAACCCATGTGCTGCTGGAGGTTAAGTCGAGGGTCTCTAGGGGTGACGTGCTGGAGTTAAGTAGGATCGGCAAGCTCTATGAGGAGGTTATGGGTGTTAAGCCCAAGCTAGTGATCATTGGTGGGTTCGTGGATAAGCACGTGCCTAAGCTCGCGAAGAAATTGGGTGTTGAGGTTAAGCCAATAGTTGCTGAGGAAAACATGCTTCCTTAAGGGCAGGTTAAGTCCTTCCTGAGCACTACCTCCTCTAAGCCCTTCCTCCTCGCCAGCTCCTTCCTAACGATCTTCGTCCCCTCCACCATCGCCTTTAGCTTAGCCCTCGCCACGTCCCTAGGCAGTAGCTTTAGGCCGCAGTCCGGGTTAATGTAGAGGCACTCGGGCTCCACGTACCTCATGACCTTCCTGATCGCCTTCGCGACCTCCTCCGGCGTCTCCACCCTCCTGTTGTGGACGTCGATGACGCCGAACCCTAACTCCTTGCTCAGCCCCTTAATCACGGCTAGGTCCCTGAAGCCCCTGTTAGCGAATTCCAGTGCGAACTGACTTACCCTTAACTCATCGTAGTATGGTTTGAGGACGCGGTAGTCGCTGTAGCATACGTGGAGCCC
>JALWZB010000025.1 GCA_027002995.1 Desulfurococcales archaeon
AACGCGTTCCAGCGAGCCTCAACCGTCGCGATACAGCTCTCAACGAGGGAGGGCTTCTGCCTAGCAGTAACTGAGGCCCTCTGGAAAGGCACGCCGGTAGTGGCGACACGTGCCGGAGGGATACCCCTGCAAGTGATCGACGGCGTGACGGGGTACCTAGTCGACAGGAGGGACTACGCAACAGCCGCCAGAAGAGTGGTGGAGTTAATGAGGCGCCCATGGCTCGCCAGAGCCCTAGGAAGCAACGGGAGAGAACACGTGAGGAGAAACTTCCTCATAACACGCTTACTAAGAGACTACCTCAGGATGCACATAGACCTAGTAAGCAGTGCGGCAACCCACCTAGAAATACGGCGCGCAACAGTACCAGCAGGAAGTAAATAAAAAGCACACCAGAGGAAAGCAGCGCGTCACTCAAGAAGGCACGGCCTCAAAATACAGCACCAGCGTGTGGGCGCCCTAAAACATACATAATTCATACTTCAACCCAAGCGCACCTACATAGAGAACCATAGAACCGCCCTCACCTAGATACACATTCCCGCTAATCATAATCTTCTTAAAATCTGATAGCTCACCTTAAGAAAGACGGAACAACAAAAGCACTACTCTAAACTTCACTGCATTCATCCCGGTAGCTTAGATATTAGACATTATGTGGAACGCATCATGCGTTCTCACCCACTTTCCGGGGTTGAACTCCTCAATTATTGCCGCTGTGAGTTGAGCTTTAGAGGAAATCTACATGATGAGCTTCTAGGTTTATTGCGGAGGCGCATTGAATTGCAGGGCAGGGCATGAGTATCGGTAGCTTAGTATCTGCTTCCTGCGTAGTTTTCCTAGGCGAATGCTCCTTAATCTTCAGGTTAAAATGAGTCTTGTCTCACGATTATGGGTGACGTCTTTGATTATTGTTGATGCGCCTCCCTTGCGTCCTCTTAATGTTTATTCCTAGTTACGGTTACGGTTACCTGCATGCTTAGTATTCTTGACTTTATTAGCTCTGCTGGGTCGTAGTTCACCATAGTTGCTCCTGACGCTATGAGTTTCCCGTCCTCACTAACTACCCAGTAGTCCATCATCATTCCCGGCATTACGTGTCCTTCCTTGACCCATTTTGACGCTATTCCCGCAACCTTGTCGTAAGGTATAAAGAGCGTAGTTCCCTTTAACAGGCCTCGGTACACTGTCTTCATGGGTCCGTCCGGCGTAATCATGCTTACCTGAACCACTACGTACGCGTTCCGCGGTATCCCTCCTCTGAGCCCTACCGGGGTTATGGTTATGTAGATGCCTGGCGCTTTAGGGGGTAGTATCCCTAGCGCGAAGGCGGAGGCGACCGACGTCACGACTATGGCTGCGGCCGCTAGGGCCAGTATGAGTACCCTCCTACTCACCATCATATGTTGATCCCTCGATATAGGTTACCTGTACTCTAATATAAGAATGCATTACCTTGAGGGAAAATCTTAGGTTAGAAAATGTTTATACCTGGTTAAGGGGCTAGCGTAACTGTTTTACAGGGTAATGCGTAAATTAATTAGTTATTCCCGAAGAAAGTTAATGTAGTCACGGAGAAGACTGGAGAAAGCCGTGTTCTCCCGGAGTAAAATTAAGCTCGGAAGTGGTGTTTTTATTGCTTAGTACAGTAGTAGTGTCCACTCGCTTAGTTTTCCGGTTAGCGGGTCTACTCGAAGCCCTAATACCTCCAGCGTCGTAACCCCTAGCAGGACCTTATCAATTATGTCTGAGATTAGCGCTGGAACAATTTCTTCCCTACCCTCCAGCTCTATCCAGATGCGTGTCCTTTCAAGCTCTATTCTGCCGGCGGCAGTCTCAACGAGGGTCTTACCGGTTGGCTTCAGGCCGAGCCTATTAGCCAGCTTCCTAGGGATTGTCGTTAGCGTGGCTCCGGTATCAACTAGGGCCTCGACCTCAGTAACGTTCCTTTTTTCAGGGTCCCCGATCTTCGCTTTCACCCATACATGACCCATAATGACTCCCGTGACTGGCTATGCTTAACTAAGCTATAAACCCTCGATGCGGTGCTCACCGTAATAATTAGGTGGCTGGGAGGTAGAGTGAGTGTTGGCGGGCATAACCTGTAATGTGGGGGCTGTGTCTTAGTTAATGTTAATCTATTGTTGCTTTCTCGAATAGTTTGGAGGCTAGCGCCATGAAGGCAGCTGTTATTACGCAGAGTACTGCTAGGTCCGTTAGTGGGTTGAATGTTGAGACTCCGCTGAGGTAGTGCCTCATGCCGTCGACGGCGTACGTTAGTGGGTTTATGTAGGCGACCCACTTCATCCAGTCTGGCATGAATTTTATTGGGTAGAAGGCGC
>JALWZB010000026.1 GCA_027002995.1 Desulfurococcales archaeon
GTGTGAGGATCACCTTGTCCTCGAACCCCACGGCCCCCGCGCCCTGTAGGTCGGCGCCAAAGGCAATAACGTCCTTAGGTAACTTACGGCGTATCTTAACCCAGGTTGGGGCGTATCCCCTAGACCTCCTGAGCATGACTGGTGTCCCGTCCGTGAATCTGAGGACTGAGTCATCAACCCTATTCACTATGACCCTATCGTGGTGTAGGAAGTAGTCGACAAAGCCGGAGAGAACCTTCCTAGCGCATTCCTCGTTAGTGCACATGGGTTTCCCGTGGGGGTTGCCGCTCGTCATTATGAGGAACTTATCCTTGGTTTCCTGTAGGAGTAGGTAGTGAAGGGCTGTGTACGGCAGGAACACGCCCTCAACGTCCAGCCCTGGGGAGACGTACTTAGAGACAGGGGTGTTCTCAGCCTTAGGGAGCAACAGTATCGGTGACTGCGGTGACGTCAGGATCTCCTCAGCCTCCTTACTTAACTTGACGAGCTTACTCAGCACACTCAGGTTAAGGCCCATGACAGCGAAGGGCTTCGTTGGCCGCCCTTTCCTCCTCCTCAGCTCGAGCACCACGTCATCGTCGCTGGCTAATGCAGCTATGTGGTAGCCTCCGAGGCCCTTGACAGCCACTATATTACCTTCATCCACGAGCTTGGCGGCCTCTGAGATCGGGTCCTTAGCACTTATTAGGTTCCCCTCGCGGTCCTCGAGCCAGAGCCTGGGTCCGCATTTAGGGCAGCTAATGCCCTGCGCGTGGTAACGCCTGATGTTGTTGACGTCCCCGTACTCCTTAAGGCATTCCTCGCAGAGGGGGAAGTCACGCATTGACGTGTTCTCCCTGTCGTATGGTGTCCTGTACATCATTGAGAATCTGGGGCCGCACCACGCACAGGAGTTGAAGGCGTACCTGAAGCGCCTATCGTTAGGGTTAAGTACTTCGGCTAGGCAGTGTGGGCATATGGCTAGGTCCGGCGGTATCATCGAACGTTTAACGACGGCACTACCGCTTCTAAGTATTCGGAAGTCTCGTAACCCCTTAGGCTTGACCGGGGTTATCTCGATGGACTCAATTATGGCTGGGGGCGGTCTCTCCTCGATTAATCCTTTAAGGAACCTCGAGACGGAGTCAACACCACCCTCTAAGTAAATCTCGACTTCAGAACCACCCACGTTCCTCACGTACCCGGTCACGCCAGTGCTTAGAGCTAACCTATGGATGAAAGGGCGGAACCCGACGCCCTGAACTATCCCCTCAACCGTTACGTGAAGCGCTACCCTACCGTCGCTGCTTGCGTTCATCAGCGTCGTTCCCTGCTTTAAGGGTTAGCCGAGTTATTTGTTTTCACGTCCCCAAGTACCACAGCTATGACGAGAGAGTTAACATTCGTTCGCGTAGGGCCAGTGACGAGTAGGGCGTTACCTTCCTTTAAGGCGCTGTACGCGTCGTGTCGGCGCAGTACCTCCTCTATATCTACGCCTTTACCTTCAAGGATCTCCGCCGTGTAGCTGTCTACGAGGCCCCCGGCAGCGTCGGTGGGGCCGTCGGTCCCGTCAGTGTCCACTGCAAGCAACGCTGTGCCGCGTAATCCCTTAATTTTCCTTGATGCGGAAAGCGCCAGCTCCTGGTTGGGGCCGCCAAGACCCGGCTCTCCGAGAATGGTTACCGTGGTTTCACCGCCAGCTATTATGGCTACTGGCGCCTTAAACGGCCTCCCCCTCCTCCAGACCTCCTCGATCACCGAAGCTATCACTAAGCCAGCGTCCTTCGCTTCACCCTCAAGCGTCGTTGTAAGTACGTAGGGCGTTAGACCTAGCTTCGCGGCCTCGCGGGCGGCGCTCTCGCAGGCTAGGGCACCGCTACCAACTATGAAGTTATGGACGTTAGGTAGGTCCTCCTTCAGAGTCTCCTCAACCTCTCCCCTCATTCCCTTCTCTAAGTGTTTCCTTACTGCCTCAGGTACCTTGTCGAGTATGTCGTAGACCTTAAGCACTCTGTAGGCGTCCTCGAAGGTCGTTGGGTCCTTCACCGTGGGTCCCGAGGCTATCGCCTCCAGCGGGTCGCCGACGACGTCGGAGAGTATGAGACCTATGAGGGTGCCCTTAACGCGTTTCGCTAGCTTCCCTCCCTTAACCTTAGATATGTGCTTCCTGACGGCGTTGATCTCGTAGATCTTGGCACCGCACTTAAGCAGTAACTCGTTTGTCCTTACCTTGTCATCTAAGCTAATCCCGTCCTCAGGCATGGCGAAGATTGCTGACCCTCCCCCCGATATCAGCACTATTAGGATGTCGTTAGGCCCTACCTTCTCGGCTATACGCACACCTTCTGCCGCACCCTTAA
>JALWZB010000027.1 GCA_027002995.1 Desulfurococcales archaeon
CTCCCTAGTGATATAGGGTTCAGTTAGCGATTGAGTGATTCAGCAAAGAGCTAGCGTGTATAGAAGGTCGGAGATCTGCTTCGAGTTTATCACTATTGCAGTATCGTAAGTACTCATTGAACTACTCTCTCCTCTCTCATAGATTATTATTGAATGATCCACGACGAGCAAATTCACGCTAGCATCCACCGATTTTAGAACTCTTTTAACAACGTTTATACCTTTGCGCTTTGCTTCTCTCAAATCGTCATCAGTAAGTACTGAGGGTGTATTATCAGGACGCACCTCCGCGATCCTCATCGAGCACTTGCGAATTAATTGATGTATAAAGTTCCTTATACTCACTGCACCCCTAAGCCGCATTATGCTTTCATACTCACGAGCACCTGGCTTGAGGCGCGACAGGGTCTCCATAGCCTTAGTAACGTTCTCCTCGAGCGTGCGGAGTTCATTCATTAATTTCTCTCTGTGTATCTCCAGCAGGTTCTTCAACGCTATGTCAGGATCCAGAGCCTGAAACTTCATAGGGCGTCCGGGAACAGACACGACAAAGCCCTTGGACTCAAGGTTTGATAGAACATCATAAACCCTAGTGTAAGGTATGCCGCTTAAGTCACTTATCTCGCTCGCTGTGGCTACACCGCGTATTAGTAAAGTCACGTATGCTTTCGCCTCGTATCGGTTTAGTCCTAGCATCATCAGCACTGACGTTAGGTTCTCCGTGTTTCGGCTCACTCTCTCATCCTCCGGAACGCTTGATCCAGGTTCATGGACTAGTATACTAATCGTTTCGCCTCCTTGATAACTATGCCCTTATCGGTCAGCTCGTATTCGAAGGGATTCCGAGGGTACCTTGTACGTATGCACCTCATCACGGACATGGTTCTCTTTCCTGTCTCAGCATCACGCTTTAGCGTGATTACAACGTCAGGAAGTTGCTTAATGAAATTCTCAACGTATGGGTTCATGACGCCCTCACTGTACACAAGTATATAGACACCGTTATACTTTCTAGCTTCTGCGTGCATTCTCTCTATGAAACTAAGGATCTGTGGTTTTGTTGCCATGAACAACATTGTTGAGATATGGGATATTACTAACCTGCAAGGTAAGCCAGCTCCGAAGACTTCCTTCTCAGCTATCACGATTGCTTTGAGAACTTCGTTGGGATCGAATGGGTTTTCTATTATGTATGGAGAGTTACTTTCAACCCCTACACGTGGGGAGAAGCCATCAATGAATACTAGGTCACCTCTCCTTACATATTCCCGTACGTCCATACCGTACTTTAACATGTTCTTAATGAGGTCTTCGGGGAAGGCGTCTATTGTCACGTATATTGCCTTCTCTCCCTCCAGGAGACCTCGGTAGAGTATTTGTTGGGCGAAGGTATTCTTATTTGTTCCTATATCTCCGGAAATCAATACTGAGGCTGGACGCGGTATTCCTCCCTCAAGTATCTTGTCAAGCAAGTCTACGCCAGTAGGGGCACGCTCCATGATAGCTCCTCTAGTCAAGTATTTCTCAGTAAACTATTTATTCTGTTCTCCGGATAAATTCATGAATAGGTGAATTTACTAACTAGTAGGTGAAAAAATTGAGTAAGGATGAAAAATCTGCTCAAGGTAAGAGCCGGGTTGAGAGGTACCTCAACATAATTGGAATGCCCCTAGCATTACTGGTATTCGCAGCAATACTCCTCATGCCGACGCCGCCAGGCCTAACTGTTCAGGGTCAGCGTGCAATGGCTGTGTTCTGGCTGGCCTTCATACTCTGGCTGACGACCCCTATCCCAGTATGGTTAACATCGATGCTATCGATAGTCCTACTAGCATTGACTGGTGGGTGGGACTACAAGCAGGCTTTCTACAGGTTTGGTGAGGAAGTGATATGGCTCATGGTTGCGGCCTTCATGATAGCGAGCGCGCTAGAGAAGTCTGGGATAGGTAAGAGGATAGCATACGCCATGGCATACTACTTTGGGCGGAAGGCTTCCACAGCCTTGCTCGGCCTAATATTCCTGAATATAGTACTGGCTTTCGTCGTGCCCAGCACAACGGCAAGGGCCGCTATAGTTCTACCCATAGCCTTACTAATGGCGAGCGCCTATGGCGCAAAACCCGGTAGTAAGTTCGGGAAACTTCTAATGCTCCAGCAACCCGTGGCCAATAACCTCGCAACAGCCATGATATTAACGGCGACTGCTCCGCAGATAATAGCATGGGGCTTCATATACACGATGACTGGTGTTGAGGTCCCGTGGCTCACATGGCTTGTGGCACAGGCACCAATAGTGCTGGTTACGATGTTCCTCATGTGGATCGTGGGCATGAAGATATGGAAACCCGAGGTTAAGGAACCGCTCGGAGGACTTGAGAAGCTGAAGGAGGAACTAAGCAAGTTAGGGCCTTTGACCAGGGACGAGAAGTCGGCATTAGCGATATTCGCCTTAGTCCTGTTTCTATGGGCGACTGATCAGTGGCACACGAAGATGTTCTTCGGCATGAGGATACCCTTCAGCGTTGTTGCGGTAATAGGCGCTGTCCTGCTCTTCATGCCGAAGATAGGGCCGTTGAGGAGCTGGAAGGATGCTAAGGTTCCATGGGATCTCATGGTGTTCAGCGCAGGTGCGTACGCCGTGGGTATGGCTCTAGAGGACACTGGCGCGGCCCAGTGGATGGCTAAGTCCCTGATAAACGCTACGGGACTCTCCCAGGGTGTTAGCCCGTTCATAGCGTACGCGATACTCGTTGGTATAATGATGTACTCGCACGTGATATTCTCCAGTAAGACCGTCAGGACCGTAATATTCATACCGCTGTACATCATACTTGCAGAGAGCCTAGGAATACCCCCGGTAATGATAGCGTTACCAGCAGCATTCACTATAGCTTGGACAATAAGCTTACCCTTTAACTGTAAGCCAAACCTAATCTACTACGGGACAGGGTACTTCAGCGTGACAGATGAGTTAGCCTACGGACTCCTAGTATGTACCATAGGGTATGTGTTGTACTTAACGGTGGGCTGGGCGTGGTTTAACTACCTAGGAGCAGTAGGCATTATACCTGGGTGGGGTGGGTGAGCATGATGATGCGTTCAGCATTAATATTAACGGTATTCCTCATGTCGTTACTCGCGCTAGCAGTAAGCACGCCGACAATCAATGCGGTATCTAGCACGCAGATCAAGGGCGTGACCTACGAATTCGACGTAATTAAGTTCGCTAAAGTCAGCAGTAAGACATATGCAATAGAATTTAACCTAACGGTGACGCTCAAGATAGCTAACTACAGTAGCACAGAACTGGAAATCCCGCTGGGAATACCCTTCCTAACACAAAAGAAGTACTCTAAGGCGGTGAACCCATCATTACTGGAGTGCTCAGTAACGTTCAAGGACAGCAACATAGTGGACTCAGCGTCGTTAGTAACGAGCGGGGTATCGAGGGTCGCAGTGAAGCTTAAGGAGCCTATCGAGGGCAAGGACTGGGCCTCCGTGAGGATCGTGGTCCACGGCATGGTTAAGTCAACGTCTCAGCTATACGTCACCAAGGACTACAAATACTACAAGGACTACAAACCCGTGAACGGTAAGATACTGTTTGTCCGAGTGATCAACTATTTCTATAACGTGAACTGGGAGACAGACAAGGTTAACGGCATTGAGGTTCCTGGAATTAGGGTCAAGGTAGTAGCACCCAAGGGCTGGACAGTATTGTATGCGAGATCCTCACTAACAGGGAAGCTGAGGTATATGGACGTACACTACGTCGGTGAGGAAAACGGTAAATACATGGTGGAGTTCTGGTACCTGAGCTCAAAGACCGTTAAGCCCGCGACATTCAAGGCAGGAAGTGAGTTCGATATTGAGGTAGGCTTCACGCCAATTTCGGACTCAAGGAACCCAGTGTCGATGGGCTTCGGTGTCCTCCTAATACTGCTGGCGGCGTTCTTCACGTGGTACTATAGGGATGTCTGGAAGTACGTAACAAGGAAGGTCAGCGTTGTCACTAAACATGAGCAGAAGGGGTAAAGAGTAGTTTTTCTCTAAAGATACGAATGAATGCAACTCCACCATATCGCTGAGGAGGTGTGAAACGTGACGCATCAGTCCACCTTCATGGGTTTTCTTGGCGGGTACCGTGAGCAGGGGCGTTCCTGCCTACTTATTTCAGGAAGTAATTACAGTGTCCTGATTGATGCAGGTATCAAGAAAACATACAGCGGAGGCAGGTACGGGGAAGTACCTTACCTAAACCTAGCGGACCCACAGAGACTTGATGCTGTGCTAGTTACGCATCTACATGAAGATCACTTTGCTATGGTGCCTTACCTAATTAAGAAGGGGTTCACCGGCCCCGTGTACATGACCGAAGAGACATTGGAGCTGGGGGTAAGGTACTGGAGAAAATGGGCGAAGATATTCGAGAGTGATGGACGCAAACTCTTCAGCGAGGACGACGTTGAGGAAGCTATAAAGCATGTCCGCCCCATCCGCTTCGGCGACATTGTTGAGGTCGGGGACTTCGTAGCTAAGTTTAAGATCTCCGGGCATGCCCCTGGTTCGGCATACCTGGAAGTAAGAGCAGGGGAGAGAAACATCCTGTACTTAGCTGACATAGCTAAGGGAACCAACGTATTTAAGGATCCAGAGCCCCCGGAAGAAACCACGTACGACGTAATAATACTGAACGCTTCATATGGTGACAGGGTAATAGGCAGAGACGCTACGGAGAAGGCGATCTCCGAGGAAATAACGGACATCGTCAAAAGAGGAGGCACAGCCCTACTACCGATAACTGCTATGGGAAGGGGTCAAGAGACCTTAGCGGTGTTAATGAAGTACCGCAGTGCCTTAGGGAACGCACCGATACTTGTGGAGGACACGGTGCTTACAGGGTTTAACGCTCTCACGAAGTACACATCAACAGTGCGCGTCAATGTTCTGGAGAACCTCCTAGACAATCTGAGACGTGATGAGCATGTCGTAGTATTTAAGCGCGAGGAACTTAGGGATATCCCGCTAAGTGGTGCAGTTATCCTAGTGAGTGACTTGATGCTAATGGGTTTCTCGCGGGAGGTCTTCATGAAGATAAAGGATGACCCTAAGTCGGCCGTCATAATAACCGGGTACCAGGCACCTGGGACCTTCGGCAGGGCCCTCATGAAGGCAGGTGACACCGGGATCTTTAAATTCGGCGATCAGATAATCTCGTTTAAATGCTCCGTTAAGGTGCTACCAATTAAGACGCACTTCGACCTGGCGGAGAACGTGTCTCTCCTCACGCGACTACGGGCTTGGGGCTCAGCGAAGCTAGTGCTGCATCATGGTGAGGAACCCAACACGTTCCGGCTAGCGCATGCGTTAACGCGTTACACAAACGTTGAGAATATCGTGATGCCTAGTGTGCCTTCGTTCATGTACCTTGTTTAGGAGGTGTGTTGATTTGGGTGCAGAGAAGTGGAAGCCCAAGGAAACATACAGGGCAGTGATCGTGATCCTTGACGGGGTTGGGGACAGGCCCGTCCCTGAATTAGGGGGTAAAACCCCCCTTCAGATTGCTAGGAAACCGAACATGGACTACGTAGCGAGTGTAGGGATAACGGGCCTAATGGATCCCATAGAACCCGGCGTTAGGCCAGGAACCGATACTGGACATATAGCGATATTTGGGTACGACCCCTACAAGTATTACCCAGGAAGGGGCCCCCTCGAGGCTGCTGGTATAGGTGTTCGAATGAATCCGGGCGACGTTGCACTAAGGTGTAATATAGCGACTGTTAAGGAGGATAACGGCAAGTTAATAGTCGTTGACAGAAGAGCTGGGAGGATCCGGGGCGAATACGTGAAGGAGCTTGTGAAAGCGCTCAATGACGCCATAAGGGAAGTAGACGGTGTTAAGGTTGAGTTCTACCCAGCTACAGAACACAGGGTAGTGTTAGTTTTAAGAGGCAGTAACCTATCTCCGAGAATAAGTGACTCGGATCCAGGGACAGCGCAGGAAGGACAGCCTGTCAGGGAGATCATACCGCTTGACGAGAGTGAGGAAGCTCGGAGAACTGCTGGGATAGTGAATGAGGTAGTAAGGCGGTCTTACGAGGTCCTCAGGAATCACCCCGTGAATAAGGAGAGGATGGAGAAGGGTCTCCTGCCAGGTAATATCATCATAACGCGCGGCGCAGGAATGGTGCCAAGAGACCTCGTAAAGTTCAGCGAACGCTTCGGCGTTAAGGGATACGTAGTAGCTGAGGAAGCAACGGTTATCGGCGCGGCCCGCATCCTTGGTCTCGAGGGGGAGATACCGGAGGGATCAACAGCCAACCTAGACACAGACATAAAATCAATACTCAAGGCTACGTTAAGGGCGTATGAAAACGGGTATGATGTAGTCTTCACGCACATTAAAGGGCCCGACATAGCTGGTCATGACGCTAACCCCCAGGGTAAGATACAGATCATAGAAAAAGCAGATTGGCTTGTAGGGGAAATAATCAAACGTGTGGGGTTAGATAGAACGGTAATAGTGATAACTGCCGACCACACCACGCCATGCACAGTGCGTGACCATAGCGGCGACCCCGTGCCCATAGCCATAGCTGGTCCTGGAGTACGGAGAGATGACGTCACAGCGTACGACGAAATATCCTGCATGAAGGGAGGGTTAGGCCGGATCCCAGGGAAGCACCTAATTAAGATAGTGTTGAACCTAATGAACCGACCATTGAAATGGGGTGCTTGAAGCAGGTAAGTTTTTCTTTATCATTAACGAGAATGAAACCTAGAACATCCCTTCCTTGGACACTGCTTTCAATTGGTTTCTTCCATAGGTTACGTCATGCTCGTAACAGATCGTAACAGAATGCTGAGGTATATCTAGGAAGGGAACTGTTAACTATAGGCTGAGGGCACGCGAGCTCAAACGCCTAGCGCGTTATGTTGTGGATAACTTGGTGGAAAGGATCAAGGGCAGTGTGGTGGACCGGCCGGGATTTGAACCCGGGGCCTCTCGGATGCCAACCGAGCGCTCTTCCAGGCTGAGCTACCGGCCCATTAGCACTTGTCTGTCGGCGGTTTATAACTATTTCTTGGCTCTCCGCAAATACTCTAAGCAGAGTTCCCATATGTCGTCTCCGGCGTAGTGGAGGTTCTTGATGGCCTTTCCTCTTCTCACCTCCATTATCTCCTTGGAGTCCATGAGGGCTTCACCAACAACTAATGGTGCTTTCTTGCCCGGGCTCCATACAGCGACTACCTCGCCCTTGCTGAAGTCGCTTACCTCAGTTATGCCTGGTGCCATTACGTTTGCCCCGTTCAGAAGGTGTTTTACTGCCCCCTCATCAACTACGGCGTAGTGCATTGAATTAACCCCCGCGATCTTAACTAGGACTAGGGTGGGGTAAGTGATGTCTTCGTCCTCATACCTGAAGAGCGCTGGGATGCTGTTAAGCACTATGACCTCAAAGTCATCACCCTCAAGCCTAAATCCTTCCCTCCCCTCACCTAAGTGCTTGCAGAGCCCAGGGTACTTTTCACACGCACTACCCCGAATCCGCACCACGTCCTTCCTCCTTAGCGGAAGCATCCTCACAAATACTACACCCCATCATAAACCAGGTCATCATGCCTCAAATACCTACCTTAACCCACCGTACTGAGAAACGTATAGCTTTTAAATCAAGAGTGCCCTAGGTGTTGGGGATAACTGGATGAGTGACGCAGCACAAAGACTACTCAGTGAGAACCTAGGTAAGATCGTGCTGGTTAAGTTAAGAGGTAATAGGTTACTGCGCGGTTCCTTAAGGAGTTTCGACCAGCACCTAAACATAGTCCTTGAAAACGCCGAGGAAGTCCTTGAGAACGGCACGAGGAAATTAGGCACAGTCATAATAAGGGGGGAGA
>JALWZB010000028.1 GCA_027002995.1 Desulfurococcales archaeon
GGTGAGGGGCCTTCAAGTAGTGCATGAGTTAAGCGGCGGGAGGGCATTGGCCGCAGCATTACTGGCGGTCATCCTGCTATTACTCGTGATACTCGCTCCGGCAGCGCTGTGAGGTGGTGGGTGATGGGTTTCGAGAAGGACTTCGTGGTCGGCGCGATTGTCCTGGCTATCGCGTTAGTGGGGATAGTGTCGCCCTTCCTCCTCTACGTGAGCGGGAGGGTGAGCCCGGGTAGCGGCGGGGTAAACTCCACTGACATCGGGTCACTGATATCCTCCATCGTGGGTGCGGTAACTCACTTCAAGTTCATGAGCTTCGGTTTCGGGAGCCCTACGCTAGTGAAGGAGGAAATAATTAACGTTACTGGGCCCCTGAAACTGAACATACTTGTTAAAGGCGGTGGGGTCAGCGTGCTTGAATGGGGCGAGGAAGGCAAGGTTAAGGTGGACGTGCTTAGGGAGGAGAGCCTCGTGAGCCTCTCAAAGTTATCGTACGGGCGCAGGTACGTGAACGGCGTACTCAACATAACGGCGGTCAACTACATCATCAGGATCTATGTACCGCCCAACTACGTCGAGTCCATTAACGCGGAGGTTAGTGGAGGGGGCCTCAAGGTTGATGTCAGCAACGCTAACACGCTAAGAACGCTTAACGCCACGATCAGCGGTGGCGGTACCGATTTGAAGTTAAGCAAGCTAGTGAACTTCACGATGACCATATCGGTAAGCGGCGGCGGGCTGGACGCCCACATAAGCTTCCTAGGCGACGTGAAGCGCTCGACATCAAGCATTAAGGTAAGTATCGCGGGTGGAGGCACTGACTTACGTGTGGATGCGCCTAACCACGCCTTCAAAGTCAAATGCTCCGCCTCAGGCGGCGTCGCTAACGTGGTGGTGAGGGGTGAAAAGCACACTACGGTGAACGGTAACGCAACCTACGAGGACCCAAACTACGTTAACGCGTCGAGGAAGCTGAGCATTGACATCACAGTGAGTGGGGGCGGTGCTGACGTATGGCTGAGCGGGTAAGAATAGATAATCAGGGAAGGGTGAGGTGGTTAATTGACGCTCTATGTAGCGGCCCCAAGCTACAGATACTTAAGATGCTCCTCGCCGAAGGTCCCCTAACCGCCTCCGAAATATCTAGGAGGCTAGGGATCAAGCTATCAACAACGTTAAACCACTTAGAGGGCCTCCTCGCGGCAGGCCTACTTAAGGTCGAGGTAAGCGGGAAGAACAGGATCATAAAGAAGTACGCGGTAACCGCATCCCAGGTTGAGGCGGTGATAGACCTGAAGGCACTCCTCCTTCCACCACCCTGCGTACCTGCCGCCGCACCAGCACCCCAAGCCGCGGGGGTGGATGCTGAGTTAGAGGCCCTCGCCCTAGAATACATCAACGCTAAGCGCAGGAGCAAACGTGCTAAGCTACAGATAAGGCCTAAGGTGAGGGACATAGCCTCAACGCTCGGCGTGGACATCGACACAGCAATAGAGGTGGCGAGATACATAAACACCCACCAACGCAGGCTAGCTAAGATGCTAACGGGGGACATCCTTAAAGCACTTCAAGAGCGCGGTGGCAGGGCAAGCGTGAAGGAGCTAGCAGATTCACTGAAGGTCCATCCGTACTGGGTCGTGTTGTGTGTTAACGAATTAAGCCGGGAGAATAGGGCTAGGATTAGTGAGGGGGTAGTACGTCTGCTTACTAAGGAATGAAGTTACTATGCCTTTAGCATTACCTTTATCACTGACTCTAAAAGCATGACTCAGTGCCATGAGGGGGTATTTAATGATTTGATACCCAAATGAAAACAATTTTTAACTATCTTTAACGCTGTTTAAATTGGTGGTAGATCCCACTATGAAGGTGCTACTAACGCTACCTCCCGAAATTAAGGATCTGGAGATCTACAGAGTAGCTAAGATATTCGCCCCTCCACTAGGCTTAGCTTATGTTGCTTCAGTACTTGAGAAGTTTGGGCATAAGGTAAGGGTGGTGGATACTGTAATAGATAATATAGGGCTAGAGGATTTGTTGAGGGAAATAAGATCCTGGAACCCTGACGTGGTCGGCATATCCATTCAAACACCCACTGCTCCCCGAGCCTATAGGGCTATCAAGGAGATTAAGGAGGAATTTCCTGACCTCCCAATCATTGCTGGAGGCATACACGCTACGTTCATGTATGATGAGGCCCTCGATGCAGGTGCCGATGTTGTCGTTAGGGGTGAGGGTGAGTACACCGCCCTTGAACTAGTAAATACTCTAGAGAAGCACGGGCTTAATCCGGAGGCCCTACGCAGGGTTAAGGGAATAGTATTCAGAGAGGGTGGTGATGGCCGAGCAAATGTCGTCACACCCCAAAGACCATTCATAAGCAACTTGGATGAACTTCCTTGGCCAGCCCACCACTTACTCCCAATGGATAAGTACTTAGCTCTAGGCAAGAAGCTAAGGGTTGCTCACATTATGGCAAGTAGGGGATGTCCTTATGGATGCATATACTGCATAACATCTTACTATTGGGGTAGGAGGATCAGGTTCAGGTCAGCTAAGAACGTGCTGGATGAGGTTGAGTACTTAGTTGATAAGTATAGAATTAACAAAGTAGCCTTCTCAGACGACGAATTAATAGTTAACAGGAGGTTTGTTTACGACTTTATCAAAGGGTTGAAGGAACGTGGTCTAGACGTGACGTTCTCTTGCGGTGGTAGAGTAGACCACATTAATAGGGATTACCTAAGGTTTCTATTCAGTAATGGATGCGAAGTACTGTACTTAGGGGTTGAATCGGCATCTCAGAGAACCATCGATAGAATAGGTAAAAGGATAACCATTGACCAAGCAATGAGGGCTTTTCAAATAGCTAATGACGTGGGGATATTCACTATGGCATCCTTCATCTTAGGCTTTCCTTGGGAAACGCTGGAGGACATGAAAAGAACCGTGAAGTTCGCGGTTAAGCTAAGACCAAGCTACGCTCAATTCACAGCCTTAACCCCCTATCCAGGCACACCGCTTTACAAGTTTGCTGAAGAGCATAACTTGATAGTTGACCGTAATTGGGAGCACTACACGACCATTAAGCCCGTGATGAGGGGCTTCCACTTCACCGCTAAGGAGCTCGGGAGGATGCTCATGTACGCGTACAGAAGGTTCTACTTAAGACCAGCATTCATAGTTCAGGAGGCAGTTGCTGGTAGGTTATGGAGTATCCTTAAAATAGTAACTAATAGCCTACTAAGTAACCTGGCAAGTGCACTCACCTCGGTGAGGAAGCATGACAGATCCCAACCACAAATCTAGAATTTTAAAAGTTTTTCACGCCACGAATTCAGTCCATGGTGGGTTAGTCATTATTTAAACATAAAAAGTTGGGCCTTGTTTACGGCTATGGGCGCTTACCAGAGGTGGACCTCAAATCTCTAATAGTTTAATAGCGTCCTCCAGAGCCTTTCTAGCGTTGCTGACCCTCTCCTTTATCTTCGTTAACTCCTCCTCAGCTTTCTTGGCCTTCTCCTCTAACTCCTTGAGCTTGCTCTCCAGCTCCGCCTTAATGGACTCCAGCTCCTTTAGCCTCCCCTCCATCCTCTTCTTCTCTTCCTCAAGCCTCTTTAGCGTCGCTTCCATCTCCTTCTTCAAGGCTTCCTTAATCTGCTCGGCCGCCGCGAAGCCTAGGGACACTAGCTCCTGAGGTGGCTTGATCTCCAGCTTGCCGCCGGACTTAACGAGCATTTCGTAGGTCTCCTTAACTAGCTTCCCGGCCTCCGTCTTGCCCTGTAAGTGGTTCCTTATCGTGGCTTCGGTTCTCCCGACCTCCTCGGCGATCTGCCTGACGGAGTACCCTGCACGCTCCCTAGCTAGGGCGGCTGCGGCAACCACTAGTGAGTCAAGCCAAGTCAACCTATCCTCAGCGTTCCTAATCCTCTCAACAACGTCGGGCCTGAAGAGAGTCCCGAATATCAGCGCCAGCTCTAACCTCCTCACGTCGCTCTTGCCCATAGGTTTAAGTGGAACTTCCGACAACGCATGTCACCCAAATAGTGAATATACAAATCAGCATTAAAAACTTCTCAACCATGAACCTTAGGCATGAACAGCAAATAAACTCATAAAACCAGTGGGTGGCGTGAGGAACGCACGCTAGGAGGTTTTAATAGGGTTTAGGGGAAGTGATTTGCGGGTTACTTCATGTCCTTTGAGGAGGCGGAGGTTCTTAGGAGGCGTGCCGAAGCATTCCTTAGGAACGCAGAGAGGCTTCTCAGCGAGGGGGAGTATGATTTAAGCTTGTTCAGCATTGAACAGTACTGCCAATTGATACTTAAGTATAAGTTGCTCTTGAAGAGGGGCTCCTACACGAGAACGCATTCCTTAAGGAGGCTGATTAGGGAGTTGAGCCAATTCAGTCCTGGGGTGAGGGTGCTTGTTGATGATGTACGCAACCTACACTACATCGCGAGGATTGAGGAGGCATACATAGCTTCAAGATACTTACCCATAACCTATGAGGAGGCTGAGGTGAGGGACCTTATGAGGTTCGTGAAGGAGGTGTTTAAACCCGTTGTCGAGCGAGTATGAGGTTAGGGTTCTACAGTACCTGCGTGACTACATGCGTGTGGCCAAACATGTTAAGGAGGTGGTGAAGCGCGTTGACCCTGAAGCTAGGGTCTTCGTGTTCGGCTCCGCCGTGACGGGTAAGTATACTGGGGCGAGTGACATAGACATACTAGTAATAACTAAGGAGTTGAGGAGGAAGTACGACATCATGGTTGAGGTTTACAGGAGTACTGAGGCACCGGTAGAGCTGCATGTGGTGACTGAGGAGCAGTTCCTGAGGTGGTATAAAAGGTTCGTTGGAGATAGTATTGTTGAAGTGTGAGGAGCCTACATGCCCTCGCAGGTAGGTCCTTACCCTAGTCCAAGAGGCGCTTCTCGCCCTCTAGCTCCTTGATCCTCGTCACGTCCTGCACAACTTCCAGCGTGCCTAGGTACTCTCCGTTCTCGCCCCTGACTGGGTAGTACCTGATGTAGATCAGCCTGCCGTTCACCCTGATCCAGAACTCTGCCATGTCCCTCTTACCTGCCTTAAATTCCTCGATCAACCTCCTAACTACATGTACGCTCTTAGGTGGGTGGCAGTAGTCGACCTTACGCCCTATAACGGTCCTCGTCCTCGGGAAGATCCTTTCTCCGGGGCTCCAGTACTTTAACCTGTCGTCAGCGTCTATGAAGGATATGTCGATAGGGAGTGTTCTGAGGATAGCGTTCAGCTCCTCCCGCGTTAAGTACCCTACGCTTAGGCTTAGTGAGTCCTCCGTGACTGGCGAGTACGTATCCACCTCACTAATCACTGCCCTGACCTCCTTGGGTAGGGCTGAGAGGGTCTCCTCACTAATCATGTCCTCCCTGCTTAGCTCGTAAGGCCACTTAGGCGGCTCCTTAGGCACCCACTCAGCGCCCTCTCCACCCTCTCTCCGCCCGCCGTACGTGCCTAGGGATGGTGCTTCGAGGGCTATGGCTACCCACTCACCCTCGCTGAGTAGTGCCTTAGCGGTTGGTAGGAGGATGTTGTTTTCACGGTAAACCATGTCTATTAGGGCGTTGGCTAAGTCAGTCGCTATCCTAGCTAACTCGCCCTTAGGTGCCCTCTCCCCGAGCCTCTTCGCCAGTAACCTGACTTTAGCTAGGATCTGATCCTCCTTAACCCAGAGAACCCTCGGAACGGCCGTTAAGCCCCTCCGCTCAAGGTAGGGGTAGAGGAGCATCTGTAGCTTAACGTAGTGGGTTCTGATACCGAATAGCTTCTTGGTGAGCTTGCTTAACGCGTTAACGTACTCCTTAATAGTTCCCTTATCACCGCCTGAGAGCAAGGCCCTAGCGTAGAGCGTTAAGTTCTCCGCGTCCTTAACTATCTCCTCGTTCTCCTCAAGCAACTCCCTCAAGGGATGCCCTGTGGGCACGTCCTTAAGCTCCTCAGGCCCCCTTAAGGCGTCCTTGAACAGTTCTATGTGGGCATCACATAGTGCGACAATGTCCTCAGGCTTCACACCTTCCTTAACGAGTTCCTGCTCGACCACGGGTATTTCCCAGGGTCTTAAGCCCTTCAGAACCTCCTTAATCTCCTCCTTGACCTTGCTCGGCTCGACACCTTCGTGAAGGTGTTTCAGGGCCTTCTTGAGCGCATTCACCCTTGCCCGGAGTTCATCCTTGTTAATCTTATTTACTTTACTGCTCATAGTCCCGTAATCTCCGTAACTTTAACTACGTTAAAGGAATAAAAACTTAACCCCTGCCCAACCATCACGCAACGTGCCAGCAGGTTAAACCGCTACTTACGACTACTTACCAGTACGTACCTCTACGGACGGTTACTGGTTGCTAAGAGGCTAATAGTTGGGCAGTGATATATCTGAAATCACGGGTAAGCACACGGTGAAAAAGGAAGGATGAAGGACTCATTAAAGATGATCTCCATAACCGTAGCCCTCCTCGTAATAGTCTCCCTCACGGTGATAATCTACGAGAGCGTAAGCAACACGTACGCCGGGCACGTACCGGCGAAGACCTCTTCAACCGTGGGTGCGGGGCCCACAGTGTATTTGAGGATGGGTGGCGCGACGTTTCCTGCACCGCAGTACCTCGCATGGATTAAGGAGTTCATGAAGGAGCATCCCAGGATCAAGGTGTCTTACGAACTGCTGGGTAGCGGAGCAGGTGTTTCGAGGTTCCTTGACGGAACTCTTGACATAGCCGGTAGTGACCCGCCACTACCCCACAGTGTTTGGGTGAAGCATGAAGGCAAATTAATGCAGGTTCCGACGCTCGTGGGTGCGGTGGTCGTGACCTACAACATACCTGGGTTAAACAGTGTGACTCTGAACCTTAGCGGTAGGGTGCTTGCCCTCATATATAAGGGAGTGATTAAGTACTGGGACGACCCACGCATACAGGCATTAAACCCCGGCATCAAATTACCTCACCACGAGATCTTCGTGGTCTTCAGGGCCGACGCTAGCGGCACTCAGCAAGTATTCACGACATTCCTACATAAGGCCGCCCCAGACGTGTGGCCCTCAACACTCGTCGGTAAGGCACCGGCTTTCCCGGTAGCTGGGAGCGGTAGGGCGGCAGGGGGTAAGGGGAACCCGGGCGTCGCTAACCTAATTAAGAGCAATCCCTACTCAATAGGGTTCGTGGAGTGGAGCTACGCTCTCGAGAATAACTTAAGCGTGGCGGCGCTGGAGAACGCCGCGGGTGAGTTCGTCAAGCCGACCCCGAGATCCCTTCTCAACGCTGCTAAGGCTGCCGCGGTGAACCTGCCTAAGAGCCCATTAGGTGACTTCAGCAGTGATGAAAACTACATTATCTACTCAAGCGGCAAGCACGCCTACCCCCTAGTGGCGTGGACCCACCTAATCATAAGGACGCACTACGGGGACCCTGCTAAGGCACGTGCCGTGGCCACGTTCCTTAAGTGGGTGGCGGAGAAGGGCGAGTCAGAAACGATACCCGGGTACGTCCCGGTCCCGGACACTGTTAAGCAACTTATCCTGAAGGCCGCCGAGGAGGTGCTGAGCAACAGCGGGGGTTAGGGGTGCCCTTAATGGGCGTCCCTAAACACGATAGGGCTTTTTTCCTAGCGTTACTGGCTCCCTCAGCCCTGCTCGTAGCGTTCTACATTCTCCTATGCAAGCTCTTCACCCAATACTCCCTCCCAGTCTTCCGGAGGTACGGCCTCTCCTTCCTAGTAGGGACGGTGTGGGATCCGGGAAGGGTTGTTTACGGGATCCTCCCAGCGCTCGCAGGCACGTTCGTGACCTCAATCATCGCTGCGTTGGTCGCGCTCCCAGTATCGCTCTCCATGACGGTATTCCTTAACGAGTACTGCCG
>JALWZB010000029.1 GCA_027002995.1 Desulfurococcales archaeon
CAGGGTTAAGATGAGGAGTGAGTTGAAGAAGCTGCAGCGGAGGATAGGCGTCACCACGATATACGTGACGCACGACCAGGTCGAGGCGATGACCATGGGTGACAGGATAGCCGTCATGAATGCAGGAAAGATAATGCAGGTGGGGACGCCTGAGGACATATACTTGAGACCTGCTAACACCTTCGTAGGGGGCTTCGTAGGGTCTCCCCAAATGAACTTCTTCGACGCAACCGTGACTGAGAAAGACGGGAAGCTAATCCTTGAGGGCCCAGGCTTCAGCATACCCCTAACGGAAGATCAAGCAAGCGTGCTGAAGGACTACGTCGGGAAGACAGTCATAGCCGGCATAAGACCTGAACACATGTTCCCGAAGGATCTAGCACCACCTAAGCTCAAGGGCGTTGAGATTACTGGCGACATAGACTTCGTCGAGGCGCTGGGGTCTGACACGATAATACACCTCAGGGCAGGCGAGAAAATCCTAGTAATTAAGGTGTCGGGAAGCCATCACTACAAGATAGGCTCGAAACTGACGGTGGTGTGCGACCTAAGCAAGCTCCACGTATTCCGTAAGGACTCAGGTGAGGCTATAATCTAAGGCGAGTCAGGTAAGGCGGTGGAGGAACTAATGAAGGAAGGCGCTAACACGCTCAAGCTGTCTTTTAATCTTACGTGTGATTCCCCCCAAGTTATGTGAGGTACGTGAAAATACGTGAAAAAGGTGACTCAATATGAGTCAAGACTATTCAAGACCTTGGTTCCAGAAACCAACAAGGGTTCTCCAATTCAACATAGAGGACAGGTACGGATCAAGCATAGAGGGCCTCACAGGCACTGAACTCGCGCGCCTAGCCCACGGCCTAGGCGCTAACGTGTTAGTTATCTTCGCCCGCGATGGGTGGGGCCGGATATTCTACCGTGGAGGGGAGGTAGGGCCGGAACACGGTAAGATGGTCGGGGACATAGTTAGGGACGCGGTCAAGGAGGGTAAGAAGCTCGGCGTTAAGGTCGTGGCGATGGTGGCCCACACAGCCAACAGGTGGCTCTACAGGAAGCATGCCGAATGGGCGCAAGTTAATGCGAGGGGCGAGACAATACTCCTAGAGCACGTACCCTACTACGAAGAGGGGTACGAGCCTGAATGGCCTCAGATGTGCTTAAACAGCCCATTCAGAGACTTCATAAGGAGGGAGGTGCTTGAAGCCCTCGAGTTAGGTGTCGACGGAATATTTCTTGATTCCTTCAGGTACCAGCCTGACTATGAGCGCTCATGCTACTGCGAATGGTGCAGAAGGAGGTTTAAGGAGGAGCACGGATACGACATGCCTGAGAAGCCTGACTGGCGGGACAGTAGGTGGAGGGAGCTCTGGGACTGGAGATACCGTGTCGTGGTGGAGAGGCTGAAGGAGCTTCACTCACTCGTTAAGTCAAGGAAACCGGACGCGTTATTCATGTACAACAGCCACCCAGGGGGGTGGGCAGGAAGAACTAACCGCGTTGTGGAGGAGGGCAGGGACTACCTGGACGCGGTCTTCGCCGAGTGCAGTGAGGCTGACCACCAGCCCCCTGGCTTCATAACCGAGATGGTCAAGCTAACCAAGGCAATGCTGGGTGAGGGGAAGACCGTATGGGCGTCCCGAAACTACTTCCACCTATACAGGACTGTGGTCCCGTCAACACCCCTAAACATAAGGCAGGGCTTAAGGGAAACGATAATTGCGGGCGGCTCACCATGGGCGTTGATATTCTCAAACTCCTACGCCCAGGATAGGACAGCCCTAAACGCGATTAAGGAGGTTTTCGAGGAACATAAACGCATAGAGGAGTACCTAGACGGTGCCGAGTCCCTCCCCTACGCGGCGATAGTTGTGTCGAACATCACTAGGGATCACTACGGGCGTGATAAGCCGGAGCACTACGTCGATGAGATTAGGGGGTTCTACTACGCCCTCAAGCATGAGCATGTGCCTGTGGACTTCATTGCCGGGAGGGACCTAACGAGTGAGTGCCTGAGGAAGTACTCCGTGGTTATACTAGCTAACACTGTGTGCCTACCCGATAACGCCTTGAAGGCACTCAAGGAATACGTGAAGAATGGTGGCGGTCTAATAGCTACGTACTTAACCAGCACGTGCGGTGACGGATGCGTGGAAAGATACGAGTTCGGCCTAGCTGACGTGCTTAACACGAGGTTCAGGGGGCTTCTTAAGCTACCATGGACGTACGTCACGCCAGTAAATCAGAAGCACCCCTTACTCGAGGGCGTGCATCAAGCACCCATACTCGTGGGTGACATGAGCTACGACTTCACCA
>JALWZB010000030.1 GCA_027002995.1 Desulfurococcales archaeon
TTAGACCGTGAGCTTCTCGGGGTTGGGGAGCCCAATCCTAACTTCGACTTACGTGAGTTAAGGCGGTTTACGGAGGTGAGCATAGTCCCCCTAGCTAACCCTGACGGGTTATTCAGATACTACTCTTCAGGCGAGTGGCGCTCTCCTGGGTGGGAGAGGGCGTGTGAGTCCTGCAGGGTCAACGCGTCCTTCGTGGACCTGAACAGGGACTGGGCGTACTTAACGCAACCCGAGACACGTGCCCTCCATTCCCTACTAGCACGCATAAAGCCCCACGTGGTCCTAGACCTGCACGAGTTCTACGCTAGGGGAGGGTGCCCGCCGAGGTGGGCTAACGAGACGGAGGGCTTCCTAGTCACGCTCACGGACGCTCCATACGCG
The DNA here is from genome assembly GCA_027002995.1 of Desulfurococcales archaeon. Taxonomy (GTDB): domain Archaea; phylum Thermoproteota; class Thermoprotei_A; order Sulfolobales; family NBVN01; genus WAOL01. The sequence goes on from JALWZB010000030.1 coordinate 382, forward strand.
TGGGTAGCTCCCGAAATCAGGAGGGTGAGTTATGATCTAATGACTTACGTAGGGAAAGCTCTCGACGCAGGCTTAAGCCCGTGGGGACCCGTGAAGACTAGGCACTTCTCCGGCGGGAGAAGCGGTGAGGAGGTAGTGTGGGCACCGCCAAACTACCTAGGAACACACGCCGCGCTGGAGGGAAGCGCTAAACTCCTTGTTGAAACCTGGGGCGTCGGGCTCGGGGAATGGATGATGTGCGACCGCGTAACAACACACGTCAACGCGTGCTTAGTCACCCTAGAGTACGTAGCTAGGTGCGCCGAAACCCTCATCAAAGCCAAGGAAGCATGGCTCAAGCACGACGAAACACTAATCAACAAAGCATCCTCAAGAACCTTCACCCTCGAGGGAGGAGAGAGTAAAGTGAGGAAAGCACTCAAGGTACTCGAACTACACGGAATAAAGTATGAGAAAGGAACTGATGGGTCACCAGTGATTAAGCTCCCCCAGACAGGCGTTACGGCAACAGCCCTAGCATTACTGGACAGTGATTGCGAGCTGAACAAGGAGTTAAGAAAACTTAAGCGCGGACCTTACCTACTGAGTAGGTTCTGCGGGGTTGGCGTGCGGGTCTTGTAAGCGTTAGCACCTTAACAATTTCTAAGACCTTCGCTTAAGTATTGTTGGCTCCGCACTCAATAGCTCCTCTGGCTTCAGTGCTTCCCTGGGCCACTTAGCTATGATGTAGCCGTGCCTGCTTGATTTGCCTGGGATGAAGTCCACGTCCTTGAAGAACGCCCAGGTTATGGCTGCTACCGACGCTATGTCCCAGAAATACACCTTCAGCCTGACGCTCTCACCGCTCGTTAAGTCCACCAGCACCCTACTTACGAGGCCTGTCCTTGGGTCCCTACCCTCATGCACGCTCACGGTGACCTTACCCTCACTAATTAATTCGGGCATTACGTACTGGTACCTGTTCGCTAGGAATATTCCTGCGTGCCTGTCCACCTCCTCGATCACGAGGACCCCGTCCGCCGTTAGGTTGGAGGCTGTCCCTGAGACCACCTTCAATAGGTCCCAGGGGCTGAAGTGCGGCGTTGATAAACCCCAGAGCACTGCTAGGTCGGCACTGAGGTTAGCGTCACGCATCCTCGTCACGTCCAGGGCTAGGGTTTCGGGCTTGACTCCGGTCTCCTCCTCAATGAATTTCCTCGCTACGCTTAGTGCCTCCTCCCTCAAGTCAATGACGATTACTTCCGGCTTGACTCCCCTCTCCTTAAGGGCTTTGGCGAAGGCCGCGCCAGCGATTCCGGAGCCCCCGCACAAGTCCAGAATCCTGACCGAGTCCTTACCCCCCAGTGTTGTCGAGAGCCATTCGTGGTTGAGGATTTTCTCGGCTTCCTTGATTGCTTCCTCGTACCTGGCCCTGCCTTCACGGGTGTAGGGGTCTCCAGGCCAGCCTAGGAGGCTGTAAAGCCTGCTTAACTCTTCTGAGGTCAAGGGTGGACACCATTCTCTAATGATTGCCTATCCAGTTTAATTAATTTTAAAGTATCTGCGAACGGGACGCCACCTTAAATTGGATGCCCTCAATCCTTGTAGGGAGGGTGCTGTGTAGTGCTGTCGATTCAGGAGAGGTTGGTGCTTTCGGCAGTGTTCTTCGTTGCTGGCTTAGTGCTGGGTAGGAGGGGTGTTAGGGGTCCTTCGAAGGTTCTTGGTAAGGTGCTACTTTACGTGGTTCTCCCTTACCTAATGATTTACGGTATAGTGTACACCTCGATGACCTTAGTTAAGTCCGTCACGCTTGTGGCGGTGGCTTACGTGGCTATCTCAGCCGTTGCGATCCCGTTAATCTACCTTAAGTTGCTGGGGAGGGGGCCCGGTGTTGGGGCCGCGATGATTTCTTCGGTCTTCCCGAACGTGGGTTTCCTTCCAATACCGTTAATGTTGCTCCTCTACGGGAACCCGATGCCAGCGGTGCTTTACGCCTCAATGTATAATGTCGCGTCCGCCCCAGTCATACCTGTTCTCGCAAGTATTGGAGGTGAGGCTAAGCCCACCGCCTCCCTCATTATTAAGAGGGTCCTCACGTTCCCCTTCACCGTAGCGGCGATAGTGGCGTTCACTATTAGGTTCACCCTACATCCCGCGCTGCCGGCACCGCCTCCCCTCCCGCTGATTAAGGACGTGTTCAGCGAGGCCAACATAGCGTCCTTCCTGATAGTGGGTGACGCGATAGCTAGGTCGCGCTTCGGCTTCAGGAGGGAGGTCCTTGCTGTGATGGGGTGGAGGCTTCTAGCCTCGCCAGTAATGCACTTAGGGCTCTTGGCAGCGATCGCGTCCCTCAATCTGCCGGCTGTGTGGGTTGCTGGGATACTTATCGAGTCATTCATGCCGCCAGCAACGATGAACCTAGTCTACGCGATGATGTACGGGCTTGATGAGGAGGTCGTGGCTGTCTCGATAGCGTACATAACGCCGATAGCTTTAGGGTTGTCCGTATTGGTTAGGTTCCTCATCCCTGCGTGACCCTTTCAGCGAGTAAGCAGCGGTGATGAATGCTTGGCCCTCAACCAACTACCTTGATGTCCAGTATTCTCGAGCCGCCCTTCCCCGTTATCTCGAGGACGTAGCACTGCCTAGGGCCGCCGTTGGTGTCTATGATTGCCTTACCCTCCGTTAGCGTGAGGTTGCCTACTATGAGGACGTTCTTGCTGAGGAGGTAGGCTGTCCCCTCACCCCTAAGCCTCAGGAAGAGTAGCGTCTTATTCACCATGGTCTTCAGGTTGGTCTCCAGCGTTACCCTGTACTCCGGCAGGGTTAAGCCGCCCGGGAAGGTTACGTACCTCACGAAGCTTGCCTGCACGCGTGTAGACATTAGTGCCTCGACGAGCACCCTACCCACGTCCTTAATCACTACCGTCTTATTATCCTCCCTCACGATGAGGGAGCCATCAGAGGAGTTGAGGGTTACTGAGGCACTCCTCCCTCCCCCGATGAAGCCCACGCCGAGGGGTAAGCCCGCGTTGTCGAACCTCATGACCTCACTAACGTTGATTTCCTTCCCTAGCGACGTTGAGGTAATGTTCAGCGCTACGGTCATGAAGCCCTCCCGCCAATTCAGCACGCCTCCGAAAACGCTGTTGAAGCCTACCGTGGTGGTTGCGGCGCCCACCAACAATGCCGCGGACTTGTTGAGAGGTATTATGTCGAAGTATGACTTAACCCTGAAGTTGCTTACCCCGACCCTCAAGGTTACGCAGGACCCGTTACCCTCGCCGGGTATGGTCACTAGGTTTAAGGGGGTGAGCTCCGCCGTCACGTTATACGCCTTCGGGACCGGCGTATTCACGGCTACTAACACCATGTCGGCGAAGGAGGCTAACGCGTTCCTCAAGATGGATTCCGTCGCCGACGCCACCAACTTGCTCGAGTTAGCCCATCCCTCCTTGTGGGCTGGGATGCCGGAGAACCACATCAGGACGGCTAGCGCCACCCTACTCCTGAGGAGCCTCGTAGCTAAAGCGTTGGCTGCGACGTCGTCTCTGAGCACTGAGGGCTTTGGGGTGGTGGTTACGGTCTTCGTTACTGTGACTGTCTCGGTGGCCGTGGTGGTCACGCTCTTAGTGCTGGTTACCGTGGTGGTTACGGGGCTCGTGACCGTCTCCGTCCTCACGAGCGTCACAGTGCTTGACGTGGTGACGGTCTTGGTCACGGTTATTTGCCTTTCACTGGCTTTGATGAACCAGTAGGTTGAGGCTGAGGCAAGTAAGGCTACGATAAGCACGAGTGCCGCTACAGTGGATGCGCGGTATCCGGTACTACTCACTCCAAACACCATCTCATGAAAGAGGTGCAGGGATATAAGTGTTATTTGAGCAGTACTGAAAAAATCTACAACTAACCCACTGCTTAGTCCTTCAACCCAGGCACGGGCTCACGACGTACTAAACGCCTCAAGCTTAACATGCGTTACTAGGGGCTCCTTTAAGTAGCGGCAGTAGGTGTTACTGCCCGCAGCGACGCCGACCTGCAGGTTGCCTACGGTGTTCGTGGTGAAGACTAGGATACTATTCCCTAGGAGATATGCAGCGCCGCCGTAGTTAAGGTCGATGGAGAACGTGATGTTACCCATCCTCACCTTCACGAAGCCCGACATGAAGACCCTGTACCTAGGAGCTATGATGTTACCCAGCACCTTATCACTCCCGTCATAGGTCACGACGATGCGCAGTGAGTCCCGTATCTTCTTTAGTGCTGGCTCAGCACCCTCAACCACCCTAATTACGCTACCGGGCGCCTTGACTATGAGGGCACCGTTAGATGAGTTTATGCCTGCCTCATATGATACTTTCCCTACACTCTGCCTTACCAGCACAGGTAGGTTGTTTCGGATTACCCACGTTGTCTTAATGGATACGGTTCCGGTGCCTGAGCTCCCGGTTATTCTTAAGGTGTCCTTACCTGCGAGTACCATGACTCCACTGGTGTTGAAAGGCTTTACTGAGATCGGGAGTTGGGCGATGGTCTGCACGAATATTGCTGATGAGTTTATAGGCTTTAACACTTCGCTGGTGCTAACGTTCTCGCTCACCCCACTCTCTACAGTGCCTATCGGCATGCAGGTTCCGTTACTGACTGTCTGGGTCGGGTGGTAGGGGATGAGGGATATGACGTACTTAATACTGTGCCTAGACGTTAGCGGCGGCATCGTAACGAGGGCTCGGGAGGTTAGCCTCATAATTAAATCATTTGCTAAGGCGGCGGCCGGATCCAGAGTCAGTGGGTGGAGCCTGCTACGCATCTCCATCCACACGAGCCATACGATCACGGACGTCAGAACATCATACTTTAGCCTGAACTCCGCTAACCTTTGGGCCGCGGTGTCATTCCTCGGGATAACAATTAACTTTCCTGACGGTGTAGTTATGGATGCCGTCGTGACGGTTAGGGTTATTGTTGATGGTGGTAGCGTCGTGGTTTTCGTTACGGTCTTCGTCACCGTTACGGTGCTTGTCTCGGTCATCGTCACGCTCTTTGTTGCCGTGGTTGTTGAGGTGATAGTTGTTTGCGATGTTACCGTAGGTAGGTTTAGGGAGGCGTAGTAGTACGTTAGTGAGGAAGTAACTATCGCTACGATGATGATTACCCCGATGACCAGTGGTAGGCTTAGGGATCTCCCGCTACTCAAGGCTTTCCCCAAGTAGAGACGCTCTCTTAGGAATATAAGGTTTCCTTCACTTGAGGAGTCACTGTCGGATTAACTTAATCACGGCCTCAGCAAGCTTCGGCAGCACCTCCCCCGCCCTCCCCTTAAGGAAGATGTTCGCGTACCGCGTTATTGAGGACTCAGCCACGTTAACCTCGATCACGGTGCCGCCGCGCTCCTTAACGATTAGGGGGATGTAGGCCGCTGGGTACACGGCGCCGCTGGTTCCAACAACCAGGACGGCGTCAGAGACCTCAGCAAGTCTCACTGCCTCGCCCCACGCGTCCTGCGGGAGGGGCTCCCCGAACCACACCACGTCCGGCCTTAAGTAGTGGCCGCAGGAGGGGCATTTCGGGGGTATCTCTTTAGGCGGTTCGCTGATGCTTGCCCTGAACATGCATGCTGGGTTAGAGCACTTAACCCTCCATATGCTTCCATGTAGCTCGATAACGCGCCTCGACCCCGCCCTCTGGTGTAGGCCGTCGACGTTCTGCGTTACCACGGCCTTAATCACGTTGAGGGCCTCAAGCTTTGCTAGGGCCTCATGACCTGGGTTGGGCTTCGCTTTCCTTATTAGGTTCATTCGCCACACGTACCACTCCCAAACCCTCCTAGGGTTTCTCTCGAAGGCTTCGGGGGTTGCGAGTTCCTCCGGCTTGAACTTAGACCATAGTGAGTCCTCCCCGGATCCTCTGAAGGTGGGTATGCCTGACTCGGCGGAAATCCCGGCGCCCGTGAACGCTATCGCGTGCTTCGCTGATGTGAGGGCGCGTGCAGCCTTAGTTAGTGGCGTGTCACTCAATGCGTCCTCCCCCACCTTACTATCGCTCCAGAACTACTTATTACTAGGGCTTGATTGAAGTACTTGGTTGGTGGTGCTTTGACGTCGTTAATCGATGTTGCGTTGATCGTAGTTATAGCTGCGTGCTTCACCACCGCCTTAGTAGCGTCGTTCATTGCGCGGTGGGGTAGGGCAACCCGCTCGCTAAGCCTTGCAGGGTATGTGGCGGGTGTCGTTGGGCTTCTGCTTACGTCAGCTCACCTTTACCTGACCGGCTACAGTGGGTGGTGGGTCGTGCTGTTAATAGCTGTTTTCTTCGCGTTAGCTGTGCGGAGGCGACAGTGGTGAGGAGCACGCGCCCCAACCCCACCCTTAATTAGGTTTCTTAACCATGAAGTACTGGTGCGTTGTAAATGCTTAGGGAGGAAGAGTTAGTTAAGTCGGGAGTTCTCCGTGTCGCTGAGTTAATGGCTGTTGCGGCTAAGACCGCTCCCAAGGCTAGGGGGCGGGACAACATTAAGGTGGCGGTGATTGCTGATAAGGAGGAGTTGGAGAGGTTAGCGGCTAAGATGGAGGAGCTTGCCCCGACCCGCGGCTCCTTCTTCGCGCGGGACGCGGGGAACGTTAGGGTTTCTGATGCGGTCGTGCTCATAGGTGCTGACGTTATTGACCTTGGCCTACCTACCCCGCCTGACGAGGGTGGCGTTGACCTCAACACCTACATGGCGTTAGTTAACTTAGGCATAGCGCTGGGGTCCGCGGTGAAGGTCGCGTCACTGCTGAACGTCGATAACAGGATCATGTACTCCATAGGTGTTGCTGCGAAAGAGCTCGGGCTAATAGATGCTGAGTACGTGCTTGGCGTGCCTCTCTCGGCTAAGGCGAAGAGCCCGTATTTCGATAGGAAGCACTGACACCGCAGTGGAGTAAGGGATTGAAACTCGTCTCTTTTCCACGTTAAGCTTATTTACCCGTTCAGTATTACGTACTTGATGTTCGGTATATCGAACAATAAGGTACCGCTAATCGTTGGGGAGAACGTAAGGAAGTTGAGGGGAGCGCGGGGTATCTCACTCGGTGAGCTAGCTAGGGAGGCGGGAATCTCTAAGTCGACGCTCTCCGCGATCGAGGCAGGGAAGGCTAACCCAACGATATCGACGCTTTGGGCAATATCCAAGGCGCTGGGCGTCCCCTTCAGTTCCCTTATCGGTGAGGGAGTAGTTGTTGAGGAGGGCGGGGTCCACGTGAGGTTAGTTGAGCGTGGGACCAGCACGGAGGTTTACGTCATGAAGTTACGTCCTAAGGCGTTACGGGACGCTGCCCCGCACCAGGAGGGTGTTGAGGAGTTCGTCATCGTTGTGGAGGGTTCCGCACTCGTCGGGCCTAAGGAGGGGCCCAAGTACCTTAGGGAGTTCGATACCCTCTCCTTCCGTGGGGACGTGCCCCACATCTACGCTTCCCCGGATCGCGGCTCAACCCTAATCATCGTTCTGAGGTATGGGGGTGGTTCGCGTGGGTTCCGTACGTAAGGTTAAGCATATAGGGATAGTGGCCTGTAGCGCGCCGGGCGCGGCGCTCTGCTACAGGATAATATGCACCGAGGCTGAGAAACTCCTTGGCGAGAGGTACGCGCACCCGGAGGTAAGCATGCATGGATACCCATTCAGTGAGTACGTTAAGTTCATTGAGCGTGGCGAGTGGGGACGAGTGGCTGACCTCATGGTGGCGTCGGCCAGGAAGCTCGCCGCCATAGGCGCTGACTTCGCAATAAGCCCGGACAACACCATCCACGTGGTTTTCGACGAAGTGGTTAGGAGGTCGCCGATACCGTGGCTACACATAGCTGAGGAGGTAGCTAAGGAAGCCTCCAGGAGGGGCTTCAGGAGGCTGGGCGTGCTGGGCACGAAGTACTTGATGGAGTCCAATGTTTACCCCTCACGTCTCTCCAAGTACGGGTTGGAGTACGTGATCCCGGGCGAGGAGGATAGGGTCAGGATAAATGAGGTGATATTCGGTGAGTTAGTCTACGGCGTCATCAGAAAGGAGTCTAGGGACTACTTAGTTGAGGTGATTAGGGGATTGGAGCGGGAAGGGTGTGACGCCGTCGTGCTGGGCTGCACGGAACTGCCGTTAATCCTTAACGATGAGGTCTCACCCCTCCCCACGCTGGACTCCACTAGGATACTGGCGCTCGCCGCCCTTAGGGAGGCTGTGGGTCAGCGCTCGTAGACCACCTCACCGTCAACTATGGTGGCGACCACCCTCAAGTCATTGTCAAGCATCACGAGGTCGGCACGGTAGCCTGGCCTCACGTCCCCTAGCCCTACGAGCCTTAAGTTCCTAGCGGGGTTCAGGGACGCCATCCTAGCGACTTCGGGTAGCGTGTAGCCTAGTGAGGTCACGTTCCTCACAGCCCTGTCAAGGGTTAAGGTGCTCCCGGCTAGGGCGCCGCTCTCCAACCTAGCCACCCCATCCCTAACAATCACTTTCAACCCACCCAGAGAGTACTCGCCATCAGGTAGGCCCGCAGCGCTTATCGCGTCACTAATGAGTATTGTTCTCCACGTCCCGGCGTGGTTTATGGCGAACCTAACCGTCGCTGGGTGTAGGTGTATGAAGTCCACTATTAACTCGATGAAGACATCAGTGCTTTCCAGTGCGGCAACCACCACGCCCGGGTCTCGATGATGTATTGGGCGCATGGCGTTGAAGAGGTGTGTTGCCCTTGACGCGCCAGCCGCGAATGCCTTAAGGGCTTCCTCGTAGGTGGCGTTCGTGTGCCCCACACTAACCACGACGCCCCTACTCACTAGTAGGGAGATTGCTTCGAGAGCCCCACGCACTTCGGGGGCTAGGGTAACCATCTTGAGGAGGTCGCCAGCCGCATCCAGGTAGTCGAGGATCTCCTTAGTGCTTGCCTCCCTTATGTAGGCCGGGTTCTGCGCCCCCTTCTTAGCGGGGTTCACGTACGGGCCCTCAAGGTGAATGCCTAGGATCCTAGCTCCGGGAACCTCTTTCCTTGCACGACCCTCCTCCCACCCACTAACGGCGTCCCTAACCGCCCTGCACGCGCTGAGGAGCTTCTCGTGAGGAGCGGTAACGGTTGATGGGAGGAAGGCCGTCACCCCATGCTTGGCTAAGCCCTTACTCATCCTGAGGAGGTGCTCTGCCTCGCCAGTGTTGGAGTCAACGCCTCCGTAGCCGTGGATGTGGGTGTCTATGAAGCCCGGCGCCACGATTAAGTCCCCGTAGTTGAGCACGTTGCTTGAGGGAACCCCCGTAGGGTTGCCTTCACTAACCTCCACTATGACCCCATCCTTAACCCTTAGGTAGGACTTGCCTAGGATCCTGTGTGGGGTTACTAGCTTCCCCGTAAGGATTATGGCTTCACGCACCGCAACCACCGTCCTCACAGCAGCTTCACTACCTTAGAGTACTTCCTGAAGAGTTCCTCGTTATGCTTGCTGGCCTCGGGTAGGTGGGCGCTTAGCCATACGGGCGGCGTTACTCCCCTCCTAACGAGTTCCTCCACCGCGTAGGCGACGAGTACGTCAGCTATGAATGAGTTAGTTATCGTTGACACAGGCCCCACCCTCATGGGGAACCCCTCAATCTCCAGTACTGCGTCGCCGCGGGGCACCTTATTATCTATCACGACGTCAGCGACCTCGCAGAGTCTCTTCCCCCACGGGTTGCGGGGCTCTAACGTGGTGGAGTAACGCACGGACGTGATCGCCACTACGGCCGCACCCAACTCCTTGCTGGTTAAGGCAGCTTCTACGGAGAACACGTTGACGCCGCTTGTCGAGACCACGAGGACCACGTCGCCTTCCCCGACCCCAGCCGTCTTGAGGAGGGCTTCGGCGTACCCCCTAACATGCTCCATTGCCGTTGACCGTCTCGCGCCGTGCGCTACGGTTATGTCGGTGTCTATGATCGGGTTAACGATTGCTAAGCCGCCTGCCCTATAGAACAGCTCCTCGGCAAGCATTGCTGAGTGCCCAGCCCCCACGACGTGAAGTAAGTGCCCGTTTGCTACGGCGTCAGCTACTAGCTTAGCGGCTTCCCTAATCCTCGCGTCCTCCTCCTCAACGATCTTAGTAAGTAATTCATTAACCACGCTGAGGAAGCGAGTGGAGTACGTCGCGGGTTGCGGAGCCACGTGCCCTCACCACGTAATAATTCATGCTGAAGTATTCTGTTGGGAGGTGTTAAAGTAAGTACCTGAGTATAACGCGTTCCCTGGGGAACGCGCATGGCTTAACCCCGCTTACCGCCACATTTACGCCTAGGCATGGGAATTAAGGCTGTTCCGAAAAGACCCAGCAGTAATGTTAAGTCCTTTTACTTTTTAACTCGAATGTTGACGTTAAGATTCCCTCAGACTCAATCAAGTCCCCCTAATTCACGTGACCTTGCAAGTAAATTTCTTACCTTCATAATGATATGCTCCTTAGCTTTTATGTAATCCTTTTCACTATAATCATGTGTTGTGAAGGGTCCTTTCTTCATTATTCCAAGATCTTCCTCCAAATTAACATATGCGCTTATCCTGAGGTTTAGCGATTTAGCTACCTTGCTTGCACAGCGCTGATGGCATCCATCTATAACTAATATATGCTTAATCCTGTTTTTAGCTAGCATGACCTGACGAGGGATTCTATTGAATAAAGCGGGCAAGGAGAGGATTCCGACATCATCTCCCAATTCCTTGGAAATAGATACCAGAATCTTGGAGACTAGTGCTCCGGAGTTAGACGCGTTGCTACAGCAACCGAGAAGCCCAACGGTAGGCCGATTCTTAGGCGTTGATGACGTCAACTTCTGAGCACCTTAGTTAGCTGGTTCGTTTCTACCTGCAGATAACTTGTTTGACCTCCACCTAATAAATGTAAAGCATGGAGGAGTAGATAGGTTTAGGTGGGCTGCCTAGGTGGTGGCTAACGTTAATTAGGCAGGTACATAATGTCAGTTTCAGGGTAAGTTGAAGAGTACACTATGACTTCCACATTGCCTGCGTACTAGGTTTTAAAATCATCACCAATTTAGGTAATCAACCTGTTGGAAGACTGCTCAGGTTTGACCCGAGCCAGAGCTGGAAAGAGCTACATTAACAGGACTTATCCCTGCGCCTACGCCTAGGTAAAGGAATCAGTGCAGGAACATCCCTCATGTAATTGACGTACTCGTCACCCCAATACTTTACAAGCTCCTTCTCCTCGAGCCTAATCAGTACCCACCACCCTGGGAGGAGTGCCGCGTAGGTTAATAGCCCTAACCAGCTTGAGAAGAGTAGAGGTATGGAGGCTTGATTAATTATGAGCGCTAGGTAGAAGGGATGCCTGCAGTACGCGTAGGGCCCTTCCTTAAGCAACGTGCTGAAGTCCTCCGGCCTATCATGCCTTTCCTTAGGGAACATGGAGTGAATCTTAACCGCGGCGAGCACGGAGCTCACGAAGGCCACGGTCCCGACAACCCTCAGCACGGTTGAGTACGGGTTAGGAGCGCTGTACTTGCCAGTGCCAAGCATTGAGAGGAGCACTATGAGGACGTAGGAGAGCGTTATGAACCGCTTCCTGAACTTGTGGGACTCCACGAACCACCTACCTACCAATGATTAACGTGAACCAAGGATAAACCTTTACTTACCCGTCAGAACCTTAAATGAGGGCACCCACCATGAGTGGTAAGGGATTAATGACTCGCGAGGAAGCACTCAACCTCCTCAAGCAGTACCTGAGGGATGAACGCATGGTTAAGCACTGCTTAGCCGTCGAGGCCTTAATGAGGGCCCTCGCCAGGAGGTTAGGTGAGGATGAGGAGCTCTGGGGGCTGGTCGGGCTCCTCCACGACATAGATTACGAGGTCGTCGGCAAGGACCTAAGCAAGCACGGCTTAGTCGGCGCTAACGAGGTACTCAAGGGTAAGTTACCTCAGCACGCGCTGGAAGCCATAGCAGGGCATAACGAGTTAACCGGCGTTAAGCCCTCAACGCCTGAGGCCGAGAAGCTCCTCCACGCCCTGAGGGCTGCGGATCACATGTCCGGCTTGATAATAGCTACTGCCCTAGTAATGCCTAGCAAGAAGCTAGCGGAGGTTAAGCCCAAGTCCGTGAAGAAGAAGTTCAAGTCGAAGGACTTCGCTAGAGGCGTGAGTAGGGACAGAATTAGAGAGATCGAGAAACTCGGGATAGACCTAAACGAATTCATAACGCTGAGTCTACAGGCACTAAAGAACATAGCGGACGACCTTGGGCTTTAAAAAGTAACGCCACTAACAACGGTAAGGCCCATCCCAAGCATTGAGATCCCTCATCACAGCCCCCACATACTTTGGCCTCATTAATTCCACGCACCAAACATAGCCACTGTAACTAGGCAATCCCGATGCGGCGGTTAGGAAGCAATTAATCAGTCAATCATCCCCTAGTTTCCTGCCTAAGAAGTAACCATCTCTTTGTAAGAAAAAGTTAAGTGTGGTGGTGTAAAACATAATCGATAGGGCGCGCCCCGGCCTGTGGTTAGGTATGCACTCGAGTAGGGTGGTAGCGTGTCCCGTGGGAGAGGCAGGAAGGTAGTGGGGGTGTGGTGGTTGATCATTATGTTACTGGGAGGGGTAGTAGGAGGTACTATCACGCATGTAATTCTCTACCACGGTCTAGTACCGGTATGGACGCTCCTAACCTTTGTGGGAGGCTGGGTAGTAGGCGTGACTATTTCATGGGTGATCCTCAGGAGAAGGTTTCCTTCCTCCTAACCTGAAGAACCTTCCCACACCATAGGCATGTAAGATGGAAACCCTTCCGCAACCACGTAATAATAGACAAGGATTCGCCAGTGAGGGTCAGGCAATGGTCAGTGAGGCTAGCGACTCCACATGCGGAGGTAAGGAGGTTTTTAACACGTTGCCAACATTTATGCTTCAAGCACTTCCCTGTGCTCCGCCCCTACGCTTCAGGATCTCACGGTACTTACGCAGGCCCTCCTCAATGGACTTGATAACATCCTCGTCGCTCACTGCCTCGCCTTCAAGGGCAATGTCCTTGACTCCCTTACCCAGCACGTACTTGTCCAGGTACTCGTCAGCTATCTTCCTCGCCTTCCTCAGCTCCTCAAGCTCCGCAGCTATCCTCTCGTTCTTGGGTGCGTACCTCTCGTAACATATTTCGAGGGCCGCCACCACGCCGGCGTACCTCATGATGAAGCTCCTCAGCTCCTCCGCAAGCTCCTTAACCCTTAAGCGACAGTGAATGTAGGCTGACTCAATCTTTAAGTAGTAGAACCGCTTATCCCACACCTCCCTATCAGCCACATCCTTACCATACATCCTCTCAAGCTCCGCATACCTAACCCCCTTAAGCACAAGCTCCTTCAACGCATCCTCAACACGCAAGCCCCTATCCCTAGCGTACCTCTCAAGCGACTCAAACACCTCCTCACCAAGCACCCCTCTCAACACGTCCTCGACACCACGGGTAAGCCTGAACGGATTCCTAACCAGTTCTACCGCCCCATACAATGATAGTTCCTAACCTCAAATACTGATTACCCTCGATCACCGCATGAATTCAAGTGGTGCCGCCCCATAAACGCTACTCCCATAATCCATTAGACCTTAAGGGGTAGGATCCTCGAGGTGAATTCCCTTAGCTTACCCATGTAATTCCACACTAACGGATTGCGAGGGCTATAATTAACTACATGAGTCATTACTTACGTTCTACGTCATTCATCCCGTAGAAAACCTTATTGAATAGCCGTTTATCAATAAAGAATCCTACTTCAATTAAATGCCTATATATCATGGCAGGCGTTTCTGCTAGGATGCCGTTCTCGTATAGTTTCTTATTTCTTAAGTATTGAAAGCGTTCCTATGACTTCCAAGCCTAACTCCCTAGCTAGTCTCCTAGCTCCTTTATCATCAAGAACGGCAATCTTACCCTTTGTTAGGGCTAGAAGTATTACCAACGACTCGCCGAGACCTAGTCTTGGGAGCCTCCTCTTAACGCTCTCAACACGTACCTTACCCTCGCTAATAGCCTTTGTAAGCTCTCGATATACCTTGTCCCTCCTCCTCTCTATCTCCTCCAGCACACCGCTCGGGATTTCCACTTCGTTAAATAATTTGAGAGTCTCATTTAGAATACCTAGATTTAACATTTAACCAGCACTATTATCGGGGACGTGTTAAGCACTACTCTTAAGAACCTTCCTGTAGGCATTTAGCTCTTCCTTGGCTTCCTCCTCATCAAGGATGCTGTACTCTATTCCAAGCTTATGTATAAGTATCCAGAGATCATCAACCCTCAAACCTAACAGCTCAGCGGCCTTACCCAGTGAAATCCTACCGCTGAGCAGGAGCCCCAGAATAGTAAATAACTTCTCCTTATCGGGGTAGGGTACCCGCTCCCGCTCAATGATCTCCCTAAGCTCAGCAGGCATAAAACGACGCCACCATAACCTACGTACTTAAATTCGCTATTAAACTAAGCTATAACCATATTCTCGAATGAAGTAGCATGAGCAAGGCGACGCCCACCACCCGCACGGCCCTATCGTCAGAAGAACTATGACGTGCTTAGAACCTGCCTTGAGTGTAGGGTGGGGTGATCGCTAACCTTATCGCGCTACCGTACTTTCCCCAATGATGATTAATCGTCAGTGATTCCCGAGGAGTTCTAGCATGTGTTGTCATCTCTATTACGTACTCACCTTGCGGACGCCTCATCGTAGGTGGTGGTAAAGTTTTTAGGTACTGTGTACTACGTAGTACTTGTGATTTAGCATGCCTGCAGTGGTGAAGGTCACGCGTAAGTATCAGGTAACGTTGCCTAGGGAGGTTAGGGAGGAGCTGGGCATTCGCATAGGTGATTTCCTGAGGGTCCGCGTTGAGGACGGTAAGGTAATCCTAGAACCCGTAGTGCCTCGTAGGAGGAACCCCGTTGACGACATGCTTAACCTAATTAGTGAGCCGATTAACGTCGATGCCGTTAAACTTGTGGAGGAGTCCTGGGATGAGGATTAAGGCATACGTTGACACGAATATCTATGTTTACGCTATAATACATCACCCGGCGTATGGGGACCCGTGTTCCATGATCCTGAGGGATATTGGTAGGGGTGCTTATGAGGCCTACGGATCAACCCTAGTCGCCCTAGAGCTTCTCGGCTCTCTCTCGAAGATAAGTCCCCGCATCGCCAGGAGGGCTGTGGAGGACTACTTGTCACTAGGAATAACGTTGTTGAACGTGGATGAGGAGGTAATAAGGCTAGCATCTATAGTGAATGAAGTTGTGAACATTAGGTATGACTCAATACATGCTTCACTAGTACTGCTTAACGGCGTACCCGTAGTAATAACGAATGACCTCAGCGACTGGCGTAAGGTCAGCAGAAACTTAAGTAAAATTCTAGCTAGGATGGAGGAGGAAGGGTACGTGACCACGGTGAAGGAATTACGGGTAGTATCGCCTAAGGAATACAGGGTGTGGCGGGAAAACAATGTGGCGAACTGAGTGGAGTAATCAGTAAGTGCTCTCCCGTTGAGATCATCATTTTAAACCACTACGCTATGAGGCGCTAGATCTCTCTCAATAACTGGTACGCGCCTAGGGTAATACTGAGGTGTGCCTATTAGTGGCCTTGACAGTTGTTTACGATCTCCTCCTGAGTATCGCTAGGGTAATTACTAAAGCCGCGGTGAATCCTAGGAGGAAGAGTACGATTACTGATTGCATATTTACCCATCCGGGTGTTAGTTTCGTGGTTAGCGTTACTGTTGAGGTAATGGTTACGGTGCTGGTTTCCGTCTTAATGTTAGTTACTGTGGTAGGCACAGTCTTAGTAGTGGTTATAACCGACGTCACTGTGGGTACGGCTATACTCATCGGCACAGGCTCTAGACTTAAGGCCCTCTGCAGGATAGATACCGCACCATCAATGCCCAGCACCTCATCCTCACTCAACTTCTCCATAGCCGCTAAAACCACCCCCTCAGGGGCACCCCTGGCTATGGCCTCCTTGAGGAGGTGGGTGGCGACGTACCTGCTTAAGGACTTGGCGTCGTAGTAGAATAGGCCGCCATCCCACCCAGTAAGTGTTGGGGCGTAACTCATTGGCGTGGCTACGAAGTCGAAGAACCACCACCTAGCGTACCCGTTCTTGTCGCCAGGCGGGTAGGTGTTAGCGAAATCACCCACCCTGTCGAAGGGGTGGGAGAGACCGAGCATGTGTCCAACCTCGTGAGCTATGACGTCATCCATGCCTAGCTCGTAGACCCTGCGTGCGTAGCCGGGGAACGCTATAGCTATGCCTAAGCCAGGCATCGCCATGCCCGTGAAGTTCGTGTTTCCGAAGTACATGCATAGGGGGTGGGTGCCGACGAGGACGTATACGGGGATCACTGCTTCGCCGCCGACGTAGGTGACCTTAGCAACCACCCCCTTCTCAAGCATCGCGTATATTCGGGAGGCGTTAAGCGCAACGCAACCATCGACGCGCCTAACACCATCCAGCAGGACGTTGCGGAAGGGGGTGGTGCTACCGTTAACGACGGTTACGTACACGCCCCACTCCGCGCTCGGGAGGAGTGCGTGGAGCATCACCTCTAAGGTGTTTGGATTAAGCATCCTCAACACCTTCCTAGCCCCTTCCCTCCCCACGCTGAAGTCCAGTATCGTTACGTTGACCACGTACCTCGGCACCCACTTGAGGCCAGCGAATAGCCTCCTCGCAACCAGGAACCCCACGTACCCCTCAACGTAGTGCTTTACTAATTCCGCCGCCTTACTCGGGCTCCTAACATCCCATAAGGGCGGGTTGACCGTCACGTTAACGTGAATGCCTGATGAGTACCCCGGCTGACTCTTACTAGGCCACTCAGCCGGTATGGCTGAGAGGTCTATGAAGTATAGGGGTGTGTTCCCGCCGAAGTTAATCATCCCGGTATAGTTCCTGTAGCCCCTGACTTCAGGGACGTACTTGCTGATGTAGTATGTTCTGAAGTAGCCTTGCGGTGGAGGCGCATACATTATTAGGAGGACGTAGTCAGCGTTGCTGGGCACCACACCCTCACTGGTTAGGAGGATCCACGCATCCCTCTCGAATAGGTCAGCCCTAACTAACTCAACACCCTTAATGACCCATGTTGGGTGCTCGCCCCTCACGTACCTGACGATGAATTCCGGCACGTTCCTAGAGATCACAGCATCCCTCCTAGCGATGGTCGCGAGCTCCGAGGCATTACCGTACGTGATCACGTGGAGCTTAACAGCGAGTCTTAACCCTAGGCTGGAGTTCAGCGTTGACTCATACGTGCCCCTAAGCGTGGATTTAACTATGTCAGCTATGCTTCCTAACCCCGCCAGCACCACCCAGACATTCGCCTTAACAACAACGTCGCCCGCACTCCCAGCGTGTGGGGACCCAGCACTACGTAGCGTGGGCAACGCAGTAAGCGAAGCAAGCAACAGGAGAATCAGTATCGCCGCCGCGAGCCTAAGGTAGCGCACCCTTAACCCCAATACTAGAGGTCGTGCGCAGGTAAAGAACGTGTTGAGGGTTAAGCCTCATCGCTAATTTCCCACATATACGTGTACCGTTATAGATTAGACCGCCCTCTTATTTGACGCGTTAATGATAACTTATTAACTCTGATACGGGAAGTAGTATGGCGCCGCCCAGCGGCGTCAGTAATAACAGAATCCCCGCCAGTGCCGGGGACTCAACACTCACGGCATCGCGGGGCGTAAGCCCCCGTATCGTAACAGGATAGGGAGTTTCTGCCATCCCTAAAACAGCGTTAATGCCGAAGCCTAGCAATCTGTGCCGACCCGGCGCCAGACGAACCAGCAATGAATGAATCACTAGTAAGGAAAGGGGAAATCCCATCCCGCATCCCTGAATACCTGGAGTATGACGTACAGCGTAAGGGGCCTGCCCCCGCATGAGATCCATGCAAGGAGGCTGAGAAGAAAACGTAGATCGAGCGATGCCCCGCCCTCCGCGGGCGGTAGTAATGAGATATGTGTGAAATAAGCCTAGGTGTACGTGCCCCACTAATGAGTGGGGAGGCCCCGACAGCGGCATGCCCATCACTCTCTAAGGGCATGCCGATCCCGTGATGCTCACGCCTTTGCCGACGCTGGAGGGAAGTGAGGAGGGAAGGCGCAGGCTGAGCAGTACGTGCCGTTTCTGGGGCGCCGCTGGGCGGCGCCCAACACAACCTCTCTTTTTCCCTCCTTACCTTAGGTTCTGCCTTAGGGTGCTTACCTTCTCAGGTTCTCTAGCTTCCTCACTTCGAATCCTGTCCTAGTGTCGAAGAAGTGCACTTCCTTGAAGCCTAGGGCACGTAGCTTGTCCTCCATCGCTAGGAGCACCTTGCTCCAGAGGGCCCAGTTAATCATCCTGCAGAAGTTGCATGAGGGGTCACTACCCGTTACGTCAACGAAGACCGCTACGGCGTTCCCGTCCCTGCTTACGGTGATCTTCGTGACCACTCCTGAGTCAATAACGCTCACGTCGAATCCCGGCACCTTAACCTCCTTCAGTGCCTCGCCAGCCTCCCTTGCCCTGCGCCTCAAGCTCTCCACGCTGGGCTCACGCATTGCTACCGTACCGTTACCTTCCCCGCGTCTAGGGTTAATTAGGTGTGCGATCGGCTTGACGTGCTTGCTTGAAACCGTCGCGCTGCAAGCACCATTGTTTTATAGTGTGGTTCACTGAATTAACCTTGGTGACGTGTTCATGGAGTCTGAGAAGTGTTTGGAGCCCCTCCTAAGCAGGAGGAGCGTTAGGAGGTTTGAGGATAGGGAGGTTCCGGACGAGCTCCTGCTTAAGGCTGTGGACGTGGCTAGGCAGGCACCCAGCGCCAGGAACAGTCAGCCATGGCACTTCGTGATAGTGAAGAACAGGAGGACGCTCGATGAGCTGTCCAAGATACACGTCGGCGCAGCGCCCTTGAGGAACGCTAAGGCCGCGATAGTCGTGCTCGCCGACATTGAGGCGTCCCCGCACTCCTACGTGGCTGACGCGGCGATAGCCGCCACCTACTTATGGGTCGCCCTCCACTGCCTAGGCTTGGGCGCGGTCTGGATCCAGACACTACGGAACATAGAGGAGGTTAGGGCGGCTATTAAGGCGCCTGGAAAGTACGTCCCGGTAGCGATATTCGCTGTCGGGTACCCGGCGGAGAAGCCCTCACCCAAGCCCAGGAAGGCTTTGGAGGAAGTAGTTAGTTTGGAGGAGTTCGGCAGGGGCTTAAAGTAATTTTTAATGATGACTACGTTAACCTGCCTTCTTGATTCCTACCCTAGTAACCCAGTGTGAGTACTTGGGGATCCTGCACCTCACGACGTCCTCGTATAGTTTCTGGAGCTTCCTCGTTACTTCCCCGGGCTTCCCGTCACCTATCTTCACCCCGTCGACCTCGACGACCGGCGTTACCTCCGCTGCCGTGCCGACGAAGAATGCTTCGTCAGCTGTTAGGAACTCGCCGAGGGCTATGTCCCTCTCAATCACTTTGACGCCTAACTCGTTCTCGAGGAGCTTCATGGTCGTGTCCCTGGTTATGCCTATGAGGATGGGTGAGTTCGTTGGTGGGGTGTAGGCTACGTTGTCCTTAATCATGAAGACGTTCTCAGCCGACCCTTCAACCACGAAGCCCCGCTCATCAAGTAGTAGGGCTTCGTCGAAGCCCCTTACCTTGGCTTGGAGGGAGGTCATGTACGCGAGCACGTAATGCCCTCCTGCCTTGGCTGGTGCGGGCATCACGTCTTGCGGGGCCCTCCTCCATCCGGACACCGTTACCTTAGCCCCAACCTCGTACGCTTTACCCAGGAACTTACCCCACTTGAGGACGCCTATGGCGACGCTTAACTCCCTGCTGGAGGGTACGAGCGAGAGTTCCTGCAGGTTTATGAAGCCTATGGGGCGGACGTAGTAGTCGCTCGGCCCATTAGCTCTCACGGTCTCTACTACTGCGTCGCATAACTCCTTGATGCTGTAAGGTACTGTGAAGCCGTATATCTTGGCCGACTCGATGAAGCGCTTCATGTGCTCCTCGAGCCTGAAGACCCCGACGTCCCCGTCATCCAGTAGGTACGCTCTAATGCCCTCGAAGACCGAAGTCCCGTAGTGCAGGCTTTGAGTCATTACGTGGATCTTCGCCTCACCCCACTCGACGAGTTTTCCGTTGAACCATATCCACTCACCCCATTCCGGCACGTCACGCACCCCGCGGGAGAACCCCGCCTGGTTAGACGTATATTAGGGTCTCTCCCGGAGGGGAATAAAAAGTTATTCGTTAATACACCCGCTTAAGCAGTAAGTATTCACGGTGCTTATGAGGAGTCGTTAAAAGCCTACTAAGGTGGGCCTGCGCGGCTCCTTTAGGTTGGGGCAGAGGGCATGCATGAGCTTCTTTATGTCCTCCAACGCCTCTAACGCGCCCGTGTTTGAGTTAATCATTGCTGAGTCCCTATACACTTCAAGCACGTACTCTCTGTCGTCCTCCAGCTCTATCCTAAGGTAAGCCATGTCGAGGTCGTGCCCCCTATAGTTGAGGGTGCCGAAAGCTATGCTCACACCCCTAACCCCAGAGCCAAGCACGTTGGTGATGAAGTCAATCAACCCCCGCGTCCCTTCCTTGCTCCGCGACTTAAGCGCGTCGAGGACCTTCCCCTCCTCACCCTCCTCGAACTGAAGAACCGCGTAGGAGCGGGGGAGGTCTGTGAAGTGGTATACGCTGAGCTTCAACACTCATACCTAGTTATTCTAACGTATTCGCAACATATCAAAACTTTGGTGCTACGGGAGCTTGAAAACCGCGAAGAACTCACCCTCATACACAAGCCTAGCTGCGAGCGGTGGGCGAGGCCCTCTAAGCATGGTCACGATGTACGCCCCCGACCCTATGGGAGGAGGTCTCTTAAGAACCACGTATTCACCGTAGTGTAGGGCCTCAAACCAGTACCTCACACCCGCGTGAGGAACGAAGACCTCGGAACCCTCAGGAACGTAGTGATTGATTGCCTTAAGCTCCTCTATCGCCGGGGGAGGGAGGCTAGGGCCTATCAGGTAGGTAGTCACTGAGGCGCCGAGCACCGCCACCGCCAGGAAAAACCCTAGGAGCACGTGAGTGAACTTAACGGACCTCCTTCCGGCACCAGCTACGAGCGCCGCGATAGCTAACGGCACGAAGAGGCATGACGCTAGCCTCAACCTGAAGCCCCACCCAGCGGGGTACGTGGGTATATTGAGCACAGCTAAGGCAGCCGCTGATAGTAGTGCAACGTACCTTAACCTCCGATCCTTCCTAAGAACCGCCACGACCAACGAAGCAATCACGAGCAGGTAGGTTAGTCCGTAGTACAGCGTCGGCCCGACGCACGCGAAGGAGGGTGAAGCCCTACTGAAGAGTTGATTGGGTGGGGCAGGCTTAGGAGCTCTCGTACCTAGTCCCTGCGTTCCCACAGCACTCAAGAACTCGCTAAACCTCCTCAAATCACCACCTATCAATGGGGGCCAAACCAACGCGGTGGCCGTCACCACGGTGAGGGCCAGGAACGCGGGAATCACCGGGTCCCTAAGCAACGACCGCGCACCTACGCCTCTCCGGCTAATCAGCAGCACGGTGAAGCACGTTATGACGCTAACCCACGCTAACGCGAAGCCCATCACATGCGTTAATGACGCGCACACGACCGCCGCAACCCCTAGCACCGACCTGGTGCTGAGCCTTAACGAGTCATTAACCAGCACGTAAACAAGTAACGCAACGAAGAGGAAGGAAGCACTGTTCTTGATGAAGTCGGTCTCAAGCCTCAACGTCTGAGGCCACACGACGTACGTCAAGGCAAGCAGCGTAGGCACAACCAACTCACCCTTAAGTAGCCTGCGGGCAACACAGTAGATCAGGGCCGCAGTCAACGCCGTAAAGAGCGAGACACCCACCTTCAACCCAAGCCCCGGATCCCCACACAGTGCATCGGCAACATATTCAAAGGGGTAGAGAAGGAGAAACACTAGCGGAGGGTCCGGGTACTCTAACCTGAGGTGATCCCTCAAGCTGAAGTACTGAACCAAGTAGTATGGCCCGTCTATGCCGTACACGTATGGCTTAAGCGTGTAGACCCAAAGCGTGAAGGAAAACGCCGCAACAACGGCAACCAACGTAAGCATCCTCAAAAGCCTCACGCGCCCGACGCCCACGTCCAACCTCCACCACTAACTAAGCACGAACACGTAGATAAGGGCACTCCTAAGTTACGAGATTAAGCGTAGTTAAGCGCATGACTAGGTATGCTGGGCATCACTACGTGCTTGTGTTTTCCAGCTAATCAGACGTTACTGGCGTATGAACTCGACCTAATTACGAGCCACACACCGAACATCGTTAGGGTCATCCCCATAACCACGTTCGCTGACGGTACCTGACCCAGGATTGCGGCGGCGAGTATTGATGCGCCGGCAGGCTCCCCCAAGGCTATTGAAGTCACTACATGGGCCGGCATCCTCTTCAGTAAGTAATTCATTAGTGTGTGCCCACCCATCATGGGTATGGCTGCAAGGGCGAGTAGGTAGGGCCATGCCTCAAGCCTTGTAGGGATTAAGTGTACACCCGCTAGAGTGGATGCTAGCAATAACCACGCGGCTGCCGAGCCGTAAGCCAGTAGCGTGTATTGGGCTAGGTTCATCCCGGAGGATCTTAAGTGGCCTCCTAAGCTGAAGTACCCTGCGGCGGCGAACGCACCTATTATCGCTAGTGCCGAGCCTAGAGGCCATGAGGGCCCCACGTTACCGCCTATCAAGCCGTTGTAGAGGGCGACGATGACCCCGCCTAACGCGATGAGGAGTCCAATAACCTCCTCTCGCCTCACCTTGACGTGCATTATGGCGTGGCCTATTAATGCTGAGATGGCTGGGTACGTTACCACGAGCGTTGTTGAGAGGGCCACGCTGATTAGGTGGAGTGACTCCATCCACGTCACGAAGTGCAGTGCTAGTAGGGCACCCGCAGTTACTGAGGCTACGGTGTTGTGTGGGCTTAAGCGTGCGTTAAGTGGGGTGCGGGTAATTAAGGCGGAGAGCGCGAGCAGGGGGAGGCTTAACATGAGTCTCCAGAACGCGCATACCCACGCGGTCTCGCCGGAAAGCAGGACGAGTATTGATGAGACCGATATACTGACCCATATGACCGCGAGTGACGTTACTAGTAAGGCTTTCCTCAAAGTAAGGCTCCGATGTTAATGGTGGGCACGCCTAAAAATGGCTTAGGGTAATGGCTTCGCTACCTAGCCCTCTCCAGTAACCTCATTAGTTCGGATGACCGCGTGCTCACGTACACTGTCCCAGGGCCCTCAACCTCCATCACTAACCCTTCGCCACCGAGGATCGCGGACTTCAGCCCGCCGAATTTCCTAACCTTCCACCTGACGCTCTGAGTCATGGCGACGAAGTGGAAGTTATCTATTATCGTTCTCTCCCCGGGCGCTAGGTCTATCCTCTCTATGCCTCCGTAACTCGAGACCCAAACACCTCCTACACCCTCCGCCTTTAGCCACACTAGCCCCCCACCACCAGCTAGCAATCCTTTGAACCCTCTCCACGCAACGCTTATGCTCACGTTCCCGTGACTGGCTAGGTAGGATGTGTCAGCTATTATGAGTGGGTTCGACCCGTCGAGCTGGAAGTACGATATGTCCCCAGGGAACTTAGGCGCTATCCAGATCTCGGAGGGCCCCTCCGCTATGAAGGTGTTAAGCCAGACGGACTCCCCACCAGCTATAGCCCTCATTAACGCACGGCCTATGCCGCCAGTATGGGTCTTTATCCTCACCGGACCCCTCATTACCGCCATCGCTCCGGGCTCCGCCGTGAGTTCCTCGCCCGGAGACTCTAAGTACACTTTGAGGAGGGAGTATGAGGGTTTACAAACCACTTCCCATCTCATATAATGTAACCCGTCCTAACTATCTCATGCCCCCGATATAAGTGTAAGCGTTCTACACAGCGGCATCAAGCGAGCCCGCCATTATTAAGTAATCACGTGACTAAGGTTTAGGGTATAGCGAGTCGTCGAGGGAACCTACTTGGGGGCGGAGATATGCAGGCGATGGTAGTCCGCTACCTGCTAGACCTTAACTATGTTGGGAGGCCTTCACGTACTCATACTTCACTACGTACGTGTCCCCGCCAGCATGGAGCAGTACTGGGTTCTCCTCCTTGAACACCGTTTTGAAGTACCTGCTGTCAGCCACAACCCTCAGCGCCTCGAACGTGAGTATCGCGTGGTCAGGGTACTTGAGTTCGTCACGTAGGACTGCCTCAACATAGGCCGCGGCCCCATCTATGTGCGGGGTTGAAACCGCCCTAGAGGGGACCAGCTGGAATCCTGCCTTAATCAGCTTGTCCGGGACCTCCCTCCCCGACACGCGGCCGACGTAGTGTACGGCGTTGTACGCGTCTGCGGGTAACACGTTTATCGTTGCCTCACCTGATTCCTTAACGTACTCGTAGGTTAGCCTGCTATACGCGAGGGACAGCGCTATTATTGGTGGATCCACGTTAACCGGGGTTATCCATGAGACAGCACACCCGTTTACCTTGCCCTCCTCTGACCTAGAGATCACGATTACTGCTGGTCTTGGGTGAAGCACCCTCATCGCCTGCCAGCCCTTGAGTTCTATCTCAACCATTGCTCACTAACCCCCACATACTACATTCTGTTATTGAATACGCGTAAAAAGGTGAAGACCCTTGAGGAGGGTGCGGTGATCAGATAAAGGAATTGTCTTCATCCCACCCGGTCTGGCCGGGGCAGTGAATATCTACTAATTACAAATTAATACAGGGAGACATTTATATGAGTTAGCAGTTAAGTTTTCTTTCGGGGTTCTGCGGGGCGATGGGAGCGACGCTCCGAGCCCTGCAGGGCTTAAGCCTGGATGGAAGCCCTGTGCCGTTGGGCTCGACCGCCGCCCATGACCCTACGGGATGAACCCTGCGCGGGGGTGAGCCCTCTGGGCGAGGCGGAACCCCTAGGCGCGACCATGAACCAACATAAAAACAACTGGAATGAACACCTAGGGAGAAACGGAGTACTCATCACTACCTGAAGGAATCCCTTACCCTCACTTCGTTAAGGGGAACTCGTAACCGCACTTAGGGCACTTAACGTACCCGCAACTCCCGAAGGTCGCTGACGGGCACCCGCCGCAGCTAAAGGCACGCGAGTACGAGATGCTGAA